>SXPK01000094.1 GCA_005776365.1 Planctomycetia bacterium
ACTTCCGGATGCTCGAACCGCAGGCGCTGCACGACGTCGCACAGCTCCATGTCTACGCCGAGGTCGTAGCTGTTGAGCTTGAGTTCATAGCCCTCGCGGTAGGGGAACTCTGGGTTGACGTTCATGCGCAGCATCGCGACGTCGCCGTCAAAGCTGAGCTGCCAGTGCTTGTAGGAACTGGGGTGTCGGTTGAGGTCGATCATGGAATGGCTCGAGAGAGGTCGAGTCGGTGGGCGAAGCATGGTGCCCGCCTTGCCTACGAGTTCAAGCAGCATATCGCATGAACTCCGACGACACTTGATGCACTATAGTGCAGTGGCACACGTATATCTATGGGTCGCACGCGGTGCTTCCGAGGTGGACCCGCATCGACCGAAGGCTCCCGTCGCGGCACGATCGGTCCATGGCACTCTGCGATCGCGGCCGCCCTGCGCGGCGGTGGGTAGGGATCGGGTTGGTCTTGTGCACTCTTGCAACCACCGTGAGTGGCCAGGTGGGGGAAGGAGCATCGGCGAAGGCCTTTGCGCGCAACTTGCCCGAGGCTCAGGCGCGCGTCGATCTGTGGCGCGATCTCGTCGTGCCCTTTCCTCGCCGCATCGCTTGGCTGGATGGCGGCAAGGCGATCGCGTTCTCGATCGGCAGTGGCGATGCGCGACGTTACGTGCGCGTCGATTGCACCAGCGGCCAACGGCTGCTGTCGGCGGATCCGACGGAAGTCGGTTTGCCGGCGCGCGGTGAGGACTTGGAGCCGCAGTCCATGCGCGTGCGCAGCAAGAACGGCGGCGCTTCCACGTCGCTGCGCATGCGCAACGACTGGATGTCGCCGGTCGTGGTGCAGTGGATCGACGCCTCAGGCGTCGAGCACGCCTATGGCTCGCTGGCAGTCGGCGAAGAACGCAGTCAGCACACCTTTGCGGGCCATGCGTGGCGATTCGTCGCCGGCGACGGCGCCGTCGTCGGAGCCTTTGTC
The DNA here is from genome assembly GCA_005776365.1 of Planctomycetia bacterium. Classification (GTDB taxonomy): domain Bacteria; phylum Planctomycetota; class UBA1135; order UBA1135; family UBA2386; genus SXPK01. Next base: position 971 of record SXPK01000094.1, read on the forward strand.
GCAGAAGAAGGCGGCGGCTTGGCGCGCATCGGCGACGCGTCGCGCGACACCGCGAACACGCGACGCCGGTCGCAAAAGCGCGAGGCGACCGAGCCGCGCAAGGACGACGCGGCGCGCGTTCGCGCATTCGTGCGCGACCACAACGTGCACGTCAGCAAGGATGGCGCTGATGTCGCATTGACGTTGGACGGGACCGCGGCGCACTTTCATCGCGGCGATCTGCACGTCTCACCCGATGGCCGTCGCGTCCTCGCATTCTGGGTCGAAGCCGAGCAGGAGCACACGGTCACGCTCGTCGAGTCGTCGCCAAAGGACGCGGTGCAGCCGCGCCTGCACACGCTGCAGTATCTCAAGCCTGGCGATCGCATCGCGCGGCCGCGGCCGCGCCTCTTTGACTGTGAGCAAGAGGTCCGCATCGAGATCGACGAGTCGCAGTTCGCCGACCCGTGGTCGATCGACCACGTCCACTGGGCCGAAGACTCGCGCGAAGTGCGCGTGCTCTACAACCGTCGCGGGCATCAGCAACTCGCGCTGCGCGCCATCGACGCGAACACCGGCGCGGTGCGCACGATCCTCGATGAGACGTCGAAGACGTTTGTCGACTACTCGCAGAAGACCTTCTTGCGCTGGCTGCGCGGCGGCGAGGAACTGCTGTGGACGAGCGAGCGCGACGACAACAACCACCTCTACCGAATCGACGCCAACACCGGGAAGGCGACGCAGCTGACGAAGGGGGAATGGCGCGTGCGATCGGTCGAGCGCGTCGATGAGGACGCACGCCAAGTCTGGATCACGGCGCTCGGCTTCCACGAGGGCCAGGACCCCTACCACCGCCACCTCGTGCGCGTTCCGCTCGACGGCGGTGACCCGATCGCGGTCACTTCGAGCGACGGCGACCACGAGTGGGAACTGTCCGAGGACCGCGCCCACGCGATCGTGCGCTGGTCGCGCATCGATTGCCCGACGGTGACGGAGTTGCGTCGGTGTTCTGACGGCGCGCTCGTCGCCGAGTTGGGTCGCGATGACGCGGAGAAGCTGCTCGCGGCTGGGTTCCGCTTCGCCGAGCGCTTCGTCAGCAAGGGCCGCGATGGCGCAACGGACATTCATGGCATCGCCCTGCGCCCTTCGGCGATGCGCGCTGGCGAACGATTGCCGGTGATCGAGGCGATCTACGCGGGGCCGCACGACTTTCATGTCGCCAAGTCCTTCGAGTTGCAACTGCGGTTGCGGGCGCTGTGCGAACTCGGCTTCTGCGTCGTGCAGATCGACGGCATGGGCACGAACTGGCGCAGCAAGTCGTTCCACGACGTCTGCTGGCAGAACCTGAAGGACGCGGGCTTTCCTGATCGCATTGCATGGATCCGCGCGCTCGCGGCGCAGCACAGAGAGGTCGACGCGACGCGCGTCGGCGTGTTTGGCGGCTCGGCCGGCGGTCAGAACGCGCTCGCTGCGCTGCTTTGGCACGGCGACTTCTACACGGCGGCGGCGGCGGACTGCGGCTGCCACGACAACCGCATGGACAAGATTTGGTGGAACGAGGCGTGGATGGGCTGGCCGGTCGGCGAGCACTACGCGGCGAATAGCAACGTGGTCCACGCGGCGCGGCTGCAAGGCAAACTGTTGCTGACGGTCGGCGAACTCGATCGCAATGTCGATCCCGCGTCGACCTTGCAGGTCGTCGACGCATTGCTGAAGGCGGGCAAGGACTTCGACTTCGTGCTCGTGCCCGGCGGCGGCCACGGCTGCGGCGAGATGCCGACGCTGGCGTCGCGGCGCGCGGCGTTCTTCGTGCGGCATCTTCGCGGTGGCGGGGGATGATCGCTGGTGCACTGCGTGCATTGCATCCGCGGGTGCATCGCCTAGCGTGACGAATCAACCTGGAGAGTTGCGATGAATGAACCGTCGATCACCTGCCCGCAGTGCAAGACCGAGGTCAAGCTGACCGAGTCGCTCGCCGCGCCACTCGTCAAGCAGACGGAGGAGCGCTACCGCCGGATGCTCGAGGAGCAGCAGAAGAAGGTCGACGGCGAGCGTGAGAAGTTGCGCACGGAGGCCGATTCGCTGCAGAAGGCGAAGGACGATCTCGACGCGACGCTTCGCCAGCGCCTCGCGCAGGAACGGCGCGCGATCGCCGACGAAGAGCAGAAGAAGGCGCGCGCGTCGCTGCAGGCCGACCTCGACGCTGCCAAACAGGAGAAGGATGCCGTGCAGACGGAGCTGGCGGAGAACCGCAAAAAGCTCGCGGACGCGCGTGCCCTCGAACTGCAGCTGCGTCAGGAGCGGCAGTCGCTGAAGGACGCGCAGGACCAGTTCGAACTCGACAAGCAACGCGCCATCGACGAGGCGAAGGCCGCGATCCGCGCCGAGGCGGCGCAGCAAGCCGAACAGCAGGCTTCGTTCAAGCTGCTGGAGAAGCAGAAGACGATCGACGACCTCAACCAGAAGTTGAAAGAGGCGGTGCAAAAGGCCGAGCAGGGCTCGCAACAACTTCAGGGCGAGGTCATGGAGATGCAGCTCGAGGCCCTGCTGCGTTCGAAGTTTCCGCGCGACCTCGTCGAACCCGTCGCCAAGGGCGAGTCTGGTGCGGACGCGTTGCAGCGCGTGTTTGGCGTCGGGGAGCAGCAGTGCGGCTCCATCCTGTGGGAGAGCAAGCGCACCAAGGCGTGGTCGGACCTGTGGCTAGCCAAGCTGCGCGACGACATGCGGGATGCCGGCGCCGACGTCGCCGTGCTGGTCACGCAGGTGTTGCCCAAGGGCGTCGAGACCTTTGAGCAGATCGAGGGCGTGTGGGTGACGTCGTTCCGCTGCGCATTGCCGCTGTGCTCCTCGCTGCGGCAGGCGTTGATCCAGGTGCATGCCAACAAGCGCGCGCTCGAAGGACAGAAGTCGAAGCAGGAGCAGGTCTACGCCTATCTGACCGGCACCGGTTTCAAGAACCGCGTCGCCGCGATCGTCGAGCGATTCAAGGAACTGCAAGACGACCTCGACAAGGAACGCAAGGCGATCACCAAGATGTGGGCCAAGCGCCAGCAACAGATCGAAGGCGCGGTTGAATCGACGGTGGGCATGTTCGGCGACTTCCAAGGCATCGCCGGCCAGTCGCTGCAGGAGATCGAAGGCCTCGACGTGCAGCGCCTGGGCGAATGACCCGCGCTGCGCACCTGTGCTGAGAACGGTAGCGAACCTGGCAGCCCTGTTTGACCGAAGGGTCGCGGCCCAAGAGGATGCCGCGCCGCGCATTCTCGACTCTGCGCGGATGACACGAAGACCATGAAGAAGATCCTCCTCCTCGCCGCGCTTTGCGCATTCTCGATGCCCTTCGTCGCCTGCGTTGGCGCGCAGAAATCCGACGCGCCCAAGGCAAATGAACTCACCGTCGGCAAGGTGCAAGGCGAGATCCAGATCGGCCTCTCCGCCGCGAAGGTGATCGAAGTGCTTGGCTCGCCCAACATCATCACCACGGACGAGGAGCGTCGGGAGGTGTGGGTCTACGACAAGGTCTCGACCGAGCGCATGGATGCCAGCAAGTCGTCGTATGGAACGCTGCTCATCCTCGGCGGCAGCTCAACGACTCGCGATTCGACGACGCGACAGAAGACCCTGACGATCCTGATCAAGTTCGACGCCGAGAAGAAGGTCCGCGACTTTGCCTACAACTACACGCAGTTCTGAAACAGCCATGTTTCGATCTGTGCTAGCGGCGTGCCTGATGGCGCTCGCGGGTTGCCGGGTCGCGCAACCGACGACGTTTTTCCAGCTCGCGCCCGAGGCACCACTGCACAAGGCAGCGCAGACGCGCTTCTTCGAGACCAAGGACTCCGACGAGTTGCTCTCCGCGTCCGCCGCAGCGCTGCAGGACCTAGGCTTCCACGTCGAGGAGAGCGTGCGCGGCCTCGGATTCTTGCGCGCTGCAAAAGAACGCAGCGCACTCGAGTCGGGGCAGAAGATCGGGCGCGTGTTCCTCATCATCATTTCGCTCGCCTACGTGTTTCAGCCGATCGATCTGCAGCAGCAGATCTCTGCGACGATCGTCGCTCGCCCGGCCAATGCTGCGGGCACGCGGCACGAGGTGCGCGTGATGTTCCATCGCGTCGTCTGGAAGGGTGATGGCACCGTCGAAAAGAACTACATCCCGCCGGGCGAACAACGCATGGAGATGATCCGCGACCCGTTGATCTACCAGCAGTTCTTTGCACGGCTCTCGAAGGCCGTTTTCTTGGAGGCTTTCACGCTGTGAGGCACTCGATGCGTCTGTTCCCGTTCGTCGTCTGTATTACGTTCGCGGCGCTGGCGGGCGCATGCACGGTGCCAAAGCCGAGCGCCAACTTGCTGGCGCCGACCGAAGCGCAGACCAAGTTGCGCAGCATCCAATCGCGCACCTTCGAGTTGACGGACCGGCTTGTGGCGATGCGAGGCATCATGGGCGTGCTCCAAGACCTCGGCTTCGTGATCGAGCGCGCCAACGAGGAGCTTGGGCTCGTGACCGCAGCCAAGTTCGCGGAGCCAAACTTCCTTGACGTCGTCGAGATCACCGTGACGGTGCGGCCGCAAGACGGCGGCAAGTTCCTCGTCCGCGTCAACGCGATCTTCAACAACAAGCCGGTCGAGGACGCGGAGGTCTACCAGAACTTCTTCGCTGCCCTGGAGCGCTCGCTGTTCGTCAATCGAGGCTGACGATGCGACCAACAGCGCATGCCCAGAAGCCGTCGATGCCGCGCCGAGCCCGCGCCTTCATCATGCTCGTTCTTGCGTCGTTGGCGTCGTCCTGCATCTCCCCGTTTGAGGCGCGGCACGAGACGCTGACACGCTCGAGCGACCAGATCTGGCTCGCCGACGCGAGCCAAGTGATGTTGCGCAACGCGCAGTCCCGCGTGTTCGAGACGGCGGACCGGGGGCGCCTGCTGACCGCGATCGTGCAGGCGATGCAGGACCTCGGCTTCCAAATCGAGGCGCTCGACGTGAAGCTCGGCATCGTCTCGGGAACGCGCTTTGACCCGTTCGAAGGCGAAGAAGTCTTCGACCCGACCTACCACCTCTACGACGACCAGTCGCTGCTGCTGCTGACGCGGTCATACCGCAGCTGGGGGCCGTTCTTGCATCGCGCCGACCTTGTGCGCGTCACCGTCACGGTGCGCAACCGCAACGAGAAGCAGTCCGTCGTGCGGGCAAGCGCGCAGTTCTACTTGCGCGCCGTTGAGACCGCGGAGCCCTACCAACGGTTCTTTGTGGCGCTGGAGCAGGCGCTGGCGATCGAAGCGATGCAGTTGCCCGATGAGCCCGCGGATGATCAGGCGCCGGTCGCGCCGCCGCAGAAGGGCGACTGACGGGCTCAAAGTAGATTGCTCAATCTTCCGAGTCGGGCTCGACGTCGAGTGGCGGCGGCACGAGCACGTTGGCGACGAGAATGCCTGCGACCAGCGCGCCGCCGACGAGCAGCATCCGGAAGGCGAACTGCGAGCCTGCTGAGAAGTCCTGCTGCAGCGCGGTCGTGAGTCCTCGGAAGCCGATCGACCCCGGAACGAGCAACAACAGGCCCGGCGTCCTCAGCACTGCCGCAGGTCGTCGGCGCAGTCGCGCGTAGAGATTGCCCGCGGCCGCGACGGCGAACGCGCCGACGAAGGCAGCCAGTTCGCGGTCGAACACGAGGCCGCCGAGTTGAACGCCTGCAAACGCGATCCCTACTGCGGTCAACACCGGCGGCAACTGCGACCAGCGCGCGCGCAACAGAATTGCGAATGCCGTCGCGCACACGAATGCGATCGGCACCTGAACCCACAACGACGCAGGCTGCGGCAGCGGCAGGATCGGCACGTCGACGAGCATCGTGCCGACGCGCGCGCCGAGCCCGACGCCGACGGCCATCGTCAGCATCGTCGCGAGCGCGCCGAGCAGACGCGCGCTGCCCGAAGCGAGATGGCGCACGGCGAGTTCAGCGAGAGCCGTCGTGATCGTCAGTCCTGGCAGCAGTGGCACGATGCCGGCGACCGTGACGATGCCGGGATCGGCATGAGCAATGGCCGCGAACAGCTGCGCGAGCATTGCAGTCGCCGCCGCCGCGGTCGGCTCGAACACGCGCGCAAATCGGCGTGCCCGAACCGCCAGCAACCCAAGCAGGCCGACGACGAGGCCGCAGAGAGAGGCGACGGCGACTTCACTGGTAGCGCCACCGAGGAATACCGCGGCGCCGACGCTGCTCAGGACATGCGCCGGCAACTCGGCCCATGGTCCTTGGGTCGGCGGGCTCGACATCACGGCGCGGATCCGTTCGCTGCCTTCGCGGGCGCCGCGTCGACCTTGCACCACATCGTCGCGTTCGTCGTAGAGCTGCGCGAGCTTGCCGAGATCCTGGTCGCCTGGCCGCACGCGTAGCAGCGTGATTGCCGGCTCGCCGCCCGGTTGCACGAGCTGCGCGAAGATCGCGGTCGGCGTCGCGAAGAAGCTGCCTTGCAGCCCGAGCGCGCGCGCCGAAGCGATCATCGCATCCTCAACGCGGTAGGAAGGGCTGCCGAGCGCATGCAGCGCGCGGCCCAGTTCGAGCACGAACTTGCGCGCTTCGTCGGTCAGGGCGTCAGCGGGTCTCTCGTCGACACGGGTCATCCGCGGCGTGCTTGCGTTCGCATGGCTCGCGCGGAGCGTCGGTCCAACGCGGGATCGGCGCAAGGGAGCGAGGCTCCTTCATGGCGGCGGCACCGCGATCAGGCGCCGGTGACGAGGTTCCAGCCCATGCCGCAGAGGAAGATCACGAACCACGATGCGAACACCACGCTTCCGGCGAACAGCATCAACGCCACGAGCGGCAGCATCGACCGACCGAAGGTCGCAAGCGCTCGCGGCCGGGGGCGGTGGTAGGGACGAAGGGTGGTGTCGTTGGCAGTCATGGCCGTCGGGAGCGCGGCGAGGGCGGGGGAGGAGATGCGAGCAGCAAAGCAATCTCCTTGCCAAACATGGTGAAGACTGCGTTGGGATTCGTCGTGCGCGCACGAAATCATTCGTTGCCCAGGAGCGCATCGCGCGCCGCGCTGCAAACACGACGGCATCGGCGCGCCGGCGCCGTCTTCCCGAACCATCCGACTGACGGCCCACAGACGGTCGAATGTCGGCCCGTCGTCAGTTTGTCGCGGATGTGCGACTTCTGGTCGCGCTTGCGTTCACGCGAATCAGCGCGAGGTCCGCACGACAGCTTCGAATGAGCCGTCGCCGTCGAAGTCCGGCTTTGTCGTGCTGCTGGTTGGAAGCGGCGGTGGCTCGCCACCGAAAGGCTCGAGGGCACCGAGGTCCGAGAACGACAGCGCCGTGCGTCGCTGATTTGGCATCTCGGAGACGATCAAGCGTTCTCCGTGGTCCGTGACGACGAGTTGCGTGCGCGCGCCAGCAACCACGACGCCCAAGAACGGGCCCGCAGTCCGAACGAGCCGTGGGCCTTGGCCGAAGTGGTAGACCATCAATGCGCCGTGGCCACTCGTGTCGGTGCGCCAGACCATCAACTCGTCGCTGCCGTTGCCATCGGCGTCGATCCAGCCGAACTCGGACTGCTCGCGCGGCGCAATGCGGCGCAACGTCGCGCGCGTCGTGCCGTCGATTCCGACGATGCGCAAGTCGGACTCGTCGTCCGTCGCGCCGCCATATAGCGAATGCAAGCCGGCTTGGTCCCCTTCGCCGACCGCGCAGGTCCGAGCTGGATCCGTGCTCATCGCCGACTTCCGGCCTTCGACGTGATCGAGCCCGAGCACATGGCCGATCTCGTGCAACGCAACGGACTGCATCGACAGTGGGCCGGACCCATTGGGCAAGAACGCACGCGATGCGTCGAAGTGCACGAAGGTCGCGCACCCGACCGGGCCCGCGTGCGCAAGGGCAGAAGTCCGATCGAAGGGCTCACACCGATCGTGCGCGCCGCTTCGCCAACCAAACATGATGTCGGCTCCGGCATCCGCGGTCGGCGCCAGCGACACGCAACCGGTCGCGTTCCACTGCGCGATCGCACGTTCGATCGCTTCGGCAAAGCTGCGCGGCGACATCGGGCCCGGGGTCGCTTCGATGCGGTAGCGCAGCGTTCGTGGATCCTCCCAGCGACCGCGAATCGAGAACGGCGGCCACGGCGACGACGCGGCGGCAGTCGGCTCTTGGATCGCGTCCTGCGGCTGCGGCGAGGCTGCGTCTGAATCTTCGTGGCAAGAAGCAGCGCACGCGGCGATTGCGCACCAGATCGAGCTGCGCTTCTTACGCAACAAGTTCACAGGTCCTGCAAGAACAGCAGCAGCGCCTCGCGTTCTGGCGTCGACAACGCAGCGAAGGCATCGCGGCTCGCTTGCGCTTCGCCAGCGTGTTGCAGGATCGCTTGCTCCAAAGTCTCGGCGCGACCGTCGTGCAGGTAGGGCGCGGTGTGCTTGACGCCCCACAGCGGCGTCGTGCGATAGAAGCCGACGCCAGCGCCGGGCTCTGCCATGCCGCGGAATCCAGCGGGCATGACGTTGTGCAGCAGCAGATTGGAATAGAGCGGCACCGAGCCGCCGCCACCTTGCAGCGTCGGCCGGTGACAGACCGCGCAACCGACTTGCGCGAAGCTCGCCTCACCGATGGCGACGCGCGGGTCCGAGGAGCCGCCGCGCGCTGGCGCGGGCAGGCCGCGGAGAAAGAAGTCGAGGTCCGCGATGGCGTCTGATGGCAACTCGGGATCCGCGATCGTGTCCGCATCAGCGCGCCGGCCAAAAGCGCGGCCCTCGTCTTGCGTGGTGACGCCGAGTTCTTCGGCCATCGCATCGTGGACGAAATCGCGGACGAGCGGGACTTGCGCCTTCCAGCCGTAGCGACCGATTTCGATCGTGCCGTTGATCACGATGCGACGCGCGATGCCAAAAACGCCGTCAGAGTTGGCGTCGGTCGGGTCCTCGTTGGCCGTGATGGTTGCGCCGGCAATCGTCTCGATGAGGCCGACGCCGAACAACGCAGGCGGCTGCCGTTGCTCGAAGACGTCGGGGAAATTGGGCGCTGGTGGGTATTCCTCACGACCGCCGACTTGCGGCAGGCGGAACTTGCTCGAAACCGGACCACCAGGGAGGTCGCGGTAGGGCCCAGCGCCAAAGGAGTCGCGGCCAAAGCGTGAGACGTTGAGTTCGAGCGCACCGGCGCCGCCCAGGGTCGGGTCCTGATGGCAAGCGCGGCAACTGTCGCCGTTGTAGTCCGGCGAGCCGAGGCCAGAAGCGCGATGGAAGGCTTTGTCGAACAGCGCGCGGCCACGGACGAAATGCGGATCGCCTTCGACCGAGCCCTGCGCTGACGCCGGCGCAAGCAAGCATGCCAACACTGCGACCTGAAGCGCGCGCATCACAGAGCCTCCAAGAACGCGAGCAGGTCCGCGCGCTCTGCGGCGTCGAGTGATTCGTAGCGTTGTCGTGCGCCGAGACTCTCGCCGCCGTGCATCAGAATGGCCTCGTCGATGGTCTCGGCACGACCGTCGTGCAGGTAAGGCGCAAAGCGCGACACGCCCCAGAGTGGTGAGGTGCGGAACTCACGACCGGTGTGATCAGGGTCGTTTCTCGTGATCTGCGGCCGGCCCAGGCCCATGTGGTCCGCGAGTTCGTCGCCCATGTCGTGGATGAGCAGGTCGGTGTATGCGCGCACCGGGCCACGCGACGAGGTCAGTTCGGGGAGATGGCAGGCCGCGCAACCGATCGCGCTGAAGGTCGCGCGACCGCGGCTTTCCCTCGCCGCCAAGGCGCGCGGCTGCGGCGGCGCGAGCCTTCGCGTGAAGAAAATCAGGTCTGCGAGTTGCTCGCTGGAGATCTCCGGATCGGGCACACCGTCGCCGTCCGTGGTGGGGGAGTTGGGTGAGCCCGACGCTTGCGGCGCGACGCCTGGTTCGAGCGACACGGTGCCTGCGCTGCCTTGAAAGGGGTTGCTGGTGATGCCCATCTGGTTCATCAGCGGCGCGCGCGTGAAGAGTTCGATGTTGTTCGATTGCGACTTGAGGCCGAAGCGTCCGACGCCGGCAGCGTCGTTGTTGAGTCTGCCGCTGACGCCATCGGCGTCGAGGTCCTCTGGGTCCGCGTTGGACAGGATCGTCTCGTTGCTGATGAACTCGAAGAGGCCGACACCGAACAGCGGGATCGAGTTGCGCTGCGCGATCGTCACGAGGCCAGGAACGTTCGACATCGAGTAGCGACCGCGGGTCAGCGAGTGAGGTTGCGCCAAGGACGTGCCGCCAAAGGCCGGAATCACCACGCTCGGCAGCCCGCTCAGCGGATCGGTGCCGTTGAACGCGCTCATGAAGAAGTTGCGATACAGGTCCGCACCGCCGCCGAGCACGGGGTCGCTGTGGCAGGACTCGCACGAGGTCGCGTTGTAGAGCGGGCCAAGTCCCTCGCTCGGTGCGAAGCGCTTTGCGAACAACGCGCGCCCGCGCTGGAAGGTCGCGAGTTCTGCGGCGGTGAGGCCTTGGACCGGGTCACCGAGCGCGATGACAGGCTGCGGCTGTGGGGTGACGGTTGCGCTCGTGCCGCCGCCGCTGCACGCAGACAGTGCGAGCAGCATCGACGCGATCGAAGCGATGGGACGGAGGCTCACGAAGGATGTCGAGGCGAGGAAGGCCCAGGAGGAATCGCTGTGGCGCACAACGAGTCTACCGAGCGTGGCGACTTGCAGGGCACTCCGGCAGGACCCCGCCACCAGGTTTGGCAGGCTCAGGTTCTGTGCGCCGCGACGGCTGTGTGGAACGGACCATGGCACGGGTCGCTTGCGATTGCGTCGTCATCGCGCCGGACTGAACGAGCGCATCTCCAACTCGTCGCAAAGCGAGGCGATCTGTGCGCGGTCTGAATGCAGAGCCGCCAGCGCGTCGGGCCCGCAGTCGATCGGCACGTCGGTGCGCAGCGTCGCCAACAACCGGTAGAGCATCGCGTCTTGTCGCGCAGCGCGCAGTTCCTGCGCCAACGCATCCTTGCCGCGCACCGGGACGTCCCACTGCGCCGCGTCGTCGGGGATCGACTCAAGCTTGCGGTAGCGTGCGAGCACCAGCGACGCGCTCTTCTCGCCCCAGCGCGAAACACCGGGGATGCCGTCAGCCGTGTCGCCCACCAGCGCGAGCCAGTCAGGCACGGACTCCGGGCCGATGCCGAGCTTCTGGCGGACTCCGTCCTCGTCGGTGACCGCTTCTTTGCGACGGTCGAACTCGACGACGCGTGTGCCGCGCACGCACTGCAGCAGGTCTTTGTCCGGCGTGCAGATCCACACGCGCTCGACGCGCGAGTCGGCGTCGCATCGAGCCGCCGCGGTTGCCAGCGCGTCGTCCGCTTCGAACTCGACCATCGAGAACGTCGCGAGACCGAGCGCGCGCGATGCGCGTTCTGCGAGCGGGAACTGAGCGAGCAGTTCGGGCTCGACGCCTTCCGCAGTCTTGTAGCCGGAGAACAGCTCGTTGCGGAACGACTCGATCACCGTGTCGAATGCAACGCCAACGTGCGTGACGTCGGGCTGCTTTAGCAACGCATTGAGGCTGCGCAAGAGACCGCGCGTCGCGCCGACCTCGACGCCTTTGGACGTCGTCGCTCGCGGCGCCCCGAAATGCGCGCGAAACAGCTCGTAGGTGCCGTCGATCAAGTGGACCTGCATGCGCGGAGTGTAGCCAGCAGTTGCAGTTGGGCGTGCTGCGCCTTCGTGCTCGGATCGAGAGGGTGCCCATTGCCTTGTTGCTGCCGGATGTGGAATGGCGGCGGCCATGGCTATGCTGTTCGCCCCTCGCACCAGACCGCAGGGATTGGCCTCGTTTCTTGACCCTCATGACCACCAGTCGGATTCTCTGCCTCGTCATCCTTGCAGTTGCTTCCACCGCGTCTGCCCAGGAAGCCAGCAACGCCGTGGTGCAACAGCACCTCCTGCGCATCGAACCCAGCGCTGGCACGACCAATCGCTACCTGCAGACGATGCAGATGACGATGTCGATGGAGCAGGGCGGGCAGCCGATGCACATGGAGCAGGCATCGTCGATCTGGATCGAGGCCAAGGTGGTCGACGTGAAGGATGGCAAGACGAAGCTCGAGCAGACCTACAAGCGCATCAAGGTCAAGATGACCGGCGTCGCCAGGGTTGACTACGATTCTGATGATCCAGAGTCGCGCCCGGGTCCCATGGCGGCGCTGGCGGATTGCGTGGACGAGAAGGCCACCCTCGTCATGGATCAGCGCGGCGCGATCGTCTCGATCGAACTGCCCGCAGCGCTCGACGAAGCGCAGTCCGCCGGCTCCGGCGCCGACCTGAAGCAGGCGCTGGCGCAGGCGGTGCCGCACCTGCCGGAAGCGCCGATTGAGATCGGCCATGAGTGGACGACCCAGATGCCGATGCCGATGGCGCAACTGGGCTCCCTCGAGTGCTCGATCAAGAACAAGCTGATCTCGGTCGAGAAAGGGCTCGCGCGCATCGAGCAGCAGTTTGCCTTCGCAACCGATGGCCTGAAGTTGCCAGGGGGAATGACGATGTCCGTCGAAGGCGCGACTGGGTTCACGGTCGTCGATCTCGCGACTGGCCTGCCGCATGACAGCGGCAACACGATGACGATGGTGATGAGCGGCGGCCCGACCAACATGAAGATGACCATGAAGATGAGTCAGGCCATGAAGCGCGTCGACCCGAGTGCGGAGGCGAGCGCCGACAAGGCAAAGTCCGCGGCAGGCAAGGAGCTGCCGGCAGCAGGCGGCAAGTGACGCCCGCTCTTGCGGCCTTCTTGCCGCGCGCCATGCCACAATGAGCCTGCTCACGGTCAAGGACCTCCACGTCGCGATCGGCGACCGCCAACTCTTGCGCGGCGTCGACTTGATGGTGGGCGAGGGCCAGCGCATCGGGCTGCTCGGTCTCAATGGCTGCGGCACGTCGACCTTGCTGCGGGTGCTCGCCGGCGAACTGGTGCCCGATCGCGGAGAGCGGACGTTGCGCCGTGACCTTCGCGTTGGCTACTTGCCGCAGGAGCCGGAGGTCCCCGCGGACTCGACCGTGCGTGATGCGGTGACGATTGGCATTCCGGGTCGCGCGGAGACTCTCGCCGAACTCGACAAGGTTCACGCGGCGCTCGCGATCGAAGTCGACACGACACGAATCGAGAAGCTGCTTTCGCAGCAGATGCGGCTCGACGAGCGTCTGGACCATGTCGGCGGCCACGACGTCGACCACCGCGCAGAGTCCATCCTGCACGGCCTCGGCCTGTTGCGCTTCGACGCGCTTTGCGGCTCGCTCTCTGGCGGCGAGCGACGACGCGTTGCCCTTGCGCGATTGCTCGTTGCGC
>SXPK01000095.1 GCA_005776365.1 Planctomycetia bacterium
ACCGCCGCCTGCACCGCCGCCGCCTTCACCACCGCGGGCGCCGGCGCCGCCTTGGCCACCGCGACCGCCGCGCTGCGGCATCGACTCACGAACCTTGTCGATGACCTTCTGCGCCTCTTCGAGGTTGTTGGCATCCAGCGCCGTCTTCAGCGCGGCCATGTTGTCCTCCATCGCCTTCGCGGCATCCGGATTGGACTCCTTCATGCGTTCGATCATCCCAGACATGCGCTCGAGTCCGCCCTTCGCCTGCTCGAGTTCCTCTGGTGTCATGTCGGCCAGCTTCTTCGAGCCGAAGAAGCCACCGCGCATGCCGCGGCCGCCTGCTGCGCCGCCGGGGCCGGCTTGGCCTGGCTCGCCGCCACCCTGCTCGAGGCGGCGGATCTGCCGTTCGAGGCGATTTGCCGTTTCTTCGTCGCCAGAGGTCTTGGCCTCCTCCAACTGCTTCTTCATGTCGGCGAGGCGTTGCGCGTTGTCGCCGCCCTCTGGCCGCGCCGGACGCGCGCTGCCCTCAGCGGGCTTCTGCGCCCCAGCGGCCGGAGCCGCGACCTTGCCGAGCTGCTTCTCGTACTTTTGCGCAAAGGCCTTCGCCTCATCCGCCTTGCCGGCGCGAGTCAGCAACTCAAACTGAAACTGCGCCGCGCGCGGCACGAGCACGTGGTCCGGAGCCTGCTGCAAGAACTTCTCGTAGAGGCTCATCGCCTCCGCGAAGTTGCGCTCGCCGTTCTGCAGCCAGTAGGCCTTGTAGAACATGGCCTCTGAGGCGGCGGAATCCTGGGCGAGCAAGGGGAACGACAAGGCAAACAACGCAGCGGCGAAACGCATCTTCATGAAAGGCTCCTCTGGAGTCGGGCGATGAGCAGGGCAGATTAGGCGCGGGGGAACGGAGACCCTAGCCCTTGCCCACGTAAAGGATTGGTCTCCCCCGCTCGCGCACTCCACCTATATGACGCAAGACGCGAATCCCGAGCACCCCAATCCACCAGCGCCGCACCCACCGACCTTGGGCCCAGGCGAGGTCAAACCCGCCGAACCGCTGTGGTTCCCGACCGACCCGCCGCCGGTCTAGCAGATCGAGGAAGAACGCTGCCTCGCCGCGAGTCGAGCAGCCGGGTCGAGATCAAGGGGTGCGAGCCGAATCGAATCCGAGGACTCGACCTAGCTCGCAGGACGCACAGCCTGGCCTTCGATGCAAGGCGCACAGGCAGCCCGCGCGCCGCAGCCGTCGGCAGATGTCAGTTGACGATGAGCGTCGAGGCGACGTTGGAACTGCTGATGCCGGTGATGTTCACGCCGAGATCGAGTTCGACGATCTGCGAGTAGATGCGCATGCCGCTCAAGGTGTTGGCCGGCACGAAGGCCGAGTAGCTGCCGAGCCCGTTGAATGGCGAGAGCAGGCCGTAGGTGAGCACGGTGGGGTTGTCGACCACCGGCAGCCCGAGCACCAGCGAGGTGGTGCCGACCGAACTGATGGCGAGCACCCACAAGCTGCTGCGCGTGCCGCCAAAGGTCCAGTTCAGCGAGTTGCCACCGAGGAGGGCGCCGTTGACCAGCATCGACGCTGGATTGGTGTCGACGATCTGCAGCGTCGCGACGTTGCTGGAGCCCGATGGGTTCACGGTCTGCAAGGACATCGGACCGATCACCGAGCCAACCGGCGGATTGAAGCGCAGCGTCGCGTCGTCGGGCGTCGTGAACACTGTGCTCAGCGGCAAGCCATTCAACAGCACCTGCGTCGTGCCGAGGAATCCCTGTCCGGTGAGCGTGACGACTCCTGGCGTGAACGATTTGGCGCTCGTCGGCGACACCGCGGCGATCTGCGGCACGGACGTGATGATCGCAAGGCAGCCGAGGCTGCCGGCAAAGCCACCGATCTGGTTGCGCTCATTCTGGCTGAACGTCGTCTGCACGTTCTGACAACCGCCGACGCCCGAGCACATGATGTAGCACGGCGGCGCTGCGTCGCAGTGCTGCGCGTTGAAGTTGTGCCCGACTTCGTGGGCAGTGACGGCGACGCGGCGGGTGAAGTTGGTGGTCCAGCGCGACTGCGAGACGCCGTAGGCAGCTCCGAGATTGCAGACCACGCCAAGGTAGGCAATGCCGATCGCACCGCCGCTGGCCTGTCCCATCGCCCGGCCGGTGAATAGATGCGCGACGTCGCGCTGCACACCTTGGCGGTTGGCGTTCCAGTAGGAACTGAACTCGCCGAGCAGGTTGCCAGCGATGCTCGTCGTGTAGGGATTGGTTGCCGTCGAGGTGTTGATCAGGATCTGCGAGATGTTGAACGAGATCTGCACGTCCGCGAGATAGATCGCGCTCATCGCGTTGATCACGCCGGTGATGTCATTCTGCGTCGTCGTCGTGTTGCTCGCGTTCAGTTGGTAGTACTGAACATCCGCTTCGCAGGCGATGTCCGTGATGCGAGTGACGTCCGTCATGCCTGGATCCGGGACCGGGCCCGAGAGCCCTCCCTGAACGCCGCAGACCCACGGCAGATTCTGGTTGTCAGCGCTGCGATAGACGATGTGCAGCGCCGAGGACACGTGCGGCTGCGCCTCGCGCACTGGTTGCAGCGCCCATTCGTCGCCGTTCTGCAAGTGCACGATTGCCTGCACGGCATCGCCGACGACGGTCGCCGCGACCCAACTGCCCTGGTCTTCGAGCACGACGCCGCGATAGGTCACGTTGGCGGGACGCGGCAACTGACGGATGCCGTTGCCGTCACGGACCAGCAGCGCGAAATCGGGCTTGCGCACATCGTGCGGTTGCAACGCGAGCCGGCGCACCTGCCCCGCGAACTCGACCTCGACGAGCACGTCGCCATTGCTGACGGCAATCGGCGTCACGTGCTGCACGGTTGCCGCCAAGACATGGAAGGCGTTGCACAAGGCCGGCGGCGCCGCGTAGGGCCGACTCACGGCATCCTGCGCAGCCAAGACGCCAACGAAGAAGGCCGCGGCAAGCGCGACATGAAAACAGAGGCCGTGACGGGTTGTCTCGTGCATGAGCATTGGCGGGGGCAGGGCCAGCATGCTAGCAGCGCCTGTTCCCCACCGCAGCCCGCGCCCTCGACGCGGCAGCAGAAATCTTGTGCCGATGTTCGGCGCTGCGTAGCAGGAGCGCCGTTCCGATGCCCGGCGGACAAGAGCCGCGCAGTCGCGACCCTCGTTGGCCTTCGACGATCGGACCCGGACTCGCAGCGTCAGGCCCGATCGTAGGGCTCGTCAGCGCGCGACGCGCGAGCGCTCGCGAAGGCGCTCTGCGACCATCTGGCCGAGTTCGCTGCAGCGATGCTCGCCTGCCTTCAGGCTGCGGACTTTGCCAGTCTGGATCAACTCTGCGACGGTGGCTTCGACCTCCGACGCCGCCTTGGTCTCGCCGATGTGCTGCAGCAGCATCGACAGCGCCAGGATCGTGGCGAGGGGACTCGCTTTGTCGGTTCCCTTGTACTTCGGCGCGCTGCCGTGAATGCCTTCAAACATCGAGACCTTGCCAGGGTGGATGTTGCCTGACGCGGCGATGCCCATGCCGCCGATGAGCATGGCGCCAAGGTCGGTGATGATGTCGCCAAACAGGTTGGTCGTGACCGACACGTCGAACCACTCTGGGTTCTTGATCATCCACATGCACGCGGCGTCGATGTAGGCGTGGTCCGTGGCAATGCCGGGATACTCCTTGCTGACTTCGGCAAACGTGCGCGTCCAGAGGTCCTGCGCTCGCACCGCGTTAGCCTTGTCGATCAACGTCACCTGCGGCTTGTCCTTGCCCGGCTTCGGCCCGCGCTTCTTCGCGAGTTCGAATGCGTAGCGGATGATGCGCTCCGTGCAGCGACGCGTGTAGACCATCTCCTGCAGCGCGATCTCGTGCTCAGTGCCCTTCTTGGTGTAGCCGAACACGCCGGCGTAGGCGTCTTCGGTGTTCTCGCGACAGAACACCATGTCGATGTCCTTCGTCGTCTTGCCCTTCAGCGGGCACAGCGACTCGTGGTAGAGCTTGACCGGTCGGAGGTTCACGTAGAGGTCGAGCTTGTGCCGCATGCCCGCGATGATCGCGAACTCGAGCTTGCCGACTTCGATGCGCGGGTCGCCGATCGCGCCGAACAGCACTGCGTGCATGTCGCGGATCCGATCGAAGGCGAGATCCGGCATCGTCTCGCCGGTCGCGAGGAAGTGATCGGCGCCATAAGGCATCCGCTCGCGCTTCGTCTGAAATCCATAGACCTCTTGCGCAGCGTCGAGGACGCGCAGCGCGGCGTTGACGACTTCCTCGCCGATGCCGTCGCCGGGGAGGACGCCGATGTCGTAGACCTTGCTCATCTTGATGTTGCGGGGCCAAAGACCGCGCACCGGCCAGCCGGGCGCAGTCGGGGGCGAAAGAGTATGGCGAGCGGCGCGGAATCGGAAAAGGTCCGACCGGGGCCCCGGCGCCAACCGACGTTGGTGCGGACGCGCGCCACCGGATACGAACGGGCAATCCCCGCGCAGGCATGGCACGCATTCACGGCATCGTTGTTCTCGTCGCCATCGCCGGCGGCACCGCGCTCTGGTTTGCGGCGGCAGAAGGCGACCCCATCGCCCCACCGCTGGCAGAGCCGGTCGAGCCAACGCCGCAATCCTCCCGCCAGGGCTTGCCCGACGCTGCGTCGGCTCGCTCGCGCGTGGACAGCAAGGAATCGCAGGAAGAGCCGACGATCCCCTCGGACGCTGACGTCATTGCGCCTCCCGACCCCGCGCCAACGGCGGCGCCGGTCGAACTGTCCGTGCGCTCGCTCGCCGACCGTCTGCCGATCGAACGCTTTGCCTGGCGCTTTCTGCCCGATCAAGGGCAAGCGACGAAGGGCGAAGGCAAAGCCGGCATGGCCGCACTGACGATTGCGCGTGGAGCCCGTGGCCGGCTGCTCGTCGAAGCCGAAGGCAAGCAACCGCACGTCCAGGATCTCATCGTCCCGACTGCCGGAGGGCCGCCGCTCTTGCTCGACTTGTTTCTTGTCGATGTGGCGCAAAGCGCCGGCGTGACGCTGCAGCTCGTCGACCCGCGCGGCGATCCGATCGAACGCGCGCGCCTCGATTGCTGGTCGATCGAAGCAACGGCACTCGCACAGGACAGCAACGTGGACCCGACGCACGCTCCGCTGTGGAAGCGGGTCGGTCTTGCGACGGCAGGAACGCTGACATTGCCCGAACTCGCACCAGGCCATTACGCGTTGCGCACGCAAGCCGTCGACGCCGATGGATTCGCGTTGCCGCTGCAGCCCAGGCGCTTTCGCTTCGCCTTCCTCGGCGGCGAACAAGTGCCGCTGCGCGCCGCGTTCTTGCAAGGCGTCGTGCTGAAGCTCCAGTGCCAAGATGACGGCGCCACGCCCGCAGCGGTCGACGTCACGACGCGGCTTCTCGCCGGCGGCGACGCGATTGCAACGTCATGGCAAAGCCGCGGCGCCGACGGTCGCGACTCGATCGGCGGCGACGTAGTCATGCTGCCTGCCGACGTGCGCTCCGCATTCGCGTTGCCGCCCGGAGCCTATTCGGTGGAACTCCGACGCGGCGCTGTGGCGCAGACGTTCGTGTCGGGACCGACGCAGGATGGCACCGCGACCTATGTGGTGTCGATGCCGCGCTGATCGCCCGACTTCAGTCGTCGACGATCGAGTCCTTGCGGTCTGGCTGCTGCTCATGCGCGGCGCCGAGGCCAGCAAGCCAGTAGACGAGCGCAGCGCCGCCGAGTGAGGTCAGCAGCGAGAACGGCGCAGCAACCAAGTCGCCTGCGCGCGGCAACATCGCGACGGCGACGTAAGCAAAGACCGCCGACCACGCGCACGCGACACGCGTGTGTGGCACGACTTGCCACAGAAGGCCAGTGACGCAACCCGCCATCGCCATGCGCACGAAGCCCATCATCCCTTCGGTCAACATCAGCGGCAGTGCCGCGATGAAGAACACGACGTAGGCGACCCAGAAGCGTTCGAGCAGCCGATCGCGCCGAGACGCTCTCGCCGTGGACAGTGCGACGACTTGGTCGCGTTCCTGCTGCCAGACTTGCAGCAACCGCATCTGTTCCACGACGGGCATCGCCAGGAACCAAGGTTGCTGTTGTCTCGCGTCGATTCCACCGCAGGCGGCAGGCGCAACCGAGTTCGTCGGCGACGCAGGCGAGACCGCTTCTTTGACGACGACCTTCGACTCGACTCTTGATTCTGCTTTCGGCGCGGATCGGGGCGCAAGGCTCTCGCGCGACGCGACGCGCGGGGCTTGTCCCGGCTGCCGAAGCATCTCGGACTGCATCGGCGTGAACTGCGGCCGCAGCAACGCAGGCAGCATGTCCTGCGCCGGCGCCGGCCCCTTGTCTTGCGGTCGCGGCGCGATCGCAATTGCGTTCGACCGCTGCTTGGCGGAAGAGTCGGCAGCAGCCGGCCGCGCTTTCGATGCGGGTGCAACGGCGCCGAATGCGGAACCCGGCGCACCGGTGCGTGCGACGACGAAGTTCTGCGCTGGCGGCGGCGGCGGCGGGCCACCGAGGTACTTCTGCGCCTCGCCAGGATGCAGACCCGTTTGCTCGGTCGGCAGTGGATCCCAGTCGCTGGTGTCGCGCGTCATGACGGATCTGATTCGGAAGATCCTCGACCGCGATTGAAGCAGCATGTCCCGCTGCGGGACGAACGAACGGCACCGACTCCATACGAACCGCTGGACGCTATCTTGCTAGCGATGCGCTTCTTCTCCGAGCCCCGACCGCGCGACCATGAGACCGGCGGTTCGAGACGTTTGGCGCGGACCCTGCTTGCCTGCTGCGTCTTCGGCGTCGGCGCCACCGCATTCCCTTGGACCTACGTGTCCGCAACGCGCCTCTTCGACGAACTGGCCGGTCCTATCGCCGCCCGCACCAACCCGGGCTTCACCTGCGCGTCGACCTGCTTGTTGACTGCGTTGCTGGTCTTGGCCGAAGGTCGTTCGCGTCCATCGCGGGAAGCGGTGCGGACCGCGTGCGCCGCCTTGATGGGCGCAGCTTGCTTGGTGCTGCTAGCCCACCTGATGGCTGGGCCAGCGACACTGCGGGGCGTCGAGGCCGAGCGCTCGGCCTGGTTCTTCGCTGCCGTTGCCGCAGTCGTGTTGGGCTTCGCGGCCTCACAAGGACGCATGCCGACGAGAAAGAGCATCAGCGGCGGCGCCGCATGACCTCATAGACGACCGCGCCGACGAGCAACGCGGCGGCGTCGATTGCGACTGCATGCGGGTTGTCCGCGACGTAGCCCGAGACAAGCAGGAGGCCGATCGCGACCTGCAATAGCACGACGAGTGGCGCCCAGCGCACTTTGAAGGGCCGCGGCCGATCCGGGGCACGGCGCCGCTGCACCAAGAGACCGATCGCGACCAAGGCAACCGTTGTCGAGATGATCGGGATCGTGATCGAGAGCAGCAGATCGAAGCTGCCACTCGCGGCATAGAACAAGGCCATCCCGAGCACGAGCAGCACCGCCGCAGGCGGCGCACCGGACTCGGTCATGCGGCCGAGCACTTTGGGCGCGATGCCGTCCTCGGCGAGGACACGCGCGATGCGCGGCCCGGTCAGGAAGTAGGAGTTGGCAGCGCCCAACAAGATGACCATCGCCACCACCGCGAGCAACGACGCGCCGTGCTCACCGAACGCTCGCTGCGCGACGTCGAGCGCCGCGAACTTCGAGTGCGCAAGTCCTTCGGCCCCGAGCACGTGAACGAAGGTTGCATTGGCGGCGACATAGAGGCCCGTGATCGTGAGCAGCGACACGAACAACGCGCGCGGCAGAGCCTTGCCCGGGTTCTCCGTCTCCCCCGCCATGTAGACAGCGTCGGCGTAGCCGTCATAGCTGAACAGGACGTTCTTCATGGCCGCGCCAACTGCGGCCAGCAAGGCCAGCGCCTCGGTCGGCATCCGAGCTGCCCGATCGCTCGCAGCAGCGACGACGGGCGCTGGCGCAGCGACGAGGGCCGCGACGCAGACGAACAAGAGCAGCGACACCTTGGCAAAGAACAGCGTGATCTCCGTGCGTGCACCGAGCCGAAGGCCGCGCAGGTTGAGCAACGCGAGCAGCACGATCATCGCCCCGCCAACCAGCTTGCCTTCGCCGGTGGAGCCGCCTTGCTCCAGCGCGTTGGCGCCGCGCACCGCGAGTTCGCCGAACGCAACCGCGACAGTGGCGAGCGACGCAGGCCACGTGATGAGCAACATCGACCAGCCGCACAAGAAGGCGACGCGAGGGCCGAACGACAACTGCAAGTAGGCGACGAGGCCGCCGACGCGCGGCACCGAGGACGCCATCTCTGCGAGGATCAACGCGTCCAGCGCGGCCACCACCGCGCCGAACAACCAGACGCCGACGATCCAACGCGCATCAGGCAGCGCCAGCGCAACCTCGCCAGGCGTGCGCAGGATGCCAGAACCCACCGCCATGCCGACGCAGACAGCGACGCCGGCGAGCGGGCCGAGGATGCGGCGAAGGTCGCCGAGCGGGTTGCTCGCGTGACCCGCAGCCGCCTGCGTCACAGTTCCTCGGGGCCGCCGACGTAGCCGAGGAACGCGCTCGCCGCGACGACGAGCGGGCTCGCGAGATAGACCTGTCCGGGGCCGGAGCGTCCCGGGAAGTTGCGATTGATCGCCGAGACGGTGACTTCGTCGGCCGTGAACGACACGCCGGGTCCAGCCTTGATGCACGCGCCGCACGACGGGTCGATCAGTTCGACGCCTGCGCCTTCGAACAGGTCGATGTAGCCCATCTGCTCGGCGTAGGCGCGGATGCGCTGACTGCCGAACTGGATGAAGAGCTTCACGCCAGCGAGCTTGCGGCCCTTCTGCACCGCCTTGCGCACGACTTCGGCGTACATGTCCATGTCCGCCTTCTTGCCGCCCGTGCACGAGCCGCCGTAGGCGATGTGGATCTGGACCTTGCCGTGCTTCGCCCGCAGTTCCGTCAGCGCGATGCCGTTGCGCGGATCGCCTGGCGTCGCCACGGTCGGCACCAGCGTCGAAAGGTCGATGTCGAAGGTCTTGCAGTATTCAGCGCCCGCGTCGGCCTTCACGATCTGTGCGCGGAGCTTCTGCGGGTCCGTGCCGCGCAACGTGGCGATGTAGTCCACCACCACATCGTCGGCCTCGATGATGCCCGTGAAGCCGCCAGCCTCGACGGCCATGTTGGTCAACGTCGCGCGCTCGTCGAGCGACATCGACACGACCGCAGGCCCCGCAAACTCCAGCACCTTGCCGATGCCAGCGCCGGTCTTGAAGAACGCATCGCTCAAAAGACACAGCATGAGGTCCTTGGCGCAAACGCCCTCCTTCATGCGGCCCTTCAGGTTCACGCGAACGGACTCCGGAACTTTGACGCGGACGTCCTTCGTGAACCAACTGTTCGCCATGTCGGTCGAGCCGACGCCGAACGCGAAGCAACCGATCGCGCCCGCCATGCACGTGTGGCTGTCGGTGCCGATCACGAGTTGGCCCGGCTCGGCGATGTCCTCGATGACGATGTTGTGGCAGATGCCCTCGCTGCCGACGAGTTGCCCGTTGCGCTGCACTTCGCCGTAGAGCTTGACGCCCTGCTTCTTCGTGAACGCCTCCTGCACCGTCGCGAGTGACGCTGCCTGCTCCTTGAGGCCCATCTTCACGTGCGCTTCGGGCATGATGCGGTCCAAGAAGGTGAGGTGGTCACGGAAGGCGAACACACTCGCCGGGTCGGTGATCCTTGCGCCTTCGCCCAGCCCCATGCGGAACAGCGCCTCCGCCATCGGCGTGACGTATTCGTGCGAGAAGCGCACGTCGGTGCGCACGAATAGCGCGTCGCCGGGCTTCACTGCAGGCACCCCGAGGCGGCCCGTCTTGGCGTCAGCGATCGCGCGCTGCGCGATGATCTTCTCGCACAGCGTCATCTTGCGTGCAGCGGTCGACACCATAGGCGGCACCGTCTCGCCCTGCAGTCGCGCCTGGTTGTAGGCGAACAAACCGCCGTGACGAACGATCTCGGCGGCGATCGGGTCGAGGCCCTTCGTGAACTCCTCGATCGAGATCGACTCGCCCGCCTGCAGCCGCGGGATCAGCGAGAAGTCCGTCGACGTGAGCAGCCCGATGTTCTGGCAGTTCTGGCCGTAGATCTTCTCGATGTTCTTGGCGACGACGACTTGAACGCCGGCCTTCAGCTCGCTGTAAGGCGCAGTCTCGCGCGAACTGCCGCAGCCCTTGGACACGCCGCTGACGACGACGCCGAAGCCGCCGTTCTTGATCGCATCCTGCTTGATCACGCCGCCGCGCAAGCCAACGAGGCAATAGCGCGCCAGCGTCTCGTCGTAGTAGTAGCAGACCCAACCAGGAGTCAGCTCGTCAGTGCTGATGTTGTCGACGAGCTTGCGGGCCGGATCGAAGGGCAGGTTCTCGCCCTGATAGAGCTGCGCTTCCAATCGCGCCTTGTCCTCGGTCAGGTAGAGGACGCGGCCTTGCAGCTTGACGTGGGTGCGCTTCTTGGTGGTCGTCATCGTCGTTTCGGTTCGGCGGGCGTGTGCTTCAGATGCGCTCCAGAATCATCGCGATGCCCTGGCCGCCGCCGATGCACGCGGACGCACAACCGAGTGACTTGCCGGATTGCTCCATCTCGCGCACCAGCGTGAGCAGAAGGCGCGTGCCAGTGGCGCCG
>SXPK01000096.1 GCA_005776365.1 Planctomycetia bacterium
CACGAAACCAATCCACAGAACGGACGCCGCCTCACCCAGAAGCACGGCGACCGCTTGCTCGTCGTCAATCCGCCCGCGCTTGCGCTCGACGAGCAGGGCATGGATCGCGTCTACGACCTGCCCTACACGCGCAAACCGCACCCACGCTACACGGAGCCGATCCCTGCGCACGCGATGATCAAGGACTCGATCACGACGATGCGTGGGTGCTTTGGCGGATGCACGTTCTGCTCGATCACGATGCACCAAGGCCGCGCGATCCAGAGCCGCAGCCAAGAGTCGATCCTGCGCGAAGTGAAGCAGATGACGCAGGACCCGGGCTTCAAGGGTCAGATCAGCGACGTCGGCGGGCCAACCGCGAACATGTATCAGATGCGGTGCTCGCGGCCTGACATCGAGGCGCGGTGCCGTCGACTCTCATGCGTTCATCCGACCGTGTGCAAGTTGCTCGGCGTCGACCACGGTCCGACCAAGCAGTTGCTAAAGAAGGTGCGCGAGACGCCGGGGGTCAAGTCCGTGCGCGTCGCATCGGGCATCCGCATGGACCTCGCGCGGTTCGACGGCGGCTACCTAGAAGACATGGCGCGCCATCACGTCGGCGGCCAGCTCAAGGTCGCGCCAGAGCACACGAGCGAAAAGGTGCTCAACCTGATGAAGAAGCCTGCGACCTCGACCTTTGACGAGTTCGCGGCGAAGTTCGATGCGGCGAGCAAGCGTGCCGGCAAGGAGCAGTATCTCGTCCCTTACTTCATCGCATCGCACCCGGGCTCCGGCGTGCACGAGATGATCGAGCTGGCGGTGTTCTTGAAGCAGCGGGGCTACAAGCCGCGGCAGGTGCAGGACTTCATCCCCGCGCCGATGGACATCGCGACGTGCATGTATTGGACCGGGCTCGACCCGATGACGATGCAGCCGGTCGAGACAGTCAAGAAGCTGAAGGACCGCGAGACCCAGCGCGCGCTGATGCAGTACTTCAAGCCGGAGAACTGGTTCGACGTGCGGCGCGCGTTGCTCGACGCGGGAAGGCAGGACCTGATCGGCGACAAGCCGGAGTGCCTGATCCCGGCAAACCCACCAAAGGCCGCGCTGAATGCACGCCGCGACGCGGCGAACGGCAGGCGCAAGAGCGACCCGACCTACGTGCATGCAAAGGACGCGGGCACGAAGCCAAAGGGCGGCATGCCGTGCGGGCCGGCAGATGACGACGACGAGGACTGAGCAGCGCCAAAGACTGAGCGGGACGATGCCTGGCATCACCCGCGACGTGCTTGCGCGTTGCAACCCTTGACCACGACGATGGTCCGATGCGCGAGATTCTGCACCCGACCGTCCATCGCAGGAATCGGACCAAGAACTTCGTAGCAGGCCTTCGCTGCCTTGTGCTCTGCATCGTCGCGTTGGTGGCTGCGTGCTCCACCGCGCCTCAACCGACCGACCAAGAACTGCGAGAGTGGTTTGCGCTGCCAGTGCCCAGCCGTGGATTGGCGCCAGACACGACGGGCTCTTTGACCCAGGCACAAGCAGAGGTCTGGCGCACACGTGTCGTGACGGCATGCCGCGATGCGATGCGAGCGCAGGGTTGCGACGACCTCGTTCCGACTTCGCCAACAGCAAGGGATGCACAGCAAGGCCAACTCCGCATCGGCGACTTCACCATGCCCTACGTGCTGTTGCAGAAGGGGGAACGCCCGAAAGACGGGTGGCCGCTCTGGCTTTGCCTCCACGGCGGCGGCGGCAACGACAAGTCGGACGGGCCGCACGGATGGAGCGTCAACACGCGCGAGTGGGAAGCGCAGAAGCGCCTGTTTGCGACGACCTACCAAGGGGTCGGCATCTACTTCATTCCGCGCATGGCAGACGATCGCCGGGGCCGCTGGTGGTTCGACCACAACCAAGTCGCGTTCGCCGAAGTGATCAGCAAGGCCATCTTGTTCCGCGATGTGGATCCCGATCGCGTCTACCTGATGGGCATCTCGGAAGGCGGCTACGGTGCGATCCGGTTTGCCGGCAATCGACCGGATCGATTTGCAGCCTGCGGCGGCATGGCGGCGGCCGAGCCCCTGACGACCTCGCCGCCCGAGAACATGCGCAATGTCGCCGTCCGGATCGACATCGGCGCGAAGGACACGATGTTCGATCGCATCGGCCTGGCGCGACGCATGGGCGATCAGCTTGCGCAACTGCGAACCGCCGACGATGCCGGCTACGACCACGAACTGCACGTGCAGGATGGTCGCGGGCACGGAATCGACTACTCGCTGACGCCGCAATGGCTGTCCACGAAGACGCGCCACGCCCGGCCAACGCGCGTCGTGTGGCGCGTGAGCCCCTTCGATTCGTCGGTGGAACTGCGCAGCCACTGGCTGGCATTGGCGGAGAAGCCCGTGAACATGCCCTTGCTCATCACGGTGACGCGTCTTGGTCAGCGCGTCGAAATCAGTGCGACCACGGATGCGGACCAGCGACGCAGCGACGACACTCCACTACCGCCAATCGCCAGCAGCACGCTGCTGCTGCGCTTCGATGACTCGATGCTAGACCTCGACCAGCCGATCGAGCTGGTCGTCAATGGAAGGCCACTGCCAGCGGCAACGGCACGACGCTTTCTTGCGACCATCGTGCGAACGATGGACGAACGCTGGGATCCGAACGGCGTGTTCGTCGCCGAGATCGCGGTGCCGCTCGCCGAGAACTGACTCGCGCGGACGCCTAGGCGTCACGCACGCAGCCGCTTGCGGGGTCAATCGCTCACCAAGGACGACGCGCCTTGCCCTTGCGCATCGCGCAGCGGCTATCGTCCTCGCCCACACCGATGACCATCGCGCTCGCCTTCTTGTTGCTCGCCCCGCAAGCCCAGGATCCAGCGCCCGGCATCGCCACCGGCTTGGCGCAAGCTCGCGCCGCGACGATTTCGAAGGTGCGCTACGACCTTGCCTTCCGGATCACGACGCCGGTGGCTCATGTCGACTGCGAAGCCAAGCTGAGCTTCTGGCTCGACGGCAAGGGCGCTGCAACTCCACTCGTCGTCGACTTCGATGGCGAGTTGCTGGGCAAAGCCCAGGTCAACGGTTCTGACTGGGAAGTTGCCCGAGTCGCCGATCACCTCGTCGTGCCGTCGAGCCTGTTGCGAGAAGGCGAGAACGATCTTCGCCTCCGCGTCCGTTCCATCGTTGCGAGCGTCGGAACGCCGCTCACTGTCTACCGCGACACCGCGGACGCGGCCGAATACTGCTACACGCTGGTCGTTCCCGCAGACGCGCACCGCCTCTACCCATGCTTCGACCAGCCCGACATCAAGGCGACCTTCGACGTGTCGCTGCGCATTCCGAAAGCGTGGAGTGCAATCGGCAACGGCACGACTACCGCGCAGGACGAAGTCGAAGACGATAGGGTCTGGACGTTTGCACGGACGAAGCCGCTGCCCACCTACCTCGCGGCCTTTGCCTGCGGCCCGTTTGCCCGGATCGAATCACGATTGCCCACGATTCCGGGCATCGCGCCGGGTTCGACGATGCGGACGTGGTTTCGCGAGAGCGAGCGCAAGAACTTGGATGAACCAACGCTGCTGCGCATGCACGGCGACGGTTTGCAGTGGCTGTGCGGTTACTTCGGCGAGCCTTACCCGTTCGAGAAGCTCGACATCGTCTTGCTGCCAGGATTCCCCTACGGCGGCATGGAGCACGCAGGCGCGATCTTCTATCGCGACAAGGCGCTGAGCTTCGATCACGAACCGACGGGTGGCGAACTGGCGCGTCGCAGTTCGCTCGTCTACCACGAACTGAGCCATCAGTGGTTTGGCAACCTGGTGACGATGCGGTGGTTCGACGACCTATGGCTGAAGGAGGGCTTTGCCACCTTTGTCGCACACGAGGCGATGGAAGCGCTCGAGCCGGACCGACAGTCATGGCTGCGATTTCTGCAGCGCGTGAAGCCACGCGCCTACGAAGTCGACGCGACGCCAGGAACCGTGCCAGTGTTCCAGCAGCTGGCCAATCTGGCGGACGCAAAATCTGCTTACGGCCCGATTGTCTACAACAAGGCCCCTGCAGTGCTTCGTGAACTCGACGAGCGACTCGGGAGCGAAACCTTTCGCGATGGCGTGCACCGCTTCTTAGCGCGCCATCGATACGGAAACGCATCGTGGCAAGACTTGTCCGCTGCGCTCGAAGACGCCGCCAAGTCAGATCTATCGCGTTGGTCCGAACGCTGGCTCTTGTCGCCGTCGTTGCCGCGCGTTCGAGTCGATTGGAGGACCGCGGCGAACGGAACCGTCGAGTCGGCTCGTTTGCTGCAGAGTCCGGTCGATGGCCAAGGCACGTGGCCGCTTCGTGTTGAACTGCTCGTCGTCGAGGCCACTGGCGCCATGCGAGCCGTGCAGGTCGAGAGCGATGGCGCCGATGCAGTCATTCCGGGGCTGGTCGGCTCCAAGCAAGTCGCCTGCATCGTCCCCAATCCTCGCGATGTCGCGTATGCGCAGTTCTTGCCAGATGTGCGCAGCCGCGACTGGATGGTCGCCAACGCCTCGAGCGCGAAGGACCCGCTGCTGCGAGCTGTGATGTTCGGGTGCCTTTTCGAGGCCGTTCGTGAGGCCGAACTCGACCCCGCGATCTTTGCCGAAAGCGCGCTCGACGCGATCACGCAAGAACGCGACTCCGATACGCATGCATGGCTGCTCGACATGTTTGGCTCGTGCGTGATGCGCTACCTGCCAGAGGCACGCGCCCGCGAGTTGCGCGAGCGCGCCGAGGACATCCTGCTCGGGCAACTGGGCCAGGCGAAGAGCGGACGCGAGTTGCCGACCTTCCGATGGCTGTCCCGCAACGGCAATGGCGCTCGCACCCTGCGCCTGTGCCGCGCAGTCGCACTTGGCATTGCCGAGGATGTTCCTCCGCACCTCGTCGTCGGCAAGGACGATCGTTTCACGGCCCTCGCCTCACTGCTCGCGCGTTCTGACGATGACGCGGATCGAATGAGTCTTGTCGACACGGTTCGGCGAGCCTTCAAAGGCCAGGACGTCGAGCGCGAGACCTTTCTCGCGCAGGCGGCGATCGGAACGGAGTCCAACAAGCGGAAGTTCTTCGACGCCTACCTGCAACTCGACGCGCAACCCGAGCAATGGGCGCAGGACAGCCTCGCGAACTTTCACTGGCCGGGGCAGTCGACGAAGACGAAGCCCTTCCTGGAACCGGCGCTGGCGAAGGCGCAATGGGTCAAGGCGAACCGCCGCATCTTCTTCATGCCTGCATGGCTCGATGCATTCGTCAATGCGCACGCAGATGCCGACGCGCTCCAAATCGTCGACACCGCGCTCCAGACCTGCGACTTCGACGCCGACGTGAAGAAGAAGCTGCTGCAGTCGCGCGATGGACTCGCGCGCACGGTGCGGATTCGCGACCGCTTCGGCAAGGACAAGTAGCCACGAGCGGCTGGCCGCGCAGTCGAGAGCCCCGGCGTTTGCAGGCGCAGTCAGCATGAGTGCACGGTGACCGCCGCAGCGTTTGCATCGAACGCTTGATCACCTAGCGTTCGCTGCCTCATCAGCATAAGGCCACGGTGACGCCGCAGCGTTTACCTCGAACGCTTGATCCCCCTGCGTTCGCAGCGTCGTCAGCATGAGGCCACGGTGACTCCGCAGCGTTTGCATCGAATCCTCGGTGACCCTGCGTTTTCGGGCACATCAGGATGAGCGCACGGTGACCGGCACAGCCTGTGCCCCCATCGAAGGCGTCCTCAGCAGGGGCAGAACCGGTGCATTCGGCCGCTTTGCCAGCCCGTGCCGGCATCTCGGAGCCATGTCTCCCGGCTGCCTCTGGGTCCCTTGGCAGGGAGCGGTGTGGTCGAAGATTGCGGCCCTTCGAATGCCGCTGCGAATCGCTTTCGCAACGCTGATTGCGCCTTCCATGAAGTCCGCGCGCCGATGTCGGGCGCACTCCGCCGCGCGCGGATGGCGAGTTCGCGGCAGCGTGCGAAGCAACGGTCCGGCCTGACCCGCTGGTGCTTTGTGGGACCCCATCTACGATTTTCGTCCCGCCGCCACGTCTCGATGCACCCTTGATCCACGACGCCCTAGACGCCCTTGCCCTGACCGTCGCGCTCTCCGCGCTGCATGTCGCCATGGGCGCCGCAGCGCCGAATCGGCCCAGTGTGGACGGCGCGTTTGTGCATTCGATCGCCGAGGTGAACGACCCGCTATCGCATGGCGTCGTTGGCGACTCGCTGCTGTCGATCAACGAAGCGATCCAGCTTCACAACCGCACGCTGTCGACTTTTCAGTTGTCGGCCGCAGAACAAAACCAACTGAGCGGCGCCGGCTCCGACATCGCGTGGATCAACATCGACGCGTCATCGGTGCCGACGATCACCGTCGAACGCGACTTCGATGTGATTCAGGATTGGCCGCACGGGTTTCTGCTGCAGGGCTACAACGGCGATGCGGAAATCGACTTCACGGGTGCAGGCATTCAGCATGGATTTCGCGCGACGAGCAACTTCGCCAGCTGGCGCAACCTGATCCTGCGAGGGGGTCCGCGCGGCATCGAGCTCCAACAGACCGACGCTTCCTTCGGCGGCACGGTGCTTGACCACGTCACCTTCCTGAATCAGAGCGTTGCCGGCTTTGTCGGCGCGGGCACGAGCGTCAACGGCTACGGGCGCGTGCTGTTCACCAAGTGCTCGTTCTCCGGCATGCCGAGTGCAATCACGTTGGACGAGGCGCTCGTTGGCCGAACTTCGGTTTTCGTTGTGGCGGACACGAGGGCCAGCGGCGTTGCGAACGGAATCGACCTCTTGCTCGGACCAGGCGGTGCCGCGGTCGTGCAGTACGAACGGGTCTCGGTCGAGGCGAGTGCCACTGCGATCGCGGCACGTCGGGTTGTGGGTGGCGATCGAGCGATGATGGCGACCTTCACGCACGTGCGAACGCGCAGCGCCACTGGCCTGACGATTGACGGTGCAGCCACAGCGTCGACCACGGTGGATGCGCGAGGACTCGATCTGATCGCACAGGGCATGGCGCTCGCGCTCGGCGGAATCGGGACGGGCATGGTCGGGTTGCTGGAGGACTCACGCGTGGCGGGCGGACTCGGCCTCCATGCTGGCGCGACAGGATTGCTGCAGGCGAACAACCTCCATGCCACCGGCGGAGCGGTTGCCCTTTCTTCGGGCGGCGGCGCATTGCTCGTCCGCCGCACGCGGCTCGTAGGCACAAACTTGACGACGGCGGGCGGTCTCGGCATCGCCATCGAGGACAGTTCGATCGAGGGTGGGACAGCCCAAGGCACAGCATCCGCTCCCCTCTCGCTCCTGCGGTGCCACGTCACCGCAGTCGTCGGCGCGAACACGACCACGAGTGCGCCGATTGCCGGCGTGCAAATCGGGCAGTTGACGGTGACTCCCTTCGCAGCGACGGCGGGGGGCCTGATCCAGATCGCGTCCGAGATGCCAGTTGGGTGCGTGGGCCTCTATGTGCTCGGTTTCACTTCGCCGACGCCGCTGTTCGTGGCTCCGGAGTTGCACGTCTATCTGGACCTGGCCGCAGCGGTGACGTTGCCTGGCATCACATTCGGGCAGCAGATCTCCAACCTCTCGATCCCCAACGACCCCGCCTTCTGGGACACCGACTGGATCGCGCAAGCTGCCGTGCTCGCACCGCCTGGCGTGACGCCGGCGGTGCACAGCCCGCCGCCGCAGCGGTTCGTCATCAGACAGTAGGTCCGCGTGAATTCAGTTTCTGCGGAGGCCACCTCGTGCTGCCAAACCGCAGTAGCTCCTCATCAGAAAGTAGCTCCGTGCGCGACGAGGGGATGGGTGGGCAAGGTCGACTCGCCGGATGCCACATCGAACACGGTGTTGACAGGCCGCCAGAAGGGATGGCGCGACCACGCGAGTAGAGCCCGGCACTTCAGCGGACGGGCACCCGGGGGATTCCAGCGCGGTCACGGTGACTTGGCGGTTCGCCGCGCACGCCGCGCCGACTGGCAGCGCAGCCGCGGGAGGGTGAACCTGATGTCGCCTCGCCGCCTGCGAGCGACAAGTCCGAGGCTGTTTCCCGCGAGTTGGGACGAGTCGTCGCGGCTAGCAGGGACGAGACGGGGACGGCAGCTGCTTGGCTTGCCGAGACGCTTGGCTTGCCGAGACAAGGTCACGCACTGTCCCGAGAGACTTGGAGTCGCAGCATGCATCCCATGGGTGCAGCAACTACGGCGAGACGACGGGCGGCGTTGTCCTAAGAGATGGCCTGGCGCCGGGCTCCCGTGCCACGCGCATCGCCGCGGCAGTGACGGGGCGTGGAAGCACCCCCCAGAAAAGACCGAAGGCCGACCACCTTGTTGGGTGGCCGGCCTTCAGAAGAATGACCCGGCGCTGACCTACTTTCGCGCAATGCACTATCATCGGCTCAGGCTGCTTGACTGCCGTGTTCGGAAAGGGAACGGGTATTTCCAGACTGATATGGGCACCGGGAGCTGCTTGGAAAATGGATTCGGCCGTCGGGGGTGGTGGATACGTGAAGGATCGCTTGGGATCGTTCGAGTGAAAATGAGGTCAAGCCGATCGACTGGTTAGTACCGGTTGGCTGAGCACATTACTGTGCGTACACCGCCGGCCTATCAACCTCGTGGTCTACGAGGTGTCTCATGGGATGACCATTCTTGGAGTTGGCTTCGCGCTTAGATGCTTTCAGCGCTTATCCGTTCCGAACATAGCTATCCAGCGATGCCGCTAGCGCGACAACTGGCACACCAGAGGTTCGTTCATTCCAATCCTCTCGTACTAGGAATGAGTCTCCTCAGTCATCCTGCGCCCACACCAGATAGGGACC
>SXPK01000097.1 GCA_005776365.1 Planctomycetia bacterium
CAACAGCAGCGCGAGCGCGGCGAGCGGGAGAGCGATCCAGGATGGCGCTACAGAGAGCGCCCCATAGGTGTTGGCGAGCCAGTCCATCGGCGGTGCGGAAGTCCTCGGAATGAGGCGTTCTTCGGCAGTCCAAAGGCGCCGTCTTGCGGTCCTTCCGCAGAACTCTAGTTGCGGCCGGCTCAGTGGCTACCGAACGCGCGTTGGCATCGCAGCGGCCATGATCGAAGCAAGCCGTGGGCCGATCACAGATCGCGCGCGAAGAAGCGGTCGCAGCCGTGATGTCCGGTGTTGCCGTTGGCGGCGCACTGTTCCAAGAAGCCCATGTGCCGGTAGAGGTCTTGCGCCTTTTGCATCGCGGTCGCGGTCTCGAGGTAGCAGCGACGGAAGCCGCGGGCACGCATCTCGTCCAGCAGCAGCGCGAGCAGGGTGCGGCCGAGCCCGTGGCCACGAGCACGCGGCAGCAGATACATCTTGCGCAGCTCGCAGGTGGCCTCGTGCTCTTCGCTGCCGGCGAGGCGTCCAAAGCCGCCGCCGCCAACCACGACGCCATCGTGCTCGAGGATGAAGTAGCGAGCGTCAGGCGTCGCATAGGCGCGGCTCATCGCCCGAGTCTCGGCGTCGTGCAACGCGAAGCCTTCGCCCGTGCAGCCGTGTTCGGTGAGAACGTCGCAGATGATCGCTGCGATTGCGGCGTCGTCCTGCGGGCGGATCGGTCGGATCACGAATGGGGCTTTGGCTGTCACGCAAACCAAGGGTAGACGTCGAGTCGCATGGGGGAAAGCTCGGTGGCCGGGTCGGGCAACACGCAAGGCCGGCATCGGAGCGCGCGCCATTGCGCCGCGGTTTCGACTTGCCGTGACTGCGCATTCTTAGCCGCTCACGTGCGAAGGCGAGAACCGCAGCGTCGGCTGCTCGGCCCGCTGCACGACCCAATGCGCCGACCCAAAACAGCGGCTCGCCGCGATGGTGCGGCGCAACCCAGAGATTTCGTCATGCGCATCGTTCGTTCCACGTTCGTCGTCGTCGTATTTGCCACCTTCCCGCCGCTTCTGCTCGTCGCCCAAGAACCGGCAACTTCTGGCTCGCTGCACGAGGCCACCGAAGCCCGGACCGAACCGACGCTGCTCTCCGCGATGCCGCTGCTCAATGCGAGCCTCTGGCACGTGGTCGCGCCCAAGAAGGGAGAGCCCGAGAAGCTGGAGGAAGTCGCCGTCGTTCGCGACTTCGTCGTCGAGGCCGCCATGGGGCGCTTCGAGTCGATCGTCGTTGAACCCAAGCCAGGCAGCGCGTTCGTGAAGACGCGGCTGCTGTCGATCAACAAAGTCCGCTGGGACACGGCTCGGTCGGCGCTGATCACCGAATTGGACAATAAGCGCATCGAGGCGATGCCCAACTTCGTCAAGCAAGAGCATGTGCTCATTGGCGAGGAAGAAGGGGAGCGCCGCGCCTACTTGCTCACCGAGATCTGCGGCAAGCAGATCGCGTCCTGCATGCCGGGCGAGGAGTTCACCACGACCAGCAAGGCCAGCAAGACCGAAGTTGCGAAGAAGGAGTCCAAGCTCTCGCCGCTGCAGGTCGAGACCGTGTGGTTCAAGGCCGACGGCGATCACGAAGCTGCCTTTGTTGCCGTCAGCGTCGCTGCCAAAGTAAGGCTCCTGCCCTACGCGATGCTGCGACTCGCCTGCAAGGATGGCGACGTCAAGGTCGCGACTGCCCTGAAGTCCCATGCGATCGAGAACGCGCCGGAATACCTGGCGACACGCGACGGCAAGCAACCAAGCGACACGCTGCGTCACCAGGTCTACCAGCACTACAACGTCACGGCGCCGAAGTGGGACGTGTCGACGACGGTGAGTGAGGCCTCGAGCAGCCGCAAGTGATGCGGAGCGCTACTGGCTCAGTTCGCGCGCTTCTCGCAGCAGGCGTTCCCATTGGAACGCCGGCCCGGGGTCGGTCTTGTTCCGCTGCACGTGGAAGTGACCGACGATGCCTTCGAAACCGAGCAACTGTTCTGGCGGCAGGTTGGTCGTCAGCACCGCGCCGTCTTCGCCGCGCGGTGCGTCGAGCCGAATGCGAGGGAACACGCGGTGCAGCGCGGCGCACAGTCGTGCGAGCGCGTGGTACTGCTGCTCGGTGAAGTCGAGTTGCCAGTATTGCGTGCCGTGGATCGCGCCGGACAACCCCTCGTTCTGCGCGGGCCGCGGCACGAAGCCCTTTGTGCGCACTCCGGTCTCGCCAAGGAAGGCCGGGAACTTCATTCGCCAGCCGCCTTCGTCTTGCTCATACCACCGCATCATGTCCGGGTGCCGCTGCCGGGGATAGCAGCCCGGATGCGCGATCTCGACGCCGACCGAGACCTTGTTGGCGTAGGTCGCGTGATGCGCCTGCTCCTGCAGATCGAGGGTCTGGTAGATCGTGCCGTCGGTGTCGAGCAGGAAGTGCACCGACAGGTTGCGCACGTCCTGCAGGATCTTGAAGCACTGCCGCGATGTGCCCGCGACGTCGAAGTGCAGCACGAACACGCGCACGATGGCCCGTAGTTCGTCGAGCCGCCAGCCGCGCGCCGTGACGTTGGCCTCGAGTTCGGCCGGCAGATCCGCGCGCACCTTGCGGTAGCGCAGTTGTCCATCCGGCGGCTCGTCGAGCTTGAAACGCTTCTGCGTCTGGTAGGCGTCGTAGCCGCCTTGATCGTGCCACAGCACGACTTGCGTGCCGGTATGAAACGAGCGCCCCGCCGCGACGATCTCATCGTGCTCTCGCGGCGGCGGCGCCGACGCGCACCGGGCCAGCAACGCGACTGCAAGCAACGCGAAGAATGCGGCTAGGGCGGATCGCAGCGGGAAGCGCGCGGGCGAAGTCGGATTCGCGATGGGGGAGTCGAGCGACAGCATGCGAGGGGCCGCGCATGGTGCCGCGACGACTCGCGCAACGCGAGAGGGCGACATCCATGGGACCACGGCGGTTGCCGTCGGCTTCGATTTGGTGCTGCGAGCCAGGCATGCGAGACAAACTCGTCTTGGGTGAGGTGCATCGATGCCGTGGTTTCGATTCCCTTCGCTCCCGTGGATCTCGATCCAGTTGCCAGGCTGTCGGTGACGCAGTCTTTCTTTCCCGAGCTGCTACGTTGTGCAATCGATGAAACCTCATCGCCCCGACATCGCCGCCTTCCTCGCCGCGGGCAACTTCGCCGTCGTCGGCGCATCGCAAGATCGCTCAAAGTACGGCAACAAGGTGCTGCGTTGCTATGCGCAGCACGGCTTGCCCGTCGTCGCGGTCAATCCCAAGGGCGTCGATGTCGAGGGCATGCAGGGCTACGCGTCGCTCGCGGCTGTGCCGAGCACGGTGCGGGCGGCCTCGGTGGTCGCGCCACCAGGGGCGGCCATGGCCATCGTCGAGGCCGCGATCCTGCGCGGCATCCAGAGCCTGTGGTTCCAGCCCGGCGCCGAGAACGCGGCGGCGTCCGCGGTGGCGCGCGCTGCGGGGCTCGCGGTGATCGACGATGGCGCGTGCTTGCTGGTCGCGCTCGGCTTCGCGGACCACTGAGTCCGCAGTCGATTACGACTCAGCGTCCGCGTCGTCGGCTCGTATCGGCAAACATGCCTGCGCGACGCCGGCCACGAAGGGGAGGACTGCAGCAACCGCGCTGGGCCACTGCTCGCGGGTCAGGAGCCACATTACGAGGTTGCTGAGCATGGCGGCTTCGAGCACGGCCATGCTGACGAAGCGGGCGGCAATGCGTTGCACCCCAAGGCGCATCCGGTCGCGGCCACCGGACAGCAGGCTTCGGTGCAGCACGAATGCGATCGGCAGCGCGGCGACGGCAAAAACTGCGAAGCCAAGTGGCAGGAACTCGGGGAAGTCGGGGGCCACCGGGTTCGGATCGCCAGCGGTCAAGAACCCGACGATGACGGCGAAGACCACCGGACCG
Organism: Planctomycetia bacterium; assembly: GCA_005776365.1. Classification (GTDB taxonomy): domain Bacteria; phylum Planctomycetota; class UBA1135; order UBA1135; family UBA2386; genus SXPK01. The sequence continues at coordinate 3,929 of SXPK01000097.1, forward strand.
GACAACATCGCGGTCTCGATGAGGCGCACTTGCGAAGGCGACAGACTCGAGGTTTGCATGGTGGTTGCCGTTCGGGAGCGCGGCGCGGTGCCGGCTGCGAGGTGCCGGCATGAGTGCGGGGGAAGGGACTCGAACCCTCACGGCCGGTTAGGGCCTGCGGCTTTTAAGGCCGCTGCGTCTGCCATTTCGCCACCCCCACGAGCGGCGCGCATTATCGGGTTGCCGTCATGCGACCACAACAGCATGGCGCGGATGCGCACTCGCTGGTCCGATCCGACGATCGAAGCCTTGCCTGCACGCCCCGTCCCCAGCGTCTTCTCCCGCCTCGCTGCTTTTTATGCCGCGACGTACGCGGCGCTGGGCATCTACATGCAGTTCTTCCCCGTCTGGTTGCACGACGTGGGTGGGCTCTCGCATCGAGAAATCACCCAGGCGCAATCCGGCCAGATTCTCGCGCGGACCTTCGCCGGGCCGCTGCTGAGTCAACGTGTCGATCGCGACGGTCGGCCGACGCGGATGGTGGTGCGGTTGTCCTTGCTCAGCGTCTTTGCCTTTGCGTGCTTCGATCTGGGTCGCGGCCTGTGGCCCATGTTCCTCTGCTGCTTTCTCTACGGCTGCATCTACCCGCCGCTGCACTCGGTGGTCGACAATCTGGGGATCGAATCGGCTCGCGAGAACGGGTTCCGGTTCACGCGCTTGCGGTCCTTTGGTTCGCTGGCGTTCCTCATCGTGATCGTGGTCGGCGGCGCGCTGCTCGAGCAGTGGCCCAGTTCTGCGGTCTACGGCGTGATCCTGGTGTTGCTGCTGGTGTCGTGGCTGTGCTCGCTGCGCCTGCCTGATGTCGTGCGCGAACCCAATCGTGAGCGTCGCGCGCCGATGGCGCAGATGCTGACGGACAAGACCTTCGTGTTGTTCTTCTTGGCCAACGGTCTGATCCAAGGCAGCCATGGCGGCTACTACTCGCTGTCGACGCTCTACTGGCGCAGCCACGGCATCGAAGAAGGCACTGCCGGCCTGCTCTGGGCCGAAGGGGTCGTGTCCGAGGTCGTGCTGTTTTACTTCGTGCGCGAATGGGCCGAGCGGTTGCGGCCGACGACGCTGCTTTGGATCGGCATGTTCGGCTCGATCGTGCGCTGGCTCTTGCTCTCCGTGTTGGTGACGCCGTGGTCGATCGCCGCAGTCAACTGGCTGCACGCGGTGAGTTTCGGCGTCACCTACCTCGGCGCGCTGCAGTTCCTGCGAATGCGAGTTCGGCCTGAACTGCAGGCGACGGCGCAGGGCTTGCTCGGCGCGTTCAGCTCCGGCGTCGGCATGGCCGCGGGCACAGTGCTGGCGGGCGAGGTCTACGAAGTCTCGCCGCCCATGGCCTTCGTCGCGATGGCGGGCCTCGCTGCATTCGCGGGCTTCTTGGTCTTCTTCGTGCGCAGACCGACCGCCGTGTTCTTGCGCGATGAGAAGAACAGGCGCAGCAGCGAGAACAGCGACCAGACGCCGACAAAGGAAGAGGCTCCAACCGCGAGCTGAATGCCGATCGTCTGCACGAGCGGGCGGTATTCGAAGCGGACCATGTGCATGCCGCTGTCGAGCAGCACGGCGCGCGCGCCTTCGCCAGTCGACAGGCACTCGACCTCGCGGCCGTCGACATAGGAGCGCCAACCTGGCGTCCAGGTGTCGTCGACGACCAGCGCGCCGGCGCCAGACGGCAGGTGCGCGCGGTAGTCGCAGGACATCGAGGTCTCGCCGAGGAACTCCGCGGTCGCATTCTCGTCAGCGCGCGGCACGAACCAGGATGGCAGCGCGTGGACCAGCGTGGGAGTCCTGGCGTGCTGCACCGGCGCGGGCGTCGAGTTTGCGGTTGCGGCCGCTGCCGCAGCAGCCCGCTCAGGATCGTCATCGCTCTGCAGGTCGAAGACGATGCGCGCGCGAGAGATCGGCGCCGCGGGCAATCCCGTCTCGCCGACCGGAGTCGCAAACAACCACGGGTGCGGCTGCACGCGCGCGAGCGTCGGCAGCGGGAAGGGCGAACGGCCGGCGCGCGCTTCTTCGCGCAGCGTCGCGACTGCAAGCCAGACGAGCGCGGCGGCGGCGACGACGGTCTTGAAGCGCAGGATGCCGAGCGCGCGCCAGATCAAGAACAGGATGGCGAGCGCGAGCACCACCGCGCCTTCGACGCGAAGCCACGTTCCGTGTTCGCCGAGCACGAAGCCGATCGGGGCGACGACCACCGCAAGCACGAGCGTCCAGACGGTTGCTGCGCGCCTTCGCAGCGGCATGTCGAGGAAGTCGTCGAGTCCGTTGCACGCGAGCAGCACCAGCGCGAAGTGCACGGGCCACCACAAGGCGTCGGGCGTGCGCTGCCACGGCGCTTCGCCGTGCAGCGGCGACGGCACGAATGGCAACAGGATCGCAAAGGCCGCGCCGACGAGCGCGAGCGCAATCCAGCGACCGGTTGGCGCGCCGCGCTGGCGGCGCATCGCGCCGAGCAACGCGAAGAACAACAACAGCGGCCCACACACCAGTCGCGCGTTCGACATCACGTCGACGCGCGGCGTCGTCGGCGAAGCGACGATCGGCAGTTCGATTGCTGCGAGCCACATCGGCGCGAGCATCGCGGCGGCGATGCCAAGCGACAGCAAGCCGGTGCCGAGCAGCAAGAAGGTCCGATGCCGTTCGCGCCATGCCCAGGCGACATACCAGGCGACGGCGACAGCGAGCACGGTCGCCGCGGTCGCGACGCCGCCGGTGCTGAACATCCACGCGATCGAAGGGCCGAGCAGTGGCGCGAGGTGCTTCTGGCGTTCGCCGCGCACGACGCGCAGCAGCAGTTCGAGCACGAGCGGCGCCCACGCCAATGCGGCGAGTTCTGGCAGGCTGCCGCTCATGCGCCCAGGGTGCGCGCCGAGTCCGTAGGCCGCGGCGCAGACGAAGGACGAGTAGCGACTGCAGCCTTGCGTGCGCAGCAACCGGAAGGCCAGCGCGCAAGCGATCGCCGCATGCATCGCGGCGAGCGCGGGCAGCCAGAAGGCATCGTGGCCGCGACCGAGCAACCACCACGGCGGATACAGCATCTCGGCGCCGCGCGCCCACAGCGGCGCGCCAGCGCCAGCCTGGTCCCACAGTGGAATGCCGCCTTCGGCAGCGACGCGGTGCACCGCCTCCATGCCGCGAGCGAGCGCGAGGTCGCCTTCGAATCCTTCGGCGAGCCCGAAGGCGAAGCCGACCGCATGCACCGACAGCGCGAACACCGCGAGGCCGAACACGGCCAGGATCCCTTCGCGACGGCCGCTGCCGAAAATGGTCACCCAGCAGTTTCGTCGCGGCTCGCTGCGGGTCTTGAGGCTCTGGAGCGAAGGACCACAACGAGGAGCGCCACGAACCCGAGCGCGAACAGCGCGAACCCGAGCCGTTGACGCGTCGGGGTGTAGGAGAACTCGACAGTCGATGGCCCGGCGGGCACGACGACGCCGCGCATCGCATGGTTGACGCGGTGGATCGGCAACTCGGTCGTGTTGCCGTCGCGACGGAGCCGCGCCGACCAGCCGGAGAAGAAGGTGTCGGCGAGCACGAGAGTTGCCGCCGGGCCATCGCTGACTTCGATCCCGACTTGGTTGGCGAAGTTGCGGGAGAATCGCGCAGTCCGCCGCGCGGCCGTCGGATCATGCGCAGGAAACGTGGCCACAGAATCGACGCAGAAAGCGACCTCGCGCGGTTGCCACGTCGAGTCGACCATCTTCTCAACCACCGCGGCGTCGTCGGCAAGCTTCGCAACGGTGGCGACGCACCACGCGCGCGGCAGCGCGGAGCTTCGTTCGTAGACGTAGAACGCGCCGCGCTCCGTCTGCGTCGTGTGCACCGGTTCTGGTCCTGCGTGAAGCAACGGCTCCGTGCTGCACAGGTAGCGGACGCCCGATGCGTCGAGCAGCGGATGCGTCAGCGTGGCTTGGTGGTCAGGCAGCGCTGCGGTCAGGTAGCCCTTGCCGGTGGTCGCGGCGCCGGCGCCGTTGCCGATGGTGCCTTCGAGCATCGCAGACCATGGCTCAATCGAGCGCGCGTCGAAGTAGGTGTAGGTCTGCAGGTCGCGCACGCCGTCGGGGCAGAGCGTTCCTGGAGGCAGGCACGCCGACTCGACGGGATGCAGCGCGTCGGGCCACGCCGCGGTGCGGGCGATCATGAAGCCGCCCTGGTGCTCGTGCGCGTCGCGTTGCGCGAGCAAGAACGCATGCGCCTCGCTGCGGCTGTCGCCGTTGCCTTGGATGCCGCTCGCAAAGGTGCGGTCCGCGCGCCATAGATCGAGGCCGCTCGCGACCACGAGCGCGAACGATGCGCTCGTGACCCAGCGCCCGCCCCTGCGTGCGCAGGCGAACAGCCAAAGCAGGCAGCCGGCTGCGATCGCGTGCGCAATCGCAGCAGCGCCGAGCGAGGACGCGGCAAGCCTGGCGCCGTTCTGCGCATAGTCGAGTTTCCCGCCGCGAAGCACCAGTTGATCGATGCGCTCGGGCGTGATGCTGGCCGGATCCGGCGCGCTCGCGGCGTAGCGGGCAGCGAGTTGGTCGGCGAGACCCCATTCACGAAAGGGATCGCCAGTTCCAAAGCGCTGCGACAGATAGGCGGCGACGAGTGCGAACGCGGCAGCGCAGGCGGCGGCGATGCCAAGTCGAACGCGGTCGCCTTCCATGAGAACCCGGTCGAGTCCCTGCGCCGCGAGCCAGGCGATCAGCATCGCGCACGGACCGAGCCAGCGCAGCGGTGGCACGATGCGAATGCCCGGCAACGCGAACAACCGCCAAAACGGCTCGATGCACAAGGCCATGCCGACGCAGGTGAGCAGGAGCAGCAGCGGCAGCACGCGATGGCTCCCGCGTTTGCCAACCATGCCGATGACCGCGAGCCAGAACACCGCGGAGCCCGAGAACAGCGCATACTCCGTCGCGTTGAAGTTGGGCAGCAACGGCGTGCCCGCGAGGCTCTCGCGGGAGCCGAGCATCAGCGGCAGCGGGGCATTGCCGTAGGGCAACGCAGCGGCGAGATCAGGCCGGCCGAACACATCTGGGGCAAGCCAGCCGAGCAGGCCGTAGAGGTCGAACGCGCTTTGCGAGACGCGCTCCAGATCGGGAGCCAGCGATCGCGCGCTTTCGCCGAAGAACGCGAAAGCCGGCAGCAAGTAGTGCGAGCAGAGCAGCACGCCGAGCGCTGCGGCTGCCCCGACCTGGATCGCGCGTCGGCATACGCTTGCGATGCCAGCGGCGCGCGCATCCGTGGTGAGCAGTGCGATCCCGTAGGTCGCCGCGATTGCGCTGCACGGCAGGGCATAGGGCGGGAAGCCGCCGATCCAGGTCAGCGCGAACGCGACCGCAAAGCCGCAGAGCGCGCGGGCGCGTACTCGGCCAAGAGACTCGTGCGCGACGCGCAAGGCCCACAGCATTCCTGGCAGCCAGACGAGGCTCGACAGGCGCGGGAAGTTGTGCGCATTCGCAGCGAGCGTGCTCGACATCGAGAATGCCACGGCGCCAAGCAGCGCCGCAGCCTCGTGCAGCCGCAGTGCGCGCAAGAAGCCGTGCATCAAGAACGCCGCCGTCGCGAGGTTCAACAACGCCAGCCACGCCAGCCACTTTGCCGGATCGTCGAGCAACAGCGCCGGCCACGCGTAGGGGTAGAGGATCGCGTCGTGACCGTGCGGCAGCAGCGCTGTGCCGGTGCGCGCGGTTGGGTTCCAGTTCGGCAGCGCGCCTTCTTCGCGCAAGGTCTTGCCCGCGCGCCGCAGCTCGGGGACGAACCACACCGGCGTCTCCGTGACGTCGTAGTTGCTCTCGACCTTCATCGCTGCGACTTCCTGCTCGGTTCGCGACAGACTCGCAGGCGGATATTGCGAGAGGTCGTACGGCAAGAAGGTGCGCACCGAGACGAGGCACGGCAGCAGCAGCAGCGCGGGCAGCAGCAGCAGGCGCAGCCAATGCCAGCGCGGCGACGAGGGCGCAAGAAGTGCGTGCGGCGCTTGGCTCACGTCGCGTGACGATGCAGCAATGCGCGCGCGAGCGCAACGATGGCGCGTCGGGGCGGTCATCGGAAGGCGGCGCGAGGTGTCGATGTCACAGCATGCGCGGCGCGCAACGCCGGTGCGTCGGGCCGTCGCCGCGGCTACTGTCGCGCGGACATGCGTCCCTCCTGGACCTCGGTCTGCTTCGGCGTCGCGCTCGCCGCGATGGGCGCGCTCTTCGCCGTTGGTCTGCGCGAGCCTTTTCAACCGTCGATCGAAGAGGTCCTCGCGGGCGACGCCGATGCGGCGCTGCGCTGGGCCTTGGCTCCGTTTGCCGCGGCGGCAGCGGCGGCGTTGACTGCACTGCTGACGCGGGTGTCGCCCCTTGGCCTTGCAGCGGGCTCGTTCGGTTGCTGCGTCGCCTCGTGCGCTGCCGGCGGCCTCGCAGTGTGCGCCGCCTTGCTGCCGATCGGCGCTCGCGCGATGTGCGGGTGCGCTGGCGGCGTTGCGCTCGTCTGCGCGTTTGGCGCGCCGTTCGTGCGCGAGCGCGGCGTGCTGTCGCTCGCGCTCGGCGGTGCGGTCGCCGGGTTGCCGCACGTCCTCGCCATCCGCGACGCAAATGGTCTGGCGCAGCGGGCCGCGCCGTTGGCCGTCGTCGCCGATGCACTCTCGCGCACCGCGGCGCCGGCGGTGGGACTGCTGCTTGGCGATGGCGTCGATGACGATCTCGCACTGGCGATCGGGTTGCGCATGGCATCGCCGTTTGCGGAACGCACGATGCCATTGGTGGCGGCGCGCGTCGACAGCGCTGCGGGCTCGTACCTGCGACGATTGCCGGTCGAACTCCGCGAGCTGCACGGCATGCGTTGCGAGCCGGTTGCGGGCGCCAAAGAAGCGCTGCGCGCCATCGACGGCATCGTGGTCGCAGCCGATCGCGCGGTCGACGCCGCAGAACCCTTGCGCATCAAGTGGGAACGAGCGATCGAAGGCATGGGCGCACAATGCGTGGCGCTCACGCCCTTCGGCGCGGTCGAGGGCGCGTTCGACGCCTTGGGAGTGGCGCAGTTCGACGCCGCTGCGGTCCTTCGATTGCGTCGCTGGATCGCCGCGATGCCAAGGG
>SXPK01000098.1 GCA_005776365.1 Planctomycetia bacterium
TCGGCGAGCACGAGGTTGGCGAAGAGCGGGCCTTCGATGAACGAGAACTTGCGTTCTGTTTCGCGCCAAACCGCGGTGCCCAGGATGTCGCTCGGCATCAGGTCATTGGTGAACTGGATGCGGCGAAAGCTGCAGTCAATGCTGGCGGCGACAGTGCGGGCAAGCAGGGTCTTGCCAAGCCCAGGATTGCCGTCGAGGAGGATGTGGCCGCGTGCGATCAGCGCGCACAGCAGTGCATCGAGCGCGTCTGTCGGAATGGCGACGACGCTGCGGACGGTGCTTTCGAGCGAAGTGCGCAGCGCCTTTGGCGCGAGCGCGGTGGTGGTCGACGGCAAGGGCCTGGTCCTCCGGTTCCAGGCTGTTTCGGCAGGATGCGATGGGCTCGTGAGCCCTGGGCCGCAACGACCGCTGGCAGTGGGCGCAGCGATCCACTTCTACGGTCTAACTGCCGCCGGCCTGTTCTTCCTCGTCGTCTTCCTCGTCTTCCTCGTCCTCTTCGTCGAGGTCGACTTCGAATCCCTCGGCCAGGTCTTCTTCGAAGGCATCCTCTTCGGCTGCGCGTTCCGCGGGATCTTGTGCTGGCGCACGCGCCATCATCGCGGCGAATCGCTCGTCGCCGCGGATGCTGTTGAGGTCCGGCTCGTCGTGGAGCATTTCGCGGAAGCTTGCATCGATGCCGCACGCGATCGCGACTTCGTCCAGGGCGCGTTCGTGTTCGCCAGCCAGTGCGAGATAGCAGCCGAGGTTGAAGTGGCCGATCGCCGACTTTGCGTCGCGTTGCAGCAGTTGCTCCATGCAGCGGATCGAGCCCCGCAGGTCCGGAAGTCGCTTGCGGCACCACGCCTCGGTCAGGTCGAGCCACTCCGGGTCATGGTTGCGAACCCGCAGCGCTGCAATGTCGCCAAGGGCCTCATCGTGGCGTTTTTGCGAGACGAACGCTCGCACGCGCAGGGTCAGCGCGACTTCTTCGGTTCGCGGGTCGGCGAGCAGCGGGTCGAGCCGTTCGATGGCGCGCTCGGGGCAACGCAGATCGAGCCAGCCGTCAACCTCCGCAACGAGGCGCTGCAGGTGTTCCGGAGTCTTGTCCACCGGCGGCCAGTGTGCGGGCGATGGTGCGATGGCGCAAGCGAGGCGGCTATCAAGGCAGGGTCTCGTGACCGCGCGAGCGAACGGGAACGACACGGAGGAACTTGCTGCCTTCGACGAGCACTGCTTCGTCTGCGAGGTTCACAGTCGGGCAGACGTGCCGGGGGATCAGGCGCAACAGACTGCCGATTTCTGGCGCGGCTCCGCGCTCGACGACCATCGGCAGGTGTTCTTCGCTCGGCTTCAAGGCGCGCAACGACCAGGGCCCGATTGCCGTTGCGCACGGATCGCCGGCTGCGGCGTCGAGCGCCTTGCTGCCGGAGTCGAGGGTGATTCGATCCGGCGCTGGCGCGGATACGACGCGCGATTGCACATGCACCGCACACGCGAAGCCCTCGATCCCCAGGCGCGCGCTGCGCGCATCCCAGTAGACGACGGTGCCAGGACTCACCGAGTGGTCGAACTCGCGAAAGGGTTCGTAGGCGAGCGCATTGGCGAACGTCGGCGTGCCGCTGGTGACGAGCTGACCTGGGTTCGGCATCGACCGTGCCAGCGCGACGAGTTCGGCGTAGATCGAACGCGCCGCTTCGGCGCGTTCGCGCATCGAGTCGTCGTGCAGATGACCTTCGTAGCAGTGCAATCCGAGGAACGCGCTGCCCGCCGCTGCGACGACGGCCATCGCACGGTCGCGGTCTCGCAATGGCAGCCCCGAGCGCATGTAGCCTGGGTCGAGGTCGACGAACACTCCCAGGCCCGCGTCGCGAACTCGCTGCGCGTGTGCGGGATCTTCGCTGAGCATCGACAACCGCTGCCTTCGGTGCGCACGCTGCAGTGATGCCGCGCGATCGAGGTTGGCGCCGTGTTGCGACATCGCGAACAGCACGTCGATCTGGCGCTTTCCCGCCTGCTCGAGCAACTGCGCGCATTCGCGCGTCGTTGCGGCCTTGAAGCGCCGCACTCCTGCCTCGAGCAATAGTTCGATCACCTCGGGGACCTTGCAGGTCTTCACGTGCGGCCGCCATCGCAGCATCTCGCCGCCGAGGTAGTGCCGCATCGTCGCAAGGTTGTGCCGCACGACGTCGAGGTCGATCAGCAACGTCGGTGTCTGCAGGTCCTCCAGGCGCATCGCGGTCCGTTCGTCAGATCGCGCCGCTCCGGCGCAAGAAGGCGTCCATTCGCGCGAGGATAGCCGCGATCTCGTGATTGAGGCGGTGGTCGCCGCCAGGGACGAGCCACAGTTCCTTGCTCTGCTGCGCAAGACCGTCGAAGAAAGCCTGGCTGAGTGTGCAGGGGACAAGCTCGTCCTGCGTCCCGTGTGCGAGGAAGACCGGCATCGACAACTTCTGCGGCAAGCCGGCCTCGTCGTGGGAGGCGGCGTCCTTCAGCGCGCGTTCGTGGACGATGAACTCCATACCTTCGCTGGTGCGCAGGCGACCATGGCCATCGAGACGATTGCGCATCCGCGGCAAGAAGCCGAATGCTGGCGCGAGCAGCGCGAGGGCGCGCACCTGCGATGGACGAGCTGCTGCCAGGTGCGCCGCAACCAGCGCTCCGAGGCTCGAGCCGACGAGGATCGAGGGACCGGCCAGATCGAGCACGAGTCCCGCGTCGACCAACAACTCGGACATGGTGACGACGCCGATGGTGCCCGTGGACTCGCCGTGACCGCGGAAGTCGAAGCGCGTGAACGCTCTTTCCTGTCGTCGCGCGTGTTCGAGCAGGGCCGCGCTCTTTTCGCCGGCGCGCACCGAACCAAGCCCATGCAAGAACACGTAGCCGGGCGTCGTGCCGGCGAGCCGCTCGACCACCACGCGCTCGCCCGGTGCCGGCGCGAGGATCGTCGTGGCGGTCGCGGCTTGTTTCACACGCGCTCGATCGCGTCGACGCGCACGGTCATCGGGCCGTTCGGCGACGGCACTTCGCCGGTGTCGCCGACGACTCGCCCGAGCAAGCCCTGCGCGATCGGGGCGCGATAGTTGATCGTGTGGTCATCGACGACGTCCCACGGGCCGAGCACCGCGTAGGTGCGCGCCTTGCCCGATGCGAGTTCGGTGTAGGTGATGCGCGTTCCCGGCGCGACGACGTCGGCGGGGATCTCCTGGTCCTCGATGAGCTTGGCCATCCGGATCGACTGATCCATGTCGGTGGCGCGCGTCGTCAGGTTGCGCTGCTCCTCCATCGCGGACTCCCACTCGCTGTTTTCGCTGAGGTCGCCGAGCGCTGCGGCGGCGCCGATCGCCTTGCTGTTCGCGGGGATCTTCTCTTCGACCAGGATGCGGTAGTCGTCCTTGATGCGCTTCAGGCCCGCGATCGTCGTGAAGATCGCGTCGTCGCGTTCCCAGAACGGCTTCTCGTCGAGGGCTGTCAGCTCGGGGAACTTGTCGGCGACCGCGCGCAGGATCAGGTTGCTGATCTCGGGCGGGAAGTCCTCGCCGCCGCGCTCGGAGATGCCGAGGTAGTTGGCGAGGTCGTCCTTGTTGATGGCCGACAGCGGCTTGTGCAAGAAGCCGCGCTTGCCGGTGAGCAGGCTCGTCAGTCGCGACAGCAGTCGGCCCTGGAACACGTTGCCCTTGCGTTCGCCCGAGAGGACGCGCGCGAGGTGAAGCAACACGCGGCCGACCGTCACTTCGTCCGGCTTGTCGTTGCGAGTGTCGAAGGTGCCGTCTGCATAGGAGCGGCCGAGCAGATAGGTCAGCAGCGGATGGCGGCGCGGGTATGGCGCGACGCGATCCCAGAGGTCGAGCATGCGATCGCCTTGCTTGGCGTCGATGACGGCCTGCACGATGTTCTCGAGCACCGAGTTGGGCGCGTCGGGCAGCACCGATAGCGTGCGATCGACCCAGTGCTCGCCGATCGCTTCGGGCAACAGCTTGACCACGTGCTCGCGCGACTTCTGCGTAGCGAGGCGGTCGATCGCGGCGGGGTGCATCGCGCCGTCTGGGCCGACCAGCAGCGCGCGAACCTCCACTGCCGCCGACGTCGCCGTCTTGCGGCCGTGTTCCTCGAGGAACAGGATGCCGTCGAGGATGTGCGCGTGGTTGTCCTTCTTGTGGCCGAGGCTTTCTTCGACCGTCTTCTGCGCCACGTCGAGGATCTGAGCCCGGACTTCGTCGTCCTGGCCGCGGGCGAGGTAGTCGCGCAGCACGGCGATGCGGTCGCCGAGGGTGTTCTCGTGCTTGAGCGCCGCCGATGCTTCTTCAGCGAGGCCGACCGGCCGGTCGCGCAACACGAACGAGGGTCGCGCGGCGGTGCCCTCGGCCTTGAGCCACGGGTCCTTCGTCGCAGCGAGCTTCGCACGCTTCCAATAATCCGCCCACCGCTTCTCCTCGATCACTGCGGGGATCAGCTCAGCCTTCAGTTGCTGGCTCGTGACCGTGCCGCGATAGAGCTTGGCGACGATGCGGATCAGTCGCGACGGGTCCTTTGCTGCGCACTGCTGCAGTTCATCGAGGCGCAGCAACTTCATCGCCCGGAGGTCTTCATGGTCGAGCGGCTTGAAGCGCGCAACCACGGTGTCGAGCGGAAACGTCTCCTTGCGACCGCTGGCGAACTGGATCGAGATCTCGCGCTGTTCGGGATGGAAGTCGAGGACGACGCCCTCGCCCCAGCCGGCGGAGTGGTAGACGACGTGCCCCTTGGTGAATCGGCGCAGCTTGTCGAACTCCAACAGCGCATGCGCATTGGCCGCGCCGCCTTCGATACCGGCGCGCTGACTCACGGTCTCCCACCAGTTCTCTTCGGCGAAGCGCTGCTCCAGCAAGGCGAGCAGACGCTTGGCGAGCGCTTCGTTGTGAACGCCGCGCTTCACGACGCGGGTCGCGAGATCGATGGCCGGCTCGAGCTCTGAGGCTCCGGCCAGCGCTTCGATCATCATGTTTGCCAGCGCGAACGCGCGGCCCGATTGGGCCTGGTCGCAGAGGCAGTCGACTACACCGAGATACTGCTGGATCGCTTCAGCGTTGGGCGATTGGACCGCCTGGGCCCATGCGGTTTCGAGCGAGTCGAGCTGGAGAGAGCGGGCAAGTTGGACGACGTCGTTCGTCAAAGTCGGACCATCCAGAAGGAGGGTTGGGCGGCAGAGGGGCGAAGGACTGTAGCGACCTGCCCGCAGCCAACCAAGCCTTCGAACCCCGAAGGTCCGCGACTCTTCTCGATCCGACCGCGGGCCCACCCAGGGGCGGGCCCGGCATCGCCGCTCACTCAGCCAGGCGAGCGATCAGCGTGTTGACGTCCGTCGTCGCGCAGGCTTCGTCGTAGGTGGCCAGCGGGACTTCTTCGAGCACCTCGTCCGAGGCGATCAAGATGACGTAGTACTCCTGCCCGTATTGACGACGGAAGGCGACGATCTTCGGCAGGATCGGGTTCTTGAGGTCGTCGGCAGCCTCGATCACGACGCTCTTGCCCTCGCGGCCGCGGCCGCGGAGAACGATCATCGGCGCATACGCGGCGACCTGCTTCTCCACCATGGCCACCTCGAAGTGACGCGGCGAGTGGCTGTGGGCGACCCCGGCCTGTCCGAGTCGGTCGCAGACGCTCTGTTCGAGCGTGCTGCCGAGCATTCGACCGCCGCACTTGCCGTAGCCAGCTCCCAGCCCGGCGCCGCCGATGCCGAGGACGTCATCTTCGTCGTCGAGGACCGAGAAGCCGCGCGGCACGTAAATGGGCGGTTGTGGTTTTTGCCTGGAGGTTGGCTTGTGGGCGACGGGTGACTGCGCCCTTGCGGTTGGTTTTGGCTCGGATTTGGCGGCCTTGCGCGGCGCGACTTTGTCGTCTTTCTTGGCGACAGGCGGCTTGGCCCGGGTGGGGGCAGGCTTGGTCGGCGCCTTCTTCGCCTTTGGCTTTGGTGCAGCCTTGCTGGGGGTCTTGGTGGCCATGTTCGGGTCAACAGTCCTAGGGGGTCCCAACCAACGGACTTACGGGCAAACACAACCGCCCAGCGAGGCAAGTGGTGTCGCTACCGTCCGGTCTGTTGGGACCGCATTCGAGTGATCAGAACCCCCTCCGGTGAGGATTCAGTCGACGCATCCTAGCGCGCGATGCCGCGACGGGAAGGCCCCCCATCACGAGCGTGGTGGCACCGTCCTTTGCAAGCCGGCGCCACTGCCTCAAGACCGCGCGCTCCGACCGTCGATCCATCCCTGTCTCGAACTTGGCCAGGGGAATGGACGACATCAGGCTCGGCTCGATCTTGCTCGAGAGCAAGGTCATCAGCGAATCAGACCTCGAGAAATGCCTCGAGGTGCAGGCACTGACGGGCAACACCCGCTCCGTGGGGCAGATCCTCCTCGAGCAGGGCCGGATCGACCGCTCCACGCTCGATCGGCTGCTGCAATTGCAGGAGGCACGCCTTGCGAGGCCCGAGGTGCCGCAGCCGGTTGCGAATGAAACGATGGGCGAAAGCCTGCTCGAGGCCGCGGTGCGCGCCGGCGCGCGAGAACTCGTCGTCAGCGAAGGGCGGCCGATCATGGTGCGCGAAGCCGCGGCATGGAGGCCGTTGACGCTCGAGCCAGTGCGCAGCCCCGAAGTCTGGGACTTCGTGCGGCGCGAGATGGGCAGTTCGGTGCTGGAAGAACTCGCCGATCGCAAGTTCGTGGTCCGCGACCTCGTTCGTCCCGGCGTGTGCCGCGGGCGCATCACCGCGATGCGGCACACGGATGGTGTTGCAGTGATGGCGGAGCTGCGCCCGGAGAAGGTCCAGTCATTGACGGATCTCGGTGTGCCCGATGCGGTCGGCAGCCTGCTCGGCGGCTCGCGCGGGCTCGTGCTGTTCGTCGGTGAGCGTGGCGAAGGCCGCAGCGAAGTGCTCGGCAGCGTGCTGGCAGCAATGGCAACCGAACCCGGTCGCTACGTGGTTGCGCTCGATGACGCGCTCGACGCGCCGGTGCCGGTAGGCGGCGCGTTGGTGACGCGCCGACGCGTTGGTGAGCATGTCGGCGATTACGCAGCGGCCTTGCGCACGACGTTGCGTGAGGACCCCGATGCCATCCTGCTCGGTTCGGTCGACGATGCGAACACCTTCGACCTTGCGGTTCGCGCCGCAGAAGGCGGACGTCTCGTGGTCGGTTGGATGAACTCCAGCTCGGTCGCGGCCTGCCTGTCGCGAGCGTTGCGCTACTACACGGCGCTCGACGCGCAGCGGTTGCGGCAGAGCCTCGCCAACGTGCTGCGCGCGGCTTGCGTGCGCCATCTCGTCGCGAGCAAGGGCGGCGAGCGCATGGTGCCGGTCACGGAGTGGATGGTCGTCGACGACGCAGTGCGCGACGTGCTGCGTCGCGGCGAACTCGAAAGCCTCGCCATGCTGATTCGCGTCGAAGGCAACCCAAATGGATCCTCGCTCGACCAGCGACTCTTCCGCCTGGCAAAGGACGGCGTGATCCGCGTCGAGGACGCGTATGCGCGCGCCGAAGACAAGGCTTGGCTGCTGGACCGGCTCGGCTCGTCACCAGCCGAAGGAGTGTCGCTGTGATGGACGCCAAAGAACTCGAACGCATGCTCGCCTCGATGGCGCGCGCTGGGGCTTCTTCGCTGCACCTCCTGCCCGGCCACCCGCCGTGCGTTCGCGTGCAGCGACGCTTCGTGCAGTCGGAGCAGGGCATCGTCGAGCCTGCTGACATCGAGGCCTTGCTCGGCGACCTGCTGTTCGAGGACCACCGCGAGCGTCTCGCAAAGCAGGGTCAGGTCGACATCCTCTACTACGCGCGCACCGGCCAACGCTACCGGGCGACGGTGCTCCGTCAGGAGCAGGGGCTTGCGATGCTGATGCGCCCGATCCCGGAGGCGCCGCCGCAACTCCGCGACCTGCAACTGCCGCAGCAGGTCGGCCAGTTCGTCGAACTGCAGCACGGCATCGTTCTCGTCGCCGGCTCGTTCGGCTCCGGCAAGAGCGCGACGCTTGCGGCCCTCGTCGACGCGTTCAATCAGGGGACTTCGCGCCACGTCGTGACGGTGGAAGATCCGATCGAGTATCTGCATCCGCAGGGCCGTGCGCTGTTGCACCAACGCGAGGTCGGCGCGCACGTGCCTGATTGCGCGTCTGGCGTGCGGCAGGCACTGCGCATGGGCGCAGAAGTCGTGTTCGTCAGCGAAATCCACGAAGCGGCGACGCTGCTCGCCGTGCTCGACGCGGCGGAAAGCGGCTGCATGGTGTTCGCCGGTTTCGACGCCAGCTCCGTCGTCTCGGCTTGCACCGAGATCGAGAAGCTCGCGCCGCAAGATCAGCGCGAACACGTTCGCGCGCGATTTGCCACGGCGATGCGCGCAGTGACCGCGCAGACGCTGCTGCCGTGCGCGCATCAGCAAGGCAGAGTGCCGATGGTCGAAGTGCTGACCGACAACTCAGCCGCTCGCGAAGCGCTGCAAGACGGTCGCGCCGACGACTTGCCCGCGATCATGCACCGATGCCGAGGGCTCGGCATGCAGACAGTCGACGCAGCGTTGCGCGGCTTGTTGGCGCGGCATCTCGTCACGCCAGAAGAGGCGTTGCAGCACGCAGTCAATCGCGACCAGATTCTCGTGCGTCAGACAGTCGGGGCGCCGAGTCGCGGTCGCTGAGAGCGAAGCGAGCGCGCCACGAGGTGATCAGTTCGCGGCGCTGCCGGCGTCGTCGTCCAGGTCGAGGCCGCGCTCTTCTTCTTCGCTGATGCCTTCGCCGAAGTTCGAGCCGAGGTAGATGCGGCGCACCTGCTCGTCCGCGACGATCGTATGCGGCTCGCCTTCTGCGAAGACCTTGCCCTTCGCGATGATGTAGGCACGGTCCGTGATGCGCAGCGTTTCGATGACGCTGTGATCGGTGATCAAGATCGCGATGCCGCGCTCGGCGAGCGCCGCGAGGATCCGCTGGATCTCTTCGACGGTGATCGGATCGACGCCAGCGAATGGCTCGTCGAGCAACAGCAGGCGCGGCTCGGTTGCCAGCGCGCGGGCGATCTCGAGGCGCCGGCGCTCGCCACCGGACAACTGCTCGCCCAGCGAGTCGGCGACGTGGCCGAGTTGCAGGTCCTCGATGAGTTCTTGGGCGCGTTGCATGCACGATGAGTGCTTCATGCCGCGGGCTTCGAGAACGCAAGCGACGTTGTCGAGCACCGACATGCGCCGGAACACCGACGCTTCTTGACTCAGATAGCCGAGCCCGAGTCGTGCGCGGCGGTACATCGGCAACCGCGTGATCTCCTTGCCGAGGAAGGTCACTTTGCCCGCGTCGGGTTGCACCATGCCGACAACCATGCGGAAGCTCGTCGTCGTGCCGGCGCCGGTGGGGCCGCGCA
>SXPK01000099.1 GCA_005776365.1 Planctomycetia bacterium
CCCTTCGGCGGCGCCGGAACGGGCGTCGGCGGCGTGATCCGCGACGTGCTCGGCACCGGGCTCGGCGCGCGGCCGATCGCAAACACCGACGTGTTCTGCTTCGCGCCGCCAGACCTCCAAAAGGACAAGTTGCCCGCAGGCTGCCTGCATCCGCGCACCGTGCTGTCCGGCGTCGTCTCCGGCGTCCGCGACTACGGCAACCCGATGGGCATCCCGACGGTCAACGGCAGCATCCACTTCGACGAGGACTTCGTCGGCAACCCGCTCGTCTACGTCGGCAACATCGGCATCCTCAAGACGGCGCGCGCGCACAAGCAGGTCCTGGTCGGCGACGCGATCGTGGCGCTCGGCGGCCGCACGGGCCGCGACGGCATCCACGGCGCCACGTTCAGCTCGCTCGGCCTCCACACGAAGAGCGAGTCCGTCAGCTCCGGCGCAGTGCAGATCGGCGACCCGATCGCGGAGCGCAAGGTGATGGACGCGGTGCTCGCGCTCGCGGACCGCGACCTGTTCTCGGCGATCACTGACTGCGGCGCCGGCGGCTTCAGTTCCGCGATCGGTGAGATGTCCGAAGGTCTCGGCGCCGAAGTCGAGCTCGCCGGCGCGCCGCTCAAGTACGACGGCCTGGCACCTTGGGAGGTCTGGATCAGCGAGGCTCAAGAACGCATGGTCCTGTCGGTCCCGCAGAACAAGCTCGACGCGGTGCTCGCAGTCTGCAAGCAAGAGTGTTGCGAAGCGGTCGTGCTCGGCCACTTCACCGACACGGGCCACCTCGTCGTCAAGCACTCGGGCACCGTGCACGCGGACCTCGACCTGCACTTCCTGCACAAGGGCCTGCCGATCCGCGAACGCGTCGCCTCCTACGTGCCGGCAAAGGTCGCGGAGCCCGACTTGCCGCTCGAAAAGGACCTCGCAGGCGCGCTGCTCGCGTTGATGTCGGACTACTCCATCTGCAGCAAGGAGTGGGTCATCCGGCAGTACGACCACGAAGTGCAGGCCGCGTCGGCGGGCAAGCCGCTGTGCGGCCCGCGCGAAGACGGACCCGCCGACGCAGCGGTTCTCGCGCCCAAGCTCGGCAGCCTGCGCGGCGTCGTGCTCGGCAATGGACTCAACCCGCGCTACAGCAAGATCGACCCGGCGGCGATGGCCGAGTGCGCGCTCGACGAAGCGATGCGCAACGTCGTCGCGACCGGCGCCGACCCGGACTACACCGCGGTGCTCGACAACTACTGCTGGAGCAACACCAACAACGAGCAGCGCCTCGGCGAACTGGTGCGCGCGAGCTACGCAATCACCGACCTCGCGCTCGCCTACAGGACGCCCTTCGTGTCCGGCAAGGACTCGTTGCACAACCAGTTCAAGACACAGGACCGCACCATCGAGATCCCGGGCTGCATCCTCGTCACCGCGATGTCGGTCATCGGCGACGTGACGAAGACCGTCAACTCGGCGCTCCTTCACCAGGGCTCGAAGCTCGTGCTGACTGGCGTCACCAAGGACGAGCTCGGCGGCTCAACCTACTACAAGACGAAGGGCGTGCTCGGCGCCAACGTGCCGCGCGTCGATGCGCAGATGGGCAAGAAGGTCCTTCATGGCGTGCACCGCGCGATCCAGCAAGGACTGGTGAAGAGCGCGCACGACTGCAGCGAAGGCGGCCTCGCCGTGGCGACTGCAGAGATGGCGATCGCCGGCAAGCTCGGCGCTCGCATCGACCTCGACGCCGTAGAAGTGTCCGAAGCACTGCGCACCGCGCGCCCCGAGCGCGTGATGTTCTCCGAGTCGCAGAGCCGAATCCTGCTCGAAGTGCCCGCCGACCAAGTGGCGGCGCTCAAGCAGTGCTTTGGCGATGCACCATTCGCGGTCATCGGCGAAGTGACTGGCGATGCGCAGGTCCGCTTCGTCCACGGCGGCAGCGAGGTCGCAGCCGTGCCCATCTCGGCACTCGAACGCGCATGGAAATCGCCGCTCGACCTCGACGGCACGCTGTGCAAGGAGATGGCCAAGTGAGCGCTCCCAAGGTCCTCGTCCTCCGCGCGCCCGGCATCAACTGCGAGCGCGAGACGCACTTCGCGTTCGCGCGTGCCGACGGTGCGCCCGAGTTCGTCCACATCACCGAATTGCTGCAGAAGCCTGACCGCCTGTTCGACTATCGCATCCTCGCGGTGCCCGGCGGCTTCTCCTACGGCGACGACATCGCGTCGGGCCGCGTGCTCGCGCAAGAGCTGAAGAGCCGCCTTGGCGGCCGCATCACGCAGTTCCGCGACCGCGGCGGGCTCGCAATCGGCATCTGCAACGGCTTCCAAGTGCTCGTGCGTCTTGGCCTGTTGCCGTGCACGCGCGGCACGCTCGATGAAGAGGTCCCGCTGACGCACAACCTCAGCAACCACTACGAGTGCCGCTGGGTCACGTTGAAGACGCAGAAGAGCCGCTGCGCGTTCTTGCCCGCGGGCCTCACGCTGCGCTGGCCCGCGGCGCACGGCGAAGGCCGCCTCGTGCCGAAGGACGAAGGCATCGCGCGCCTGCTCGCGGACGAAGGCTATGTCGCGCTGCGCTACGTCGATGACCGCGGCGAGGCGACGATGGCCTACCCACAGAACCCCAACGGCTCGCCCGAAGCGATCGCCGGCCTCACGGATCGCAGCGGCCGTGTGCTCGGCATGATGCCGCACCCCGACCGCAGCTTCCTGCCGACCCACATGCCCGACTGGCGCACGACGCTGCAGCAACGCGGCTCGTTGCCAAAGGACGGCGATGGCATGGTCGTGTTCCGCCAGATGGTCAAAGAAGCGCGCGCCGAAAGCTGAGCCGTGCGCCACGCGATCCTCATCGCCGTGGCGTTGGTTGCGATCCTGTCGCTATCCGGTTGCGGTGCCTGCCTGCTCGTGCAGCGGCAGGAGTGCGAACTGCATCTCGAAGGCGGAGGGTCCATCCCGGTCTACGTGCATCGTCGACTTCACGGGATCCTCGAGTCAGAGGGATTCGAGCCTGAACTCATGGCGCCCTATCTGCTCAGCTTCGTCGTGTTCGACCCGCTCGACACCGCGTTCGCGCCGCTCGTCGGCGCTTACTGCATGTTCGACCCGGACCTCGCAGTCGAGGGTGGTCCCGTGGGCGTAGTCGCGGCGCTCACTCCATTTGCAAGTCTGTCGCCGGGGATGATCTTTGCTCCTCGCGCGATCGAGGGCGTCGACCAAGAGCAAGTCGATCGCCTGCGCGTCGCGACCGGGGCGGAGCGAGAACAACTGCTGCTCTCGATCTTCAAGGACCGCAACGTCCGCGACCTGACGTTTCGTTGAACGCCGACGCGCCAACGCAGATTGACACCTTCGGATCTTGCGTCCACCACCGCGTGGAACAGACTGCAGGCATGGTCATGACGAACGCCGTCCAACCGCGCGACTGGGGCAAGTCGTCCCCTGCCCTCGGCGAGCAGAAGTTCCTCGCCGGCCCCCGCAACCGCTTCTCCGAACTGCTTCGGGCCCTGCGCATCTTCTGTGAGTGCATCAAAGGTTTCCGCGCGCTGCACTTCGTGCCGCCTTGCGTGACGATTTTTGGCTCCGCGCGGTTCCCCGAGAGTCACCCGCATTACCAACTCGCGCGCCGCGTGGCCTTCGGTCTTTCGAAGGCGGGCTTCACGATCATGACCGGAGGCGGGCCTGGCATCATGGAGGCTGGCAACCGTGGCGCGCGCGAAGCCGGCGGCATCAGCGTCGGGTGCAACATCGTGCTCCCCCACGAGCAGCGACCCAATGCCTACATCGATCGCTTCGTCGAGTTCCGCTACTTCTTCGTCCGCAAGCTGATGCTGGTGAAATACAGCTACGCGTTCGTGATCCTGCCTGGCGGGTTCGGGACCATGGACGAGCTATTCGAGGTCGCGACCCTGGTGCAAACGGGAAAAGTGAAGAGCTTCCCCATCGTGCTCATGGGCACGGAGTATTGGCGTCCGCTCATCGAGTTCATGCGCGGCACGATGAGCAAGGAAGGCACCATCGACCAGGACGACATCGACCGCATCATCCTCACGGACGATGTTGATGCTGTGGTGCGGCAGATCACGACCGAAACACGCGCGGCCCTGCGGCCGCAGCATCGGCCGGCGCGGCTGCTCGGTGAACGCAAGGTGGCCGTCCGCGCATCCGCTTTGCGGTGAGCCCTCAGGCGTCGCGGTAGTCGCTGCCGCGCAGGCCGTGCTTGCCCATCAGCTTCTGCAACGCCGATCGCGTCATGCCGGCCTCCTCGGCCGAATGCGTCACGTTGCCGTTGTGCTTCTTCAGCAGGCCCTCGATGTAGCCCTTCTCGAGCGCCGCGATCGTGCGCGCCTTGATCTCTTGGAACGTGCCCGCCGCGTCGGCATCGACCGCGGCGCTCGTCGGCTCGCCGCCGCGAACCTCGCGCGGCAGGTCGTCGACCGTCAATTCCGGTCCGGTCGCGAGCGCGCACGCCCGTTCCATCGCGTTGCGCAACTGGCGCACGTTGCCTGGCCACGCGCAGGCGCGCAGTGCCGCCAGTGTCGCGGCGTCCATCGACACGACGCCCGAGCGAGCGCCGAACCGCGTGAGGAACTGCCGCGCAAGGACCTCGATGTCCTCGGTTCGATCGCGCAGCGGCGGCACTTGCAAGCGCACGACATCGAGTCGGTAGAACAAGTCCTGGCGGAACCGTCCTTCCTGAACCTCGCGCACGAGATCGCGATTGGTCGCCGCAACGATGCGGACATCCACCGAGATCTCGGCGTTCGCGCCGATGCGACGGATCGAGCGTTCCTGAATCGCACGCAGGAGCTTGGCCTGGAAGGGCAGCGGCAACTCACCGAGTTCGTCGAAGAACAGCGTGCCGCCGTCCGCGACCTGGAACAGGCCCATCTTGTCGTGCGACGCGCCGCTGAACGCGCCTCGTTCATGGCCGAACAACTCGCTCTCGAACAACTCCGCCGGAATCGCCGTGCAGTCGACGGGCACGAAGGGCTTCTCGGCCCGCGCGCTCTTGTCGTGCAAATGGTGAGCGAGCAACTCCTTGCCGGTGCCGCTCTCGCCTTGGATCAGCACCGATGCGTCGGTGCGCGCCGCACGCTCGAGCATGGTGACAACGTCGCCGAACGCGGCGCTCTGGTAGACGAGGCGACGGCCGTCGACGCCGGACTTGAGGCGGTCCTTCAAGCCTTCGTTGCCTTGCTTCACGCGGCGATGCGCGAGCGCTTTGCCGACGCGCTCCAACAGGTCCTTCTCCGCATAAGGTTTGGTCAAGTAGTCGAACGCGCCTTGCTTGATCGCCGCAACCGCACCCTGGATGTCGGGGTGCCCCGTGATCAACACGACTTCGATGTCCGCGTCGCGCGACTTCACGGCCGCGAGCAGTTGCATCCCGTTCATTCGCGGCATCCGCACGTCGCTGACGACGAGCGCGAACGGGCGTCGCGCCAGTTCTTCGACCGCTTGCTCCGCGCTCGTCGCCACTGCGGTCTCATAGCCTTTGCGGCGCAGCAAGAAGGCGCACGACTCGGCCATGTCCGACTCGTCATCGACGACGAGAATGCAATGGCCCTGGTCGTAGCTCACGCCCTGCCTCCGCGCCCGCGGCGCGCGCACGAACGGCATTGGCCGTAGAGGCGCAAGCTGTGCCGCTCGATCTTGAACCCGTGCTTTCTCGCCGCAGCCTCCTGGCGCGCCTCGATCTCCGGGTCTTGGAACTCGACGATCGCGCCGCATCGTGTGCACACCATGTGGTCGTGATGCGCGTGCCCCAGAACGTGCTCGAAACGACGACCGCCGTCACCGGCGTCGAGCCCCTCCACGAAGCCCGCAGATTCCAGCACTGCGAGCGTTCGATAGACGGTGGCGCGGCAAACCCGCGGGTCATCGGCGCGGCAACGCGTCAGCAACTCGTCGGCGGTGAAGTGATCGTGTTTCGCAAACGCGGCGCGCACGATGCCCTCACGCTGCGCCGTCCACCGGCAGCCTTGTCGTCGAAAGTGCTGCGCGACAGTCCTGAGTTCCTGCACGGGGTCCACGGGCGCCGGACGTTAGTGGCAAGAGCCGCGCGGCTCACGCGCGGATGCCGATGTCCTTGCGGAAGTGCATGCCATCGAACTCGATCTGCGACAGCGCCGCATAGCAGCGGGCGCGCGCTTCCTCGACGTCCTTGCCCATCGCCGTCACCGCGAGGACCCGTCCGCCAGTCGTGACGATGTCTCCGCCCTTCTTCGCGGTGCCGGAGTGGAAGACCTGCAGATCCGGGCCGGTCGTCACGCGCTCGAGGCCGAAGATCGGCACGCCTTTGCGATACTCGCCTGGGTAACCGCCGCTGCATGCAACGACCGACACGCACGGACGCGGGTCCCACTTCGGCGCCTGCTGCTCCTCGAGCTTGTCCTCGCAGGTCGCGAGCAGCAACGGAACGATGTCGCTCTGCAGGCGCATCAACAGCGGCTGCGTCTCGGGATCGCCGAGGCGGCAGTTGTACTCGAGCACTCGCGGTCCCTGCGCGGTCAGCATCAAGCCCGCATATAGGAAGCCCCGGTAGCGACGGTTCTCACGATTCATCGCATGCACGGTCGGGAACACGATCTGGTTCTCGATCTGCGCCATCGTTCGCGACGGCACGTTGACCGGAGTGACCGCA
>SXPK01000100.1 GCA_005776365.1 Planctomycetia bacterium
CGTGCTGGCCCGCCTCGATGATGAGGCTCGCGTCATCCAGCACCTGCCGCCCGTCGCCATGGCGGAAGCTGACACGGTCGAACGTGATCTGACCGCGCGGGTTGGCAATGCGCTTGGGCTCCGCCGGCCAGGGCAGGTCGGGGACCGCGTCGAGCAGGTGGAGAATGCGTTCGCCGGCCGCGGCAGCTTTGATCATCGCGGCGCTGCGCTGCATGCCCTTGCGGATCGGTTTGTAGAACGATCTGACGTAGGCGAGCATCACGAGCAGATCGCCTGCGGTGAGGTCGCTGTCCTCGGCGGCGACCCGTAGCGCGCCATAGTAGAGGGTGAGTCCGATGCCGAGCGCGAGCGCGACTTCTGCGCCGATGCCGAGGCGACCTTCGATTCGAGTCGCAGCGAGCCCTGCCTTCGCGCTCTTGCGGTTGGCCTTCGTGAACGCCTCGGCGGCCTGTTCTTCGAGGCCGTAAGCCTGGATCACGGGCACTGACGAAATCGTCTCGTGAACCGAAGTGGCGAGGTCGCCTTCCTTCGCGCGCTGCTTGCGTGCGGCGCCGCGCAACTTCACGCCGAAGAGCGAAGTCATTACCGCGATCGCTGGCATCACGGCGATCGCCATGAGCGCCAGTCGCCAATCCATGACGAGCATCACGGCGAGCGTGCCGAACACGAGCAGGCCCTCGCGAATCAACGAGAACAACCCGTCGATCAGCAGCACTCGCAGTTGCGATGCATCGCCGACCAGCCGCAGCAGCATGTCGCCGCGACGCCGCTGCTCGTGCCATTGCAGCGACATCAACAGCATTCGTTCCAGAGTGTGCCGGCGGACTCGGTTGACGACCTTCTGTCCGGTTTCGGCGAGCCACAGGTCGCGGAAGTAACTCGCGATGCCGGTGATGATCGAGAACACGAGCACCGCTGCGCCTGCGAGCAGCGCCAGCGTGCCGGCGTTCTCGCGTCCCGTCAGGTCCGCTGGCAGGATCGCCCACGGCTCGTTGCCGAGCACCTGGTCGATCACGACCTTCAGCGGCCAAGGCTTCGCGAGTTCTGCGAGCACGACGATCGTCGTGAGCGAGAACGCGGCGAGGAGCTGCGGGCGATACATCCCGAGATACGGGAACAGACGCCTCCACACGTAGAGAGCCTGCGTCGTCCGTTGGCGGAAGCTCGGTCTAGGCTTTGGCACGAGGTTCCTCTGCTGTCGTTGGCGCGGGTTGCAGCCACGGCAGCACGATTCTGGCCTTGTGCTTCCAGTCGAGACCCTGCACCAGCCGTTCGCTCGCGAGCGCTGCGCGCGGATTGGCGAAGACTCGTTTGGCGGCGGCGACGAAGCCGTCGATCGAATCGGCGTCGAACAAGCCGGGAAGGTCTTCGCCGCCGAGCTCGCCGAGCACACAAGGCACCTTGCTGCCGATCAGTGGGCGGCGCGCGGCGAGTCCTTCGACGACCTTCAGCGGCGAGAAGTAGCCTGGAGCTGCGGCCGGATACGGCGCGCAGACCGCGTCAGCCGCTGCGAGATATGACCCCATCGTTTCGTGTTCGACCGGGCCCTCATAAACGATGTCATCCGGCATTTCCGCGACCCTCGCCTCGACTTCGTCGCGGGCCGGTCCGTCGCCGACGATCCAGAGTCCGCACGCGACCTGCTTGCGCAGCGCGGTGAATGCATCGAGCAAGAAGCCGATGCCATGCCACGGCTTGAGTGAGCCCACGAACAAGATCACTGGCTTGCCTTGCAGCGCGGCGGGCCGCGGCATCGGCGCCGCGGTGGCGAATGCGTCGACGTGCGCGCCGTTGCCGAGCACATGAACTCGCTCTTGCGGCGCGCTGGCCGCCACCAACAGCTTTGCGAGTTCGGCCGACACCGCGAACACCGCATCGGCGCCACGCAATGTGTCCAGGCAGAGCGCTTCCGCAGTTGCGGCGAGGTGGAGGGAGCGGAACTGCTTGGCTTCTACCCAGAGCGGCGCGTTGACTTCGACGACGTAGGGCAGGTTGTTGTGTCGCGCGTAGGCGAGCCCGCCGCCGGAGAACAGCGAAAGTCGTTCGTAGACTGCGGTGTGCGGTCCGGATTCTTGCAGTGCGGCGAACACGGCCGCTGAATGCGCCAGCTGCAGGACTTCGCCGGCGATCCCCGGCGCGCGCGGCGTCGGCAACACCCTGGCGCGATGCGGTGCGAATGGTTCGACGGAGCCGGCACGAGTCATCAACACGTCGAGGTCCGCGCCGGCGTGCGCCATTGCGGCTGCCATCGACCGGAAGTGCACCGACGCGCCCTTGCTGCTGTCCGGGGGGATTCCCGGATCGGCGCAGAGATATGCGATGCGTGACTTCACGCCTGCTCCGCCTTCCTGCCGTTGTGGTACCAGGAGAGCAGCTTGCCGACGTTGGTCGAGAGGTCGAAGCATTGCTCGGCGCGCTTGCGGCCTGCGATCGACAACTGCTGCAGGCGCCCGGGGTCGCGGAGCAGCTTCGTCAACTCGGTGGCGACAGCCTGCGCGTCGGCTGGAGGCACGATCACTCCCGCCTTGCCGAAGTCCGCGATCTCTTCGACGCCGCCGACCGGTGTGCTGAGGATCGGCAGGCCAGCGGCCTGTGCTTCGAGCAGCACCGTGGGCAACGCATCGCGGTTGCCGTCGTTGCCGATGATGCATGGCAGCGCCATCACGGTCGCCCGGCTCATTGCGGCGCGCACTTCGTCCTGAGTGCGCATGCCGAGCCAGTGGACGTTGTCGAGCTTCAACTCGGCGGATTGCTGCTTGAGTTGCTCTGCGTCTTCGCCATCGCCGATGATCTCGCACCGCGGCGTGAAGCCCTGGTCGCGCATCAGCGCCATCGCGTCGAGCAGGACCTTGAAGCCCTTCTTCTCGACCAAGCGGCCCACGGAGAGAACCGTCGGCTCGGCGCTCGGCCGGCGTTCCTTGGGGTGGAAGGCGTTCACGTCGACGCCGTTGTAGAGAACGCGAAGGTCCAGCTTGTGGCCCTCCAGGTTCTCCATGATGTAGTTCTTGTTGGCTTCGCAGACGGTCACCGCGAAGTCGCTCGCGCCGAGCAGCGAGGTGAATCGGTCCGCGGTCACGCCCTCGCGGTAGATGTCCTTCGCATGACAGGTGACGCTGTAGGGGACGCCGGTGAAGGCGTTGGCGGCGCGCGCGACGTAGGCAGAGATCGTCGCGAAGTGCGCGTGCATGCGGTCGATGCCGTGCTTCTTGAGTTGCAGCGCGAGGTCGAGGCCCCAGTTCAAAATGGCCCAGGTGTCGGGGCGCTGCCCCTGCACGAGGTCCGAGAACTGGCCCCACAGCTGCTCCTTTCTGGCGCAGATCATCGGCCAGTTTGCTTGCAGATGGGCAGGCATCGTCTCTGGCCTGCGGCCGAGCATGTAGACGACGGGCCGCTTCAACTCGCTCAACCCGCGGTGGTAGACGCCGTCATCGGGGCGATTCAGCGAGAACACCGTGACATCGGCGCCGTGGCGCTGCAGTGCCAGGATCTCGTTGAGGATGAACGTCTCGGAGTTGCGGGGGAACTTCTTCAGGACGTAGCCGACGTGCACGGGTACCTCTGCGAGAGATCGGGCCGAAGTCGCGGTGGCACCGGCGGGGGCCGCATGGCTCCCTGTGGACGGCGACCGTCGAAGCGTGGGTGACGCGAAAGTTTACGACATGATTACGGCGGTGCGATCATCGCCATCCACTTGCGGTGGATCACGAAGCACTATCGGCTCTCCGCAAGCAACGGCTGTGCCCTTCGCGCCGGAGAATCGAGGCGGGCCCGGCGCGGAGCAAAAGCGGTCAGTTCGCGGCGCCGGACAGGATCAGCCGGATGGGCTGCGGTGCCGCGAGCGGCGCATTGGCCTGGGCCACGCCGACGCCCATGGTCGACAGCGCCTGGTCGGTGCTGACCGCGAGCAGGTCCTGGTGCGTGATCGCTGCCTGCCGCAGCCGGTGCATGAGCGGTCCGAATACACCCGTGCCATCGGGGAAGTAGAAGACTAGGGCCGTCCAGTCCGGCGGGATCTTCACCGTCGCGACGCTGAACCACGAGCCGCTGATCGGAGTTCCGATGTGGAAGCCTGGCGGCGCGGCAGCAATCAGGCCGCCGGTTGCGCCATGGAAGAGGCGGTCGCCAACCCCAGGCACGACGACGTCAGGCACTGGGCCCGTGCTGGCGCCGGTCAGGATCGGGCCATCGAGATCCTGGAACAGCACCGCGCTGGTGGACGCCGTCAGGTCGAGCACGCGCAGGTTCTGCATCGAGGCGTTGGTGGGCGACGCGTCGGTCACGAGCGCGCGGTTGCCCGCGATCGCCACCTTCGTCGGAATCATCGTGCCGGCCGGGAATGGCTGCGCGAACGAACCCGTGCCCGTGATGTTGCGGACGACGTTGCCGGTGGGCGCGAGCTCGGCCGAGAACCAGTCCATTTGGTCGGGGTCGCCGATCGACGCGATCAACACGTTGCCTTTGAACGTCGGCAGGATGTGGATGCCGATGTAGGGCTCGAAGATCGAATCCTGTGTGATTTGCAAGTCGGCGAGCACGCCGCTGGTGTCGAGGAGGTGGCTCTCGTCGCGGACGTTGGCGTCGACGTAGAACAGCCGCGAGCCATCGCGGTTGAGCAGGAACTTCAGGTGGCCAGTGCCTTCCGGCAGGTAGTTCGCGTCCTCGTACTTGCTTGGTGGCGGCGGGAGCATCGTCGGGCCGCCGGCAGTGCCCAGCAGGTAGATGCTCAAACTGGTGTTGCTGGGCCCGTAGAGGAACGCGACCTTCGCGCCGTCCTCCGACATTGCCAGTTCTGGTTTCAATCGGCTGGTGCTCACTCCACCCTGGGGCGTGCACGCAACGGGGCTGCCCAGGTCGGCAAGCGGCATTCGCCACATTCGCGCATCACGGCTGACAAAGAAGGCGTGCGTCGGTCCGACCATCACCGAGATTGGATCCGCAGCGAGCGCGGCAGCGTGCTGCGAGAATCGCGCCGCGGTGCCGGTGCTGGCGAACGTGGTCCCGTCGAGCTTCACCACGTGGATGCCGCCGGCCGCGGCAACGACGCACATCGTCGTGCCCTGGCGATCGACAGCGATGCGGTCGGCGAACGGATTTGCGTCGCCGAAGAAACCGATCCCTGGGAGTTCGAGCAGTACTCGCGCCTCGCCGTTCGAGTCGACGAGCAGGTAGCCATAGAAGCGCGCAGCGGTCCGGCTGTAGGCGAGGATGCGACGGCCACCGGGCAACTCGATCCGGCTGATGGCATTGCGCGTGTCGAGCCGCGCACAATCCGTGCGCATCTCCATGCTCTCGCCACGGCCGGTGATCTCGAGCGGCAAGAACTCGACGGCCTGCAACAGCAGCGTCGAGCCGTTCGTGGCTCCGCCTTGAGGCAGCACGTGCACGTCGAGCGCTTGCATGGACGGGCCATCGACGACGGTCAGCCCTTGCGCGAAGGCAGGGGCGCAAGAAAGGACGCACGCGGCAAGGAAGCGAGGGGACATAAGGCCAACTCCGTAAGACCTACGGGATATCCGACTCATGTTATCCGTGCTCGTCGCCATGGGGACTCCCCCGTTGCCATTTGGAGTTTGCGTCGGGGCGCACTCTAGTGCTCCAAGGTGGCGGCAGCGGCCTTGGCCGCCACGCTTCCGACGGATTGGGACCGGCGCCCAGCGCAGGCCGGGGCCAGAAGGCCACCGGCCCGCAACGGGCGTCGGAGTGCCGCATCAAGAGACGCGGCGAGCACGCGAGCGTGCTTGGAATGTCGTCATGAACGCCTCTGCTTGGCTGGGGCGAGGCGCGAATGCCGCAAACGCGGCATGCCGGCGTCCCGCCGGAGTCGGTAGGAGCCGGCGGGCCGTGGATGGCAACCCTTGTGCCGCTTCCGCCTGTCGCCGCGATGTGCGCATTCCGAACTCGCGGTGTTCGGCGACGTGACACCTAGCCGTCCGTTGAAGACCGGCTGCGTCGCCGAGAGCCTGGCAGCCGGGTCGAGATCAAGGAGTGCGAACGGAGTCGAATCCATGGATTCGACGGAGTTCGCACGACGCAGAGATCGGCCTGTTTGCCGGGCTCGCAGGCAGCATGCGTTCTTCAACGGGCTGCTAGCACTACTTTGTCAGTTGCCTGCTGAGTATCGCGTCACCGCAAGCTTGTACGCGTACTGAAGTTGTGGTACTCAGCCGTCGTTGCTGCGCATCGA
>SXPK01000101.1 GCA_005776365.1 Planctomycetia bacterium
AAGCTGCTGGGCGGCCCGCAGTGTGGTGTTCTGCTTGGCAACCCGACGCACATCGCGGCGATGCGCGCGCATCCGCTCTATCGAGCGCTGCGGTGCGACAAGCTGACCCTGTCGGCTCTCGAAGCGACACTGCGCGTATATCGCGATGGCGATGCAGCAATGGAGATCCCGACGCTGCGGATGCTGTCGGCGTCCGCTGATGAATTGCGGGCGCGCAGCGAGGACCTGCTCGAACTGCTGCCAAAGGGCTGCGGCAAAGTTGTCGCCAGCGAGTCCTTCGCAGGCTCTGGCGCCAACCCTGCCAAGTCGCTGCCGAGCTTCGCCGTCGCGATCCAAGGCGGTGATTCGCTCGCCGATCGTCTGCGCGCTGCCGTGCCGATCGCAGTGTTTGCGCGCGTGCACGACGGCCACGTGCTGCTTGACGCGCGCACGCTGCTCCTCGAAGACCTTCATGCGCTCGCGGCGATCCTCCGCAGCGCGATCTCCCCGCCATGAACGAACCAGAAAAGAAGCGCCTCACCGAGCACGCATCCAGCTCGGGTTGAGCCGCGAAGTTGCCGCCGGGGAGCCTCGGGCAGGTTCTCCAAACCTTGGGCACGATCGAGCATCCCGATCTCCTCGCGGGTCACCGCGGGTTCGAGGATGCAGGGATCTTTCGTGTCGAGTCCGAACGTGCGCTGGTGCAGACGGTCGACTTCTTCCCGCCGATCGTCGACGACCCTCGTTGGTTTGGTCGCATCGCTGCGGCGAACGCGTTGTCGGACGTCTACGCGATGGGAGGCCGGCCCGTCACGGCGATGAACCTCGTCGGCTGGCCCAAGGATCTCGACCTCAACTTGCTCGCGGAGATCCTGCAAGGCGGGCTCGAGAAGGTGCGCGAAGCCGGAGCCGTGCTGTGCGGCGGGCA
Organism: Planctomycetia bacterium; assembly: GCA_005776365.1. GTDB lineage: Bacteria > Planctomycetota > UBA1135 > UBA1135 > UBA2386 > SXPK01. The sequence continues at coordinate 908 of SXPK01000101.1, forward strand.
CTCGGTCAGCGATGCGGAGATCAAGTTCGGGTTGTCGGTCACGGGGTTCGTTCACCCACAGAAGTGGTGGCCCAACTCGGGCGCCAAAGACGGCGACGCGCTGTTGCTGACCAAGCCGGTCGGCATGGGTCCGGTGTCGACAGCAATCAAGCGGCAGAAGGCAGGTGGCGTCGACGTGCAGCGCGCGATGGAACTGATGGCGACGCTCAACCGCGCTGCGTGCGAAGCAATGGTGGGCGCGGTCGTGCACGGCGCGACGGACGTCACCGGCTTTGGCCTAGTCGGCCATGCGCACGAAATGGCGGCTGGCAGCGGGCTCGTGCTGCTGTTGCGTGCGTCGGCGTTACCGGTGTTCCCGGGCGCGTTGGAACTCGTGCGCGGCGGCGTGACTTCGGGCGGATGCAGCCGCGGCAAGCAGCACTTCGGGCCCAAGACCCGCATCGAGAAAGGCGTGGAACCCGCGCTCACGGATCTGTGTTTCGATGCGGAGACGAGCGGCGGTCTGCTGCTCGCGGTGCCAGAGAGCTTCGCGGACGAGGCGCAGCGTCGCATTCTCGATGCGGGCGCGCCATGCGCGGCGCGCATCGGCTCCTTCCGTCAGCGGCAGGGCGACGAGCCGCTGCTGCAGTTCGTCGCCGGCTGAAAGGCGCGGCAGTTCGCGCCGCGGTCGCGCTCAGTTCTCCTTGAGCCAGCGCTGACCGTTGGCATCGACCTCTGGCGCAGCTGCTTTGCCCAACTCGGTGAAGTCGACCTTCAGGTACGTCATGCTCTCTGAGCGGCTGGGCTTCCGTTCTGGCAGTCCCTTCTTGATCGGTTCCTTGCCGCGCTCGACGACAGGCTCCTCCTTCTCTTCTTCTTCGGGCGCCTCGCCGTCTTCGCCCGCGCCTGCAATCGCAAAGCGGACGTTGGCCATCATCGGATCGTCTTCGTAGACCTTGGCGCGCAACCGCAGCACCTCGCCGGAGTCCAGGGCCGTGAAGAGCGCGAGGTCGATCTCGAAGGCCTTCTCCGGCATCTCGTTCCCGAGCCCGCCGATCATCAACATGCCGCCAAAGCCGCCGCCGCCGCTGGGCAGCGCGCCGGACAGCGCGAGTTCGCTGGCATCCTCGCCGCGCAGGCGAAGGGTCAACACCGCGACATCGCGCTCCTGCACCTTGCCGGCTTCGATGTGCACGACCTGGCGAACTGCGGCTGGCAACTCCGCGATCTGAGTGAACAACAACCGCGGCGACAGCACGAACGGGAGCGGCCCGCCGGATCCGAGCGTCGACTTGCGCAACTTCCAGCCGCCCTCGGTCTCCACGACCATGCGGCCGCCGCGGATGACCAGGGCGTCGTCGCCGACCACTGCCCACCGCTGTTGCTGGTCCCAGCCGCCGCGGACGCGCATCGCGTCCTTGCCGAAGGGGAGTTCTTGGCCGCGCATCATCGCCGAGTCATCTTCTTGGTCGGAGGTGAACGCGCCGCTGGTCGCGGCACCCATCGTCGCGCACGCGCGCAGCAGCATTGCCGTCGCCGCGTCGGACTTCGCTTCCGGAATTGCCGCGGGCTTGGCGGCGGGATCCTGCGCCGAGAGCGCGGCGCAGAGAAGGGCAACGGCAAACAGAGGGTTGGTTCGCATCGGGAGTCTCCAGCGGCGCTTGGCCGCCAAGGGCCCGAAGTATGCCGCGAACCGTCGGAAACTCCGCGGATCGCCTCAGTCCGGCTTCTTCTTGCGTGGGGCTGGTTCCGCCTCGATCGGCGGTTCTTCGACGCCGGTGCGCACCTGTCGTTCGCGCCGCAACTCGGTCAGCGTGCCCTGCATCTTGACCGCGCCCGCGATGCTCTCGTCGAACACGAACTCGATGTGGGGCACCGTGCGCGTGCTCAACGATGCGCCGACTGCGCGTTGGATGAAGCCTCGCGCCCTGCCCAGCGCGCCCCGAGTCTGCGCCCGCTTCTTCGGATCGCCGAGCACGGACCAGTAAACCCTGCATTGCGTGAACTCGGAGTCGAGTTCGACGCGCGAGATGGTCACCATGCCCAGCTTCGGGTCCTGCAAGTCGCGGAGCAGGATCTCGGCGATCCGTTGCTGGATCTGGCCTTCGAGGCGATGCAGGCGGCGTTCGTTCATCGGTGGGGCGGGAGCGGGCTTGGCGGCGCAGCGCAGTCAGCGCGGAGTGAAGATTTCCATCTGGTGGTCGGTCAGCGTGCCGTCCTTCCAGTCATGCAGCGTGTTGAGCAGGTGGTCCATCGTGCTGTTGAGGCCCGGGATGTCGGAGCCGGCGATCACAGCGCCCAGCGTGGCGATCTTGCAGTCGTCCTGGTCCTCGATCTCGGAGATCGACAGGTTGTAGGAACGGCGCAGCCGGTCCTTGAGCGAGTTGAGGGCCCCTCGCTTGTCCTTCAAGGACTCCGCGTAGGGGATCTCGATCGTGAACTGGAGGACACCGATGTGCAGCAAGGGCGTTCTTCCGACTCTCGTCGCAACAGACTCCTGGGCGCGCACTACAGCGTGCGACGCACCAGGTCGACCTGTGCGAATTCGATGATGTCGCCTTCCTTGAGGTCCTGGAAGTCCTGCAGCGTGATGCCGCACTCGAAGCCGGCGCGAACTTCGCGCGCATCGTCCTTCTCGCGGCGAAGGCTTGCGACCTTGCCCGAGTAGACGACGCGGCCGTCCCGCGACAGCCGCGCTTTCGCGTTGCGCTTGCAGGAGCCGTCCGTGATGTAGCAGCCGGCGATGACGCCGAACTTGCTCGACTTGAAGACTGCGCGAATCTCGGCGTGGCCGAGGATCGACTCGACTTCCTGGGGCTTGAGGAGGCCTTCCATCGCCGCCTTCACGTTGTCGAGCAACTCGTAGATGACGTCGTAGTAGCGGATCTCGACGCCGGCGCGCTCGGCGGCCTGTCGAGCGCTGCTGTCGGCAACCGTGTGGAATCCAACGATGACGGCGCCAGAAGCCTCGGCGAGGCTGACGTCCGTCTCGTTGATGCCACCCAGCGCGCTGTGCACGAGATTCACGCGCACCTCGGGCGTGGTGAGTTCATCGAGGCACTTGCGCAGGGGCTCGAGCGAACCCATGGCGTCGGCCTTCAGGATGAGCTTGATCTCCTGCATGTGCTTCTCGGCCAACTTGGCGGAGAGAGTCTCGAGCGTCACCGCGCTGCGCTCGGCGAGGGACTGCTCGCGAATGCGGCGTTGACGGTCTTCGACGACCTCGCGCGCCTTCTTCGCGTCTTCCACGGCGAACAACTTGTCGCCTGGCATCGGCAGCCGGTCGAGGCCGAAAACCGTGACGGGCGTCGACGGCGGGGCCTCGGTGATCTGGCGACCGTGGTCGTCGATCATCGCGCGCACGCGCGAGAAGCTCTCGCCGCACACGATCGAGTCCTTCAACTTCAGTGTGCCGTCGGTGACGAGGACCGTGACGACGACGCCCTGTTCAGGCGACTGCTTGCTCTCGACGACCATGCCGCGACCCGGTGCGTCGGGGCGCGCCTTCAACTCGAGGACTTCCGATTCGAGCATGATGCGCTCGATGAGGTGCTCGAGGCCGGTGCGCTTGGTGCTCGACACTTCCACGATGCCCGTGGTGCCGCCCCATTCTTCCGCCTGCAGGCCCTTCACCATCAACTGCTGCTTGATCTGCATCGTGTTCGCTTGCGGCAGATCGCACTTGGTGATGGCGACGACCATGGGGACC
>SXPK01000102.1 GCA_005776365.1 Planctomycetia bacterium
CCAAGTCTCTCGGGACAGTGCGTGACCTTGTCTCGGCAAGCCAAGCGTCTCGGCAAGCCAAGGAGCTGCCTCCCCGTCTCGTCCCTGCTAGCCGCGACGGCTCGTCCCAACTCGCCCGGGTTTCGAGGCATCTCCCACAACGCTGGGTGCGGCCCGGACAAGAGGCTCGCAGGCAGCATGCGCTTTCAACGGGCTGTCAGATCCAACTGTTGGTCAGCAACTCACCAAGACCACCGGCGCCGGGCACGATGTATTGGGTGTCGTTCAACCCTCGCTCGCGGTCGGGACAAGTCCCGGGCACCGTCGCCAGGACTTCTGGCGGCGAGAAGCCGCGGTCCAGTCTCGCAGTGTAGAGGGTCACTTCTGGCGCTTCGTCCCGCAGTCGAAGGACTGCTTCGGGCGTGGCCATGAGGTGCAGTGCGATCATCTTGCGGGGGCGACCGCCATCCATGTTGCGGTAGACCTCGGCGACACGGCGGATCGTGCCTCCAGTCGCTCCCATGGGGTCCGGCACGAGGAGCACGGCGTCGCCCACGGGGCCGCCGACCTTGGAGCCGTCGAGGCGGACGCCGGTGACGCGATGGGCGTCATCCACTTCGCGACTCATGTTCAAGAAGTCGAGTCGAACGTTCTCGGGCGGCAGCACCGCGGTGGCCGCCTGGTAGCAGACTTGGGCGGGGAGGATTCCGGCACGAATCACTGCGCAGATCACCAGCTTGGTCGATCGGCACAGGATCGTGCCTGCATAGTCTGCATTTGGTTCAGCCTTGGTCATGCGCGTCTCGAGCCTGCAGTGTTGGCTCGGGAACTCGCGCGCCAGGACTTCCTGCAGCATCCGTTGGTATGCAATCGTGACGAGCCCCGGAACGGTCTCGGTGTTGGTTTCCGGACGCGCCAACCTCGCGAGCAAGGACAACAGGTAGGCGTCGTCGAAGATGTGCGCCTGTGGTCCGTAGCGATGCTGCAGCATTCTGCCCACCGTAGCGTCATTCTCAGCACCCGGCGAGCGGCTCCCCGAGCACCGAGCTTTTGAGTAGCCTGTTGAGCCTTTTCAGGCGGCGAGTTCGTGCCGTCGCCGGTGTCCCAACCTCTGGATTCGTGCACTGCTGTGACCGTTGACCACCCGTTTCGCGTGCTGATCACCCACGACACGATCCTTCGCCGCGTGCGCGAGATTGGTCGAGCCATTCAGCAGGACTTCCCGTCCGAACCGCCAGTGGGAGTCGTCGTCATCGACGGCGCGCGCATGTTCGTCCGACATCTTCAGCGCACGCTCGTGCGAGCGATGGAATGGCACGAGTTGCGCGCCTCGTCCTATGGCGTTGGCACGACAAGCAGTGGAACGGTGACCATAGGGTCACAGGGTGACCTTTGCGTCGCCGGACGGGCGGTCCTCATCGTCGAGGACATCGTCGACACGGGCCGAACGATCGCGGCATTGCGCGATCGATTTTTGGCCCAAGGCGCTGCGCAAGTTCGCGTCGCGACTTTGCTCAGCAAGCCATCGCGTCGCGTCGTCGACGTGGCGCTCGATTACGTCGGCTTCGAGATCCCCGATGAGTTCGTGATCGGCTTTGGCATGGACTACGCCGGCCGCTATCGCGAGCTCGAAGAAGTGGTGGTCTACGACGAGGCTCGTGCTGCCTCATCTGGTGGTTGAGATCAGGTTGCGTCGGACCTTGGTATCAGTTCGCGCAGCGACTTCGCGGTCTGCACCCTGGCGCGTCGCTTCGGTGCAATGCTGAAGGTTCGTGGTTTGCTTCCGTGTGGCGCCTGCGGCTTGAGCGGGCATCCCAGCTCGTTGGCTCTGTCTCGAACTGCCGTAGCGGCCAGGAGTGGTCTCACAGTCCGGCGGCAAGCGCGGCTGATTGAGGAAGCACGAGAGCCAAGGCCGAGTTCGTAGCAGGATCTGCGGAATCCGCGGACTGCTGGCGATCGAGCCTCTTGGTTTCGGAGCCGGCCGCAGCTGCCGAGTTGTGGTGAAACCACTTCGAGGCCAGCGAGCTGCTCTGCAGTCAGAATCACCGAGCCGCCGCAGCTGTCGAGTCGATTGGTCACACGACGTCTACCGATGGATCCTCGGCCAGGAACTCAGAACCCCAGTTCTTTGAGCAGCGCTGGCGCCGGCAATACGGACTCCACTACCCACAGCAGGTAGCGGGAATCGCAGCAGACATTCCGCGATCGATCCGCGTTCCAGCCGAAGTCTCCCGCGACGTTTTCAAAGACGCGGTCGAAGTTGATGCCAATGAACTCACCCTTGCCGTTGATCACCGGAGAGCCGCTGTTGCCGCCGGTCGTGTCGGCATTGGTCAAGAAGCACACCGGCACGTCGCCGAGATCCGGATCAAACCAGCGGCTGTCCTTGCGACCGGCGGCGGCCGCAATCAGGGCCTTCGGGCTTTCAAACGGGTCTTTGCCGGTCTCCTTGGCGAGCAGCCCGGCGACCGTCGTGTGTGGCGTGTAGAGGATGCCGTCGCGCGGCGAATACCCCTTCACCTCGGCGATCGACACGCGCAAGGTGCTGTTCGCATCAGGGTAGAAGCTCTTGCCGCGGAACGCCTCCTGCGCCTCGATCCACTTGCGGCCTGCTACCAGCATCCTGCCCTGGCGTTCCCGCATCGCTCGTTGAAAGCGCGCGCGCTCAGCCGCGAGTCCGCGCGCCAGCACGATCAGCGGGTCCTCGCTCGTTGCAATGCCCGCTTCTTCTGTCGCGAAGGTCGCGGCGCGTGCCGCTGCGTCGCCCATTCTCGATTGTGTCAGCAGTTCTCGCGCGAGCGCTAGGCCGGAGGGCTGTGCTTCCAACGTCGGCAGCGATTGGGTTCCCTCGATGCGGCGTTCTGGTTTCAGGGATCGGAACTCGTCGAGCAGGATGCCAAACACCGGCAATTGGACTGCGTCCAGGTCCTTGTTCAGGTCGTCCGATTTGAGCTGCGCCACCAACTGCGGTGGCAGTCCCTTGCGGCCGTCCAGCCGCGCTGCACATGCCTCGATCAGCGCCTCAACGAGCGGCACGTCCGCAAGCAGAGGCAGGCCGAATCCGACCGCGATCTCGCGGTCGATGTTCTGGGCCTCCACTTCGTCGATCGCGAGTAGGTCCTCGAGCACCGTGCCCCAACGCTGCTTGCGCTCGGGCGACGCGCTCAGCCATGTCTTGAGTTCCTCTTCTTCGCGACGTTTGCGCTCCGCGACGGCGTTCCGTGACAGGCCAAAGACCATCCCTCGCGCGTTCTTCTGCACGTTGGCCAGCGACTTGATGCGGCTTGCGTAGTCGAGTTCTTTCTGTTCGCTCGACTTCGCATGCGCTTCCAGCACCTGGATGACCGCGGTCAGCAACTGATCGCGCTTGGGGTAGATGTAGCCCTGGCGCGTGGCGACGGCGAGGCTGGTGCGGTAGCGCTGCGTGTTGCCCGGGTAGCCCATCACGATGGCCAGATCGCCTTCGCGCACGCCACCCTTCGACATCTTCAGGAAGTGCTGCGGTCGAAACGGCACGTTGTCCACTGCATGTGGCTTGGGCGCGCCATCCTTGCCGACATATGCCCGGAAGAACGTGAAGTCGCCGGTGTGGCGTGGCCATTCCCAGTTGTCGACTTCGCCGCCGAACTCGCCGATTGCGCGTGGGGGTGCGTAGACGAGTCGCACGTCGGTGATGCGCGTGCGGTAGTAGAGGTGGTACTCCTTGCCTTCGAGAAAGCTCGCGACGCTGCAGACTGCGTCGGGCTCCTGCTTCTGGCCGTCGACGACGAGTTGCTGCGTGATCCGTTGCGTCGCGGTCCAGCGTTCGAGGTCGGTCTTCGCGGCATCCTGCGCGGCATGAACCTTGGCGGTGACGTCTTCGATGCGTTTCAGCACAAAGGCGACCATGCCATGAGCCGGCAACTCCTGCTCCTTCGAGCCGGCGGCGAAGCCGTCACGCAGGTAGTTGTGTTCTGGGGTGCTGAGATCGGTCACGGCGCCAAACCCGCAGTGGTGGTTGGTGACGATCAGTCCGTCCGCCGACACGAACGAAGCAGTGCAGCCGTTGATCTGCACGGTTGCGGACAGCACTCCGCCCTTCTCCGGGTGCCAGAACTCGTCCTTCGTGAGCTTCAGGCCGCGCTTGGCCAGTGCCGGCCAGTCGAAGTCGCGAACCTGGGTCGGCAGCCATTGGCCCTCATCAGGCAACATCGTGACTGCGAACACGAACAACAGGGCGGAGCGTGCGATCATCTCGTTGGTTTGCAAAAGGTGCCGATGCGGCGAACGTGGCGGGCGTGCGATTCTGGGCGCGGCGCGCGCCCTGGTCGAGCGGTATCCTGTGCCGATGCTTCGCGTCGCAATCGTTCTCGCGTTCTTCGCAGTTTCCGTGCACGCGCAGAATTCGACGCGCAAGATCCGCGTTGCTCCGACTCCGTTGGCGGACCGATGCGGCGCGGCGATCGCGTGGACCGAGTCCCTCGACGCTGCGCTGCAACGCAGCAAGTCCGAGGGCAAGCCGGTGTTTTGGTATGTGCCGAGCGTTGCGGGCTCGCCGATGGACCGCCAGCCTGAAATCGACCGGGCGATGCGCGCCGGCCCCTTCTCGTGGCCCTCGACCGTTGCGCTTCTGAATGCCCGCTACGTCTGCCTTCGGCTGGCGCCCGAAGGCAAAGTGCAGAAGGACTATGGCCTCGTGCGGGGTTCCTTCATCGAGCCCGGTTGGCTGCTCTTGGACGCGGACGGCAAAGAACTGGCGCGGATGCATTCGATCACGACGCAGCACCCGCAGTGGTTCGAGGCGCCGTTGCGCGAGCGAGTTGGTCTGCCGACTGCTGAGTTTCCTGCGACACCTGCGGCGAAAGCTCTATGGGATGCCTATCGGACCCGCGACTTCGCCGGCTGCGAGCGGCTCGCGCTCGCCCTCCTCGACTCGGAGCCTGCACCGCCGCTGGCTGCCGAAGCTCGCTTCCTTATTGGGGCTGCGCAAAAACGTGCACAACGCGAACGCGAGGCCATCGCCACCTGGGCCGAGTGCGCCAAGGCCCATCCCGAGGAGCCGTGGGCGTGGAAGTGCGCCATGGAATCCGAAGGGCACGGTCCGTTCTGGCGCGGAATCGAAGACTTCCTGCCGTTGCCCGAGCGGGTGTTGCGCGAGCGCGACGAAGGTTCGCGCGCGCCGCGAGGGACGTATGCGGAAGAGGATCTGTGGCGCTTGTGTGCGCAGCACTTGATCGACGCGGGTGACGCAGATGGCGTCGTGCGGGACAGCATCTACGACTTCGGCGGCACCGACAGCCTCGCCAACGTCCACCTCGCCGTGACGTTTCTATGCGGCGAAGCCCTGTTGCACGCATCGCGTCGCGCGAGGTCGGGTGCGCTGTCAGTTGACGAAGGGCTGCGCGTTGCGATGGAAGGGCGCATTGAGCAGTTGCTGCAACTGGCGCAGAGCGACGCCAAGCTCGCGTTGGAGGACCGCGACGAGATCCTGTGGGCGCGCGCCTACCGAGTGCGCTTCGTGACGCGCTGGGCGCAGCTCCGCGGCGCTGGCACGGAGGCAAGTCGCCGCGATGAGTTGGCAGCGAAGGCGGTGCTTGGCCCTGCCGTCCTGGCACTGAGCCGACTGCAACCGGAGACCGGGATGTGGTTTCACGAGTATGGCAATCCCTTCGCGGTCGCGACGGCCTTGCAGGCGCTCGCCTACGCGCGCGACCAAGGGCAAGCCGTCGACGTCGAGATCGTTGCGCGAGGCATCGGGGCGCTGCGGCGGTGCCGCACAGAGCAGGGCGCTTACACCTACGGCGACCCGGGGCGGCGGCCGCCGCGCGCGACGGCGCCTGCCGCCGCGGGCCGCATGCCGCTGTGCGAGTTGGCGCTGTTCCAGTGGGGCAAGAGCGATGCAGCAGACCTGCAACGCGCGCTCGCCGCAGCCTTCGAGCACCACGCATTGCTGGCCGCGGTCCGCAAGTACGACGACCATGCCGACCGCTTGGGCTATGGCGGCTTCTTCGTCTGGTTCGACATGCTCGGTCGCGCGGAGGCGACGACTTTTGTCGCGGACGCAGGTCCGCGCGATGTCTGGCGCGCGCAGCAGAAGAAGCTCGTGCTCGATCTGCCTGAGTTTGATGGGGCCTTCGTCGACAGCCACGAACTCGGTCGCGCCTATGGCTCGGCGATGGCGCTGCTCTGCCTTGCAGCCCTCGAAGGTTGATCGCTACTGCGTCCTGCGCGTCGGTGAGAGCAAGGCCGCTGCGTGAACGCGTGGCGTCGCGGTGCCGACGACGGTGAGGTCGCCGGCCGTTGCGGTGGCAAACACCGGAATGCCGCACGTCATCGCGAGCACGCCAAGGCTCGATAGGCCGTCGCAGCGCGCATTGGAGACGAGGCAGCACAGCGGCTGTGTCGCAGCGAGCAGCCGTTCGCCCATTGCGTTGGGCCTGCCGTGATGCGGCAGCACGATGACGTCGGCCGGTTGCGCGAGCCCGTGCCGGATGGCGGCGTCGCAGCCCGCTTCTTCTGCGTCGCCGGTCAGCAGGAGCGACCAGCCATTCACTTTGGCGTGGACCCAGAGGCTGGCGTCATTGTCGCTGGCACCCTGCAGCGGCGGTGATGCGGCCTCGACTCCGGGCACTACCTGGACTGCCTCCCCCGGCGCGGCGAAGCGAACCTCGGTGCCGGAAAGGCGCAGCCGCGCATGCGTCGATGAACTGCGCATCGCTTCTGGAAGCAGTGCGAGAGTTATCGGCAGCCGGCACGCGAGGGACGCGACGCCGCCAGTGTGGTCGAAGTCGGCGTGGGTGAGCACCAGGGCGTCGATGCGTCGTCGACGCAACGAGCGCGCTGCCTTTTGGGCTGGCAGCGCAGGCCTTTGCTGGCTGCCGCAGTCGATCATCACCGTCGTGCCGTCGTCCGTCACAATGAGGCAGCACTGGCCGTGCCCGACTGCGAACAGTTCGACCCGCGCTCCTTCTTGCGGCGGCGGCAGGAAGTGCGGGCTGCACAACACGGCTGCGGCGAGCAGGACGCGGCCTCGCGTCCTTGCGGTCACGATCATCCAGGCGGCAATGGCAACGGCGGCGAGCATCGCAGCGGCAGAAGGTGCGCCGGGCGCGTGAACAGGCGTGAACGGCAACGTGTCTGCTGCCGTGATCGCCAAGAGATAGGCATCGGCCAATGCGTTCACTGGCGCTTGCAACAGCGACGCCACGGACAACCCTACGGCTCCGAGCACGGCTCCGAGCAAGCACGCAAGCAACAGTGTCGCGACGATCGGCGACAGCAGCGGCGTCAGCAGGATCGTCCAGGGCGCGAGTTGTGAGAAGTAGGCAAGGGTCAGCGGCGCGGTGCACGCAGTCGCCCAGAAGGACGCACGCATCGGCGCCGCGACGAATCGCTCGAATCGACCTTCTCCCCGAGGCGGCCCCGCAAGCCCGAGCCCGGCGACTGCCGCGTAGCTGAGGCAGAAGCTGACGCATAGCACCCCGTCTGGAGCGACGATGGCGCTGAACAGCGCGGGCCAGAGCAGAGCCTGCGCCGTCGAAGCCGTTCTTCCAGTTCGCAGACCGATGGCAACCAGCGCGTAGCCGCACAGCGCGCGGAACATCGGTGGCTCCATTCCAGTCACCGCGCCGTAGGCGAGCAGCGCGACCATTGCCAGCCACAGATGCGTGCGTCCGACCGGTCGCTTGCGGCCGCCGGTGAACGGTTGCAAGCCAAGCAGCCATGCGAGCATCGCCGCGTGGGCGCCGCTCACCGCCAACAAGTGCGAGAGACCCGTCGCGCGATGCGCCGCCGCCACGTCCACAGGGGCCCGCGCGCCGCCGCCGAGCGTCAACGCAGTCAGGAAGGACTCGTGCGTTGGACCCGCGATCGCCGCGACTTCGCGTTGCAATACTCGCGCGAGCCGGGCGCACTCTGCGGCGAGACCGGGGGGGCCGCGCTCGATCGTGCATGCCGACACCGGCGCCTGGACTGCGTTTGGTTCGTCGAGGATCGCGCTCTGGCTGCAACGCGCGACGGCGCGGATCCTGTCGCCTGGCAGGGCTGCGAGTTCGCCCTCGATCAAGAGCCGTTGCAGGCCGCCCGCCGTGCAGACCTCGAGCGTGGTCGTCCCCAGTTCCAGGCCGCGGTGCATCGACGCGACGCGGCCTTCGACAACGACGGGTCCCGGCCGCGGTGCGAGTGCGGTTGGCAGAGGGCCCGGCAGTGCTGCGAGCAAGGTCGGCAGCGACGCGAGGCATGGCGCGAAGGCTCTGCCGTGTCCGGCGAAAGCGCTGGCAATCGCGGCGAACGCACAGCCTGCGACCATGTGCAAGTGGAGCAACCATGCTGTGGCCAGGGCGATGCCCGCGGCAAGCAACAGGCTCTTGTCCGGCAGGATGTGCATGACGGATCCGTGACCGGAGGAGGTCGGCGGTTACATTCCGACGCCCGTTTCCTCGAGATTCCCGATGGTCAAGGCGATCTACCCAGGCAGCTTCGATCCGGTCACACGCGGCCACTTGGACTTGATCCAGCGCGCGCTGCCGCTGTTCGACCATCTGACGGTCGCAGTCGCGATCAACCGTCAGAAGTCGGCGACCTTCAGTCCCGAAGACCGCGTCGAGATGCTGCGCGCCGTGATGCCCAAGGACTCGCGGCTCTCGGTCACGGCCTTTGGCGGACTTGTCGTCGACTTCTGTCGGGATCAAGGCATCGGCGCGATCTTGCGCGGCGTCCGCACGGTCTCAGACTTCGAGTACGAGTATCAAATGGCGCTGACCAACCGGCACATGCGACCCGAAATCGAAACGGTGTTCGTGATGCCGAGCGCTGAGTATTCCTACGTGTCGTCGTCCTTGATCAAGGACATCGTCCGCAACGGCGGCGACGTCGAGCACTTCCTGCCTCCGACCGTCGAATCGCGCCTTCGCGAACGCTTGCGCAACCAGCCCTGAGCGCGCCCCATGCGCTTGCCCCCTACTCCATGAAACCCGAAGTCGTCGCCACTGGTTCTGCTCCTGCCGCCATCGGTCCCTATAGCCAGGCCGTCAAAGCCGGCGGCATGGTCTATTGCTCCGGCCAGATCGCGCTGGATCCCGCCACGATGCAAATGGTCGGCGCGTCTGCGGCCGAACAGGCGGAGCGAGTCCTGCAAAACCTCGAGGCCGTGCTTCGGGCTTCTGGATCCAGCTTCGACAAGGTCGTTCGCACGACGATCTTCCTCGTGTCCATGACCGACTTTGCCGCGGTGAATGAGGTCTATGGCAAGCGCTTCCCGAGCCACAAGCCGGCGCGTGCGACAGTGGCCGTGAAAGAGCTTCCGAAAGGTGGCTTGGTCGAGATCGACTGCATCGCGATTGCGTCGTGATCCTTGCCCGCTGGGGCCGCCGGGCTTGGGGCCCGAGCCTTGTGTTGCTCGCGGTGATCCTGCCGGCGCTGGCAGCGGGTGCGTCGCTCGACGCATTGGTCGAGCCCGGCGAGTGGGAACGGCTGCAAGCTGCGGCGTCTGCCCAGCGACCAACCTTTGGCGAGATGTTCCTTGGCTGGTGCGCTGCGCCAGCTGAAGGCGCGGCTGTTGTCGATGACGAACAGGTTGCGCGCCGCGTCGGCGAGGCCCGGCTCGCACAGGTCTTCGGTGTCCTAGCCTGCACGATGCTCGGCTACCTCGTGTGCACGCTGGCCAACGGACGCGCGATGGCCTTGCTCTCGACGCTGTGCTTTTGCGTGTTGCCGCCGGTAGTGAGCGATGGCCACGTCTTGCGGGCGGAAACCGCCGTCGTGATGTTGCAGTTGCTGGCGCTACTGCTTGTGCAACTGCTGGCGATGGCGCAGTTGCCCGCCGCGGCAAGTTTCCGCCGGGCGGGTGGCGTCGCACTCGGCGCGACTGCGGCGGCATGCTTGGGACTTGCGGTTGCGTCGATGCCGACGATGGGGGGCGTACTGCTGTTCCCAAGTGGGCTCGCGACTCTGGCGGCGATTCTCGTCGGCC
>SXPK01000103.1 GCA_005776365.1 Planctomycetia bacterium
CCGACGTCTTCGCCGGCGCCGACAACGACGTGGTCAGAGTTCGCGACAATCGCACCATGGCAACCTCCGGTTGCGGCAAAGATGGGTTGCCGTGATTGCAGTGCGTCGAGCAAGGTGGAGATCGACGAAGAGCAGAGCTTCGGCGTGCCTGGCAGCAACGGCGGAATGTCATCGAGTAGCGCGTCGGCATCGGTGACGCCGCAGAAGCCGCAAGAGCTGCGGATCTCGTGCGTCCGCGACAGGCGTCCGCGCTTGTCTGCATCAGGGGCGGCGACCAAGGTCACGCGCACCTCGGCGGGTTGCCGTGACTCTGGGTTGCAGGGGAGCACCAAAATCTCCGCTACGTCGCTGGGATTTGTGACGATGCCTTCGCCGAGCACGAATCCGAGTGCGAGATCCGCGTCGCGGCCCGGGGTTCTCATCGTCATCAACTGCTGGCCGTGGATGACGAGCAGCAACGGTTCTTCGCGCACGACTCTGTCCTCGCTGCCGTCGGGCAGGTGCCGTGTCTCGTAGCCGAGCACGTCCTTTCGATCCGCAGGGGAATGCACCGGAGCATCCTACACGTCGGCAGTGGAGGGGTGCTTCGCTGCCACCAACGACTTAGCATCCCGCGCCCATGGAACGCCTCGTTTCGCTGCTCGGCGTCGTCGTCATCCTGGCGATCTGCTTTCTGTTTTCGCACAACCGGCGTGCGATTTCGTGGCGCCTCGTCCTCGTCGGGCTGCTCTTGCAAGCGGTCCTCGGCTTCACCTTCCTCTTCTGGGACTCTGGCAACCAGGCGCTGCAGGCCTTTGGCCAGAAGGTCGACGCGTTCTTGAAGCTCGCACAGGGTGGGACCGAGTTCGTCTTTGGCGCGCTCGCGAGTCCGGAGTCGTTGGGGCAGGCATTTGGCGCGCAGAAGGGCTTCTTGTTCGCGTTCATGGTGCTGCCGACGCTGATCTTCTTCAGCAGCTTCATGGCGGTGCTCTATCACCTGGGCGTCATGCAGTGGGTGGTGCGCGGCATGGCTTGGGCCATGGTGCGCGTGCTCGGCACCTCGGGAAGTGAGTCCCTGTCCGGCTGCGCCAACGTCTTCGTCGGCCAGACCGAGGCGCCTTTGCTCGTTCGCCCGTTCCTGAAGTCGATGACGATGAGCGAACTGCACGCGATCATGGTCGGTGGCTTCGCGACTATCGCCGGCGGCGTATTTGCCTTGTATGTCGGCTTCGGCATTCCGGCCGGCCACCTCATGGTCGCGAGCGTCATGGCGGTGCCGGCTGGACTCATCTGCAGCAAGGTCATGTGGCCGGAAACCGAGCAGAGCCAAACGATGGGCAAGGTCGGGAAGCTCGAAGCCGAGGCCTATGGCAGCGTCGTCGAGGCCGCAGCGGCGGGCGCTGGCGACGGGCTGAAGTTGGCGCTCAACGTCGGCGCGATGCTCATTGCGTTCCTTGGTCTCGTCGCAGTGCTGAACTCGGCGCTCGGCTGGGGCGGCGGGATCGTTGGATTCGAAGCGGGGGAGGTCAGCGTCCAGGCGATCCTCGGCAAGGTCTTCTACCCTGTCGCCGCCGTCATGGGCGTGCCGGCCAATGAGGTGCACGTGCTGTCGCAGCTCCTCGGCACCAAGCTCGTGCTCACAGAACTGGTCGCTTACTCCGAGCTGAGCACCATGATCAAGGCTGGCACCGTGTCGCCGCGCACCCAGCTGATCGCCAGCTTTGCGCTGTGCGGATTCGCCAACCTCGGCAGCGTTGCGATCCAAATCGGTGGACTCGGTGCGATGGCGCCAGAGCGTCGTGCGGATCTCGCACGCATCGGTCTGCGAGCGATGTTCACGGGGGCGCTGGCGACCTGCATGACGGCTTGCGTCGCTGGCGTGTTGTCGGAGGCGGTGCAGTGATTGCGGGGATGAGCGAAGCGGGACGCTGCGAAGAAGCAGTGTTGGCTCTGCGCGCTCGGCTGGGCGAGGGGCGTTGCGCAGCGATCCGCCTCGGCATTGTCCTCGGCAGCGGACTCAAGGGTTTCGCTGCGCAGTTGCGCGACGCAGAACTGGTGCCGTTCGCCGAAGTCCCAGGTTGGCCCGTGCCAAAGGTCGAGGGCCATGGTGGTGCCCTCGTTGTTGGCAAGCTCGACTCCACGCTCGTCGCATGCCTGACGGGCCGAGTTCACCTTTACGAAGGATGGTCGCCAGCCGAAGTGACGCGCTGTGTGCGCACGTTGCGGATGTTGTCCGTGCCAGCGTTTCTGGTCACCAACGCCGCCGGCGGCATCGGTGAGGATCTGAGCGCTGGAGACCTGATGGCGATCACGGATCACATCAACCTGACCGGAACCTCACCGTTATTGGGCCCGCATGAGCCCAAGTTCGGCCCACGTTTCCCGGATCAGTCGAGAGTGTGGGACCCAAAGTTGCGCAAGCTGCTCGTTGCCTGTGGGAGCGGTCTTCAGCAAGGCGTCTACGCTGGGCTTCTTGGCCCAACCTATGAGACTCCAGCCGAGGTGCGGATGCTGCGGTCGCTCGGCGCTGATGCGGTCGGGATGAGCACTGTGCACGAGGCGATTGCATTGAACGCGATGGGAGCAAGAGTCTGCGGGCTGTCGCTCATCTCCAACCTGGCAGCCGGAATCAGCGAGCAACCGCTCAGCCACACTGAGGTGATGGCCGAGGGGGCAAAGGCTGCTGTCGCGCTGACCTCGCTGGTATCGGAGTTCTGCCGCCGGCTCGGGTCGACTGCGGGCTAGCTCGGGCTTCCGCCGATGAAGGTCGTCCGCAGCCAGCAAACGCGATGACCATCGACGACCTGGAAATCCGCAGCTATCGAGCCGGCGACGAGGAGCAGATCCTGTCGACGTTCAACCTCGTCTTTCGCGAAGTCTGCGGCCCTGGCTATGTCGATCGCACGATGGCGGCGTGGCGATGGCAATACCGCGACAACCCGGAAGGCCATCGCATCTACCTGGCGGTCGCCAAGGACGGGACGATCGCCGCTCAGTACGCCGGCGTGCCGCTGCGGGTCGATGCGACGCATGGAGAGGAGATCTTCGTCCATTGCGTCGACTCGATGACCCATCCCGACTGGCGGCAGGGTCTGAAGCGCAAGGGCCTGTTCGTGCTGACTTGCGAACCCTTCTGGGCGGACAGCAAGCAGCGCGGCGACGCCTTGTTCTATGGCTTTCCGGTAGATGCTGCCTTTCGCATCGGGCAGCGATATTTGAAGTACACGCAGATGTGTGTCGTGGACTACCTGATCCGCGACCTTGGCAGCAAGGCCGTCGCCCAGCCGGATGGCATCGAAGTGTCGTGCACGAAGCAGGCTCCGCAGGACCTTGATGCGCTCTACCAAGTGGTGCGCGCAGAGAAGAAGTGCTTGGTGCGTCGCGATCGTCGCTACATCGACTGGCGCTATGTCCAGAATCCGGCGCGCATGGACTACGAACTCTGGTCCGCGCGCCGCGGCGGCCAACTAGCAGGCTTCATGATCCTCAAGCCCGACTCGGGTCTCGCGCCCGATTCCTGCACCATCGCCGATTGGCTCGTGCCGGAGGCCGATGTCGATACGCAGCAGGCGCTCGTGGCGAGAGCGGTGCAACGCCAGCGCGAGAAGGGGCGTCTGCGGCTGATGACCGTGGTTCCCGACTGGTCCTACGAACGGCGGCGCTTCGAAGGGCTCGGTTTCCAGCCGACGCCCTCGGCGAACTGGCTGCAGCGTCGGCTGGTCCACAACATCAACCATCCGCCGATCGACGCGGAGTTCTTGGCCAGCAACTGGTGGTTCATGCTCGGCGATTCTGACCTTGCCTGAACGGCCACCGCTTGCCGCGCGCTTCGATTGCGGCCATCGTGGCCACTCGTGTCGGGCAAAGCTCGTAGCACACGCATCGTGATCCTCGTCCTGTCGTCGTTTGCCGCCGCCTACGCAGGCGTCATCGCCCTGCTGGTGTGGAAGCAGGATGCGCTGGTGTTCCCAGGCGCAGGGCGTGGCGATCGTGGCCACGGCGGCGATCCACACGTGCGGGTTGCGCACGTCGTGCGAGAAGGCGGCGCGGCGTTTCGGGTCGCAGTGGCGAAGCCTGCGCAGGATCCAATCGCGGTGGCGGTCTACTTCTGCGGCAACGGCGAAGACTTGCTCAGTGCAGCAGAGGGCGCCTTGACCATGAGCGACTACGGCATGGAAGTGCACGGCGTCGAGCATCCTGGCTATGGCGCGAGCGAGGGGCCGCCGTCAGTTGCGGCGCTGATGGCTGCTGCCGATGCCGCGGCGGCGCAGGCCAGGCGCCGCGCCGACGAACTGGGGGTCCCGTTGGTCGCGATCGGCACGTCTCTCGGTTCATTCTGCGCCGTGCACGTCGCTGCATCCGGACAAGCGGACAAACTGATCCTGCGCGCGCCGCCAGCCAGCATGCTCGACGCCGCCAAGGCCCGGTTCGCCTGGGTGCCCATCGGGCTCCTGCTGCGGCATCCCTTCGACAATCTTGGCAAGGCATCGCGCGTCAGGTGCCCGGCGCTCGTGCTGCACGGCGATAAGGACCGCATCGTGCCGCTTCATCAGGGTCGCTCGCTTGCTGAAGCCTTTGCCGGGACCTCGAGGCTGATCGTCGCGCAGGGTTACCAACACAACGATGTGCCGTTCGAGAAGGACGGTCCTTTTGGCGCCAGCATCACGGAGTTTCTCGGGCTGTGAGGCGGATGCCGCGCCCCGCGTCTGCCCAGCGACTGGTTGTTGGTGCATCTGTGCTCGCCGCCGCGATTGCGGTCGACGCTGCATGGCGTGGGATGCCGGACCTCTCGACGCATCTTCGCGATGACGCCTTCTACGAGTTCGCATGGGCGCGCAACCTTGCCAATGGCGATGGCCCGTCGGTTGGCGCGGGAATCGCAACGAGCGGCGTGCAGCCACTGTGGAGCCTGCTGCTCGCGCTGATCGCGTATTGCACGGACCAACTGCCGCAGGTCGCGCCGGCGCTCGGGCTCGGTTGTCATCTTGTCGCATCCTGGCTTTGGCGCTGCGAAGGTCGTGGCACCTGGATCGGAAACGCAACCGCGCTGCTCTGGCTCGGCAATCCATTGTTGTTGCGCGAATGCCAGAACGGGCAGGAAACGGCGCTTGCGTGCCTCTGCGCCGTCTTCCTGTGGCGCTCACGGCGTGCGAGCGCGCCTGCGCTCGGCGCGGCTGTGGCGGTGGCAACGCTGGCGCGCGCCGACCTGTGGCTGTTGGGGTTCCTGCTCGCAATGTGCCGAGGGAGAGAGCGGCTCATGGTCCGCGCGTCGATCCCGGCGGTTGCGGCAGTGCCCTGGCTCTTGTTCCAGCATGCGTGCGGCGGATCGTGGCTGCCGGATTCGGCCGCGCCGATGGCGTGGCTCGCACGCGCGAACTTCGCGCTGCTGTCGCCTACGGCCGCAGAATGGTGGGGACAGCAATGGCAGTTCACGCGGCCAGCGCTGCTCGGCGGCCCGTTCTGGAACGCAAGCGTCGCGGGATTCGGCGCGCTCGTCGCCGCATCGGTGCCGATCGTGCGCACGTGCGCAGTGCGATGGACGCCGCTGCTGTGCTGCGCTGTCGCGGCGCTGCTCGGCGCCGAGGATCTCGGGACGGTGGTGGTTGCTGCGCTGCTGATGGTGGGAGCTTCGTGCGGCGTCGCGCCGCGAGTGCGCGCGAGAAGGCAACTGCTCGCGTTACTGGTTGCGCTCGCCGGTGTCGTCGTGGTTCACGACGCGTTGCGCTGGCATCCGCGCGACTACTACTTCGCTCCGCTCGCCGTCGGCGGCGCCGCTGGCTTCCTCGCGTTGCGCAAGCGCCCGATCGCCGCGTTGATGGTCGCCGCTGTGCAATTGGCGCAGGCTGCGTATGTGTCCATGCCAATCGAGCCGCTCCAACACCAGCGGGCGATGCAGGCGATGGGCGCGGCGCTTGCGCCCTTGCTCGGCGACGGAATGCGCGTGGGTTGCTTCAACTCGGGGCTGGTGTCGTGGGAGCAGTTGCGTCATGGCGAAGGCGGCGCCCAGGTCGTCAATCTCGACGGCGTCGTGAATGCGCCTGCGTTCGCAGCGCTGCGGCAGGCGCGGCTTTCGGATTACCTCGATGGCGAGGGTGCTCGCTTTCTGTGTGACCATCCGGCGCAATGGGCGATGGATCCTGCTTGGCCGCATGCGAACGGCGCGTGGTTCGATGGCGGTCGTGACCCTTCTCCGGATCTCATCGAAGTGGCGCGGTGTGTCGTGCCAGGTGCGACGGCACATCGTCCAGGGACGGACGCATTCGTGCTGTGCTGGCGTCGCGGTCGTGGCGAAGCGCCGAGGTTGCCGGTGCGCACACAGTGGATCGCCCGGACTTCGGATGGAAAGCCGGTTCTGTGGTTCGTCGCAAGAGCCGGGGACGGCCTGGACCTGGATGCTGGGGGGCGCGAGCCGTGGTTCACAGCGGACCGCGAGGGCAACTACCTGTTGCCGGCGCCGCCTCACGGGCGCGTGTTTGTCCGCGGGCAGGAGGGCCCGATTGCCCCGGCCCTGCTTCGCTGATGGCAGTGCTTTTCACACCGTCGCTCGCCTGCTCCAATCCGCCACCCGTACATGACTCGTCTCACCCTCAGCGAACAGTTCTTCCGCGACCAGGCGACGCACAGCGCGAGCGGCGGCTTGTCGACCATCCTCAACCGGATCAGTCTTGCCGCGCGCATGTTGGCCAGCGAGATCATGCGCGCAGGCTTCGTCGGCAAGCTCGGCTACACCGGCACCACGAATGTGCAGAACGAGGACGTCCGCGCGCTCGACGTGATCAGCGACGACGTTGTCCGTCAGGTGTTCGCACAGGTGCCCTTTGTCGCCGCGATCGGCAGCGAGGAGATGGAAGACATTCACATCGTCCCGGGCGGTGAGAACGGCAACTACGTGTTGACGGTCGATCCGCTCGACGGATCGGGCAACGTCGACGTCGACGGCCAGATGGGCACGATCTTTGGCATCTACCGCCGCGCGACGACGGGCAAGGTGTCGTTGGCTGACTTCCATCAGTCGGGCCAGAATCTCGTCGCGGCGGGCTATGTGCTCTACGGCCCGAGCACGATGTTCGTCTACACGGCCGGCGGGCCCGTGCACGGCTTCACGCTCGACCGTTCGATTGGCACGTTCTTCCTCACACACCCTGACCTGCGGATCCCAGAAGGCAGCGGCAACTACTCCATCAACGAGGCGAACGAGACCAAATGGGACGAGAGGACTCGCGCCATGGTGCGCGCGTTCCGCCTGCAAGAAACGAACTGCGGCAAGCGCGCGGCGCGCTACGCGGGCGCGCTGGTCGGCGACTTCCACCGCACGCTGTTGAAGGGCGGCATCTACATGTATCCAGGCGAGATCAAGAAGCCTGAGGGCAAGTTGCGCCTGCTCTACGAGAACGCGCCGCTCGCCTTCGTCTGCGAACGGGCTGGCGGCATGGCGACGGACGGCGTGCAACGCATCCTCGACATCGTTCCGAGCAAGTTGCACCAGCGCACGCCGCTCTACATCGGCAGCAAGGGTGATGTCACCGAGGCGATGGGGCGTCTGCGCTGAGGCGCGAAGGCATTCAATATGGAAAAGACTGTTGCAGATGTGATGACTCGATCGCCGCGTTGGTGCCGGCGGACGGACTCGCTGTTGATTGTCGCCAAGGTCCTCTGGGAGAACGACTGCGGCTGTGTGCCAGTGGTTGACGAAGGCTTGCAGGTGGTCGGCATGATCACCGACCGCGACTGCCTGATGGCTGCATTCACGCGCGGCCGCAAGCTCGAAGACTTGTCGGTGCAGAGCGCGATGGCGCACATCGTTTTTTCTGTGCGTGCCGCAGAGCCGGTCGAGGCGGCGGCGCGTCGGATGGTCGAGCACGCGGTGCGACGACTGCCGGTTCTCGACGATCACGGCCGGCTCGCCGGCATCGTTTCGCTTGCCGACCTGTGCCAACCCAAGGCCGGGCTGGACGTCGCGATCGTCGCCAAGGCGCTGTCGGCAGTGACGACGCCGCGCAAGCTGGTCACTCGAACTCCGGCGAAGACAGAAGGGATCGCGGCCGAAGCCTGCGCGGTCCCGACCGCAGGTCCACTTCCGCACTTGGCATCAGTTCCTGCCCCGACAACGAAGCCCTCGCCGACCAAAGCCAAGGGCAAGCGCAAGTGACACGCGCACGATCCTGGCGCGCGGTCCCGACCATCGTAGGCTAGTGCGAATGCGTCTTCCCGCGTGCCTGCTGCTCTTGGTTGGTGTGCTGCCTGGACAGGAACCGACGATCGATTTCGTCCGCGATGTCGCCCCGGTGCTGCAGGAACGCTGTGTCTCGTGCCACGGCGCCGACAAGCAGAAGGGCGACCTGCGGCTCGATGGACGCGCGCATGCGTTGCCAGAGGAGTCCGGTTCGATCGTCGCTGGCGATCTGGAGGCGAGCGAGTTCGTGCGCCGCATCGAGTTGCCAGACGGCGACGATGAGCGAATGCCTGAAGAGGGTCCGTCTCTGACTGCGGAGCAGATTGCTGCGCTCAAGAAATGGATACAGCAGGGCGCAAACTGGCCCGCGGAAGGCGACGCATGGTTTGCAGCCGAGCGCAAGAAGCGCGAGATCCCCAAAATCGACTTCGGGATCGCGCCGCTCGACTCGAGCACGCAAGCGCGCATCGATGCTGCGGTGGCGGCGTTGCGCCTCAAGGGTGTCTTGTGCCTGCCTGTTGCGTCGGACACTCCAGCTCTCGACGTCAACGCCTCATTGCTCGGCGCGGCTTTCGGGGATTCGGATCTGGAACAGGTTGCGCAACTGGGGCCGGCGCTGGTGTGGTTGAACCTCGCACGAACCTCGGTGACTGACGAGGGAATCGCGCGGCTCCAGTCGATGCCAGAACTGCGCCGGCTCTCGCTGGCCAACACTGCGATCGGCGATCGTGGAATTGCAGCGCTTGGCGTCCCGAGCAAGTTGGAATCGCTGAACCTCTACGGCTCCAAGGTCACGGATCGTGGACTTGTGCAACTCGAGGTCTGGCCGGCGCTGGTCAAGGTCTTTGCGTTCTCCACGGCGGTGACCGAGGCGGCCGCCAACGCGATCGTTGCCCGCAAGCCTTCCATGGCCGTCGATCGTGGCGAATACGCGGCGCAACGGATGGCGGCGGCAGAGCGCGAGGTCGCCGAGCGTCGGCGCCGTGAGACTCCGGCGAATGACACCTGCTTCGTCAATGGCGAAAAGCCGAGCGTCGAGCACTTTGTCGATCTCGACAACCTGCGCATCGCGTTCTGCTGCGGCAAGTGCAAGAAGAAGTATGAGGACGACCCGGCTGCGTATGCGGCCAAGGTCGAAGCGCTGCGACAGAAGCGCGCGGCCGAGGAAGCCTCGCGTCAGCAAGCCGAAGTGCCGGCCGGAAAGTCTGGCCAGTTGCCGTGAAGTCGCGCGAACGACGGGAGGCGACACTCCGCGTCGGAATCGTCGGCGCGGGACGGACGCGGAATGGGCTCGGACCGTTCTTGGCGCGGGCCTTCGAACGTCAAGGCTGCGTCGTCACGGGTGTCGTGGGACGTGACGCAGGCCGCACTGAGGCCAACGCAGTCGCACTTGCCTCGGCACTTGGACACAGAGTTGCGGCCTACCCAGACCTCACGTCTCTCTGCGTCAGCGGCATCGACGCGTTGGTGATTGCGTCACCGCCAGATGCCCATGTCGCTGCATTGGAGGCAGCGGCGGATCGTGGCATCGCCTGTCTTTGCGAGAAGCCGGTATGCAATGCCGCCGATGTTCAGCGGGCAGTCTTGGCGCTGCTCAGTTTTGCGGAGCGGGGCGCGTTGGTCACCGAAAACGTCCAGTGGCCGGAGAATCTCCCCGTCCTGGAAGCGCTCCACGGCGCGTGGGAGATGGGCTCGCTGCGGCGCGTGGAAATGGGGCTGTCGCCGATCTCGGCCGATCCGCGCGAGATGCTCGAGGACTCGCTGCCACACCTTCTCAGCCTCGTCTTTGCCATCGCCGGCTTGCAGCACGGCGATGCGATGGAACTCGAGCAAGTCCGCACTGTGCGGGCTGCGCCGGGTCGGGTTGCGCTCGAGGCGCGTTTTGTCGCGCCTGCCTGCACCGTGGAGGCTTGCCTGGAGTTGGTTCAGCACGTCGAACAGCCACGGCCCGCATGGTTCGCCATCGATGGCCGTCGTGCCGATCGCAGCATCGGCGCGGACTACGCGATCCACTTTCGTGCCGGCGACCGGGAGTTCCGGGTCGAGGATCCGATGCAGCGATTGGTTGCCGGATTCGTGCGCAACTGCAAGGTCCCTGCCTCTGGCATGCGCGACGTCCAGCGAGCGTCGATGGCTCATGCCGTGGCGACGCGCCTGTCGCTGTGGCATCGGATCATGTCGCTCACTTTCGATTGAATCGGTCAGGCGCAACCGTGTGGGATCGCCGCCGCTGGCGCAGCGCGCGCTTGTCCGCCAAACTGTTCGCGTGCAATCCGAAGTCCCGATGCAACCTGGGCCCCAGACCAGCCAGTCGAAAGCCGTCGTGCGGACCGCGGCGGTCCATGACTTTGCGCGCAAGCTGCAGCAGGCCTCGATGTGGCCCTACGTCGTCGACTATGTGCGATGGCAACGGGCGGCGCGGCAGGCAGAAGCCGAAGGTCGGTCCGTTCCCGAACTGCCACAGTTGGCGCCGCTGTCGATCAACCTCGATTTGACCACAGCCTGCAACTACGCCTGCGACCACTGCATCGACTGGGACATCCTCAACAGCAAGGTTCGTCACGCCGACGAGGCATTGCGCGCGTCCTTGGCGACGATGGTCGAGCGTGGCCTGAAGAGCGTGATCCTGATCGGCGGTGGCGAGCCGACGCTCTACCCAGGCTTTGGTTCGATGGTGGGCTACTTGAAATCCCTCGGCCTGCAGATCGCAATCGTCAGCAACGGCAGCCGGGGCGATCGTCTGATGGAGGCCGGCATGCACCTGACGAAGGGCGACTGGATCCGTCTGTCGCTCGACTCCGGCAGCAATGAGGTCTTTCGCAGGATGCACAATCCATCGAGCAAGACCCTGTCGCTCGACGAGATCTGCGATTGGGTCCCCAGGATCAAGAACGCGAACCCGAGCTTCGATTTCGGATTCTCGTTCGTGATCACCTGGCGCGGTGGAGTCCGGGGATCGGTCAAGATCATCGAGAACATCCACGAGATGGAGTTGGCGGCGGAGCGCGCCGAGAGCAGTCGCTTTGACTACATCTCCTACAAGCCCTTCCTCGAGCGCACTGACGCTGGGAGCGAAGTTCTCGATCCGGCGAAGGTCGAAGGCGAGCTGCAGGATGTGGTGCTTCGCATCCGCGCTGCCATCGATCGCGCGCGCGCGCGCAGCAAGCCGCCGTTTCGCATCGTCGAGAGCACCAACCTGCGCGTGCTGATGCAAGGCAACTGGCAGGACTACACGCGCCAGCCACAAGTCTGCCACATGCAGATGCTGCGGCAAGTCGTCACGCCGCTGGGCACCTTCAACTGCCCTGCGCATCGTGGCGTCGAGAAAGCCAAGCTCGGCGGCGCAGCGTTGTGGCAAGACGGGCAAGAAGGGATGCAGCAGACCTCGCGGATGCTGAAGGGCTTCGACGCCAGCCACGAATGCGACAAGGTCACGTGCCTCTATCACGCGACGAACTGGTGGATCGAGGAACTCGTCGCCAGCAGCGCTCCCTTGCCTGCGAGCGCGCCAGCCGCGGACTTCGGGGATTGGTTCCTGTAGGCGCGATGCGGCAAGTGGATCCCGCCGCTTGCCCAACGCCAAGGTAGGGCCGGATGATGGCCAGCATGATCCGCTCGTCGATCCCGATCTCGATCCTGGTCACTCTGTCGTCGTTCGCGATGGCCCAGAAGACGTCGGCGCCCGCAGAACCGGGGACTGCGGCAAGGGCCAATCCGGTCACCGACGCCAAAGACCAGACACCCTCGGACTTCGCCCGGTTCGTCGCCGCCGAGACCGGCGGGCATTTCGATGTTGCGGTGACGACTTACCAGAACGGCGATGGCGTGGCGGTGCGGTGCTTTGCGGCGGTGCACATCGCCGATGCGGGACATTACCAAGCACTGCAACGTCGCTTCGCCACCTGCGGCCGCCTGCTCTACGAACTGGTCGGTCCTGAGGACTACAGGCCAAAGCGCGGCGAATCGCGCGGCGGCATGGTGTCGTTGCTGCAGCAAGGCATGAAGAGCGGACTGGAGCTGGAGTTTCAGCTCGATGGCGTGGACTACGGGGCCGAGAACTTCGTGCATGCGGACATGACGCCTGAGGAGTTCGAAGCGTCGATGGACGAACGTGGCGAGAGCTTGTTCTCGATGATGATGCAGATGGGCTTCGATGCGCAGCGGCGCGTCAATGAGGCCGATGAAGACGATGCGGAGGAAGACGTGGAAGAAAAGCCGCGCGAGAAACCGGTCGACCTCGTCCAAGCCTTTCGTTCCGGCGAGGGCCGTCATCAACTGCGACTGCTGATCGCACAGCAACTCGAGGCAATCGAAGGCATGTCGTCCGGTCGTGGCACGACTCTGCTCGAAGGCCGCAACGAGAAGTGCCTGACCGTGCTCAAACGCGAGATCGCTGCGGGGCACAAGGACCTCGGGATCTACTACGGCGCCGCACATTTGGCGCACTTGGAGCGGCGCCTTACTGAGGACATGGGCTTCCGCAAGGTGGACCACGAATGGCTCGTGGCCTGGGACTGCACCAAGCGACCGGATCCCAAGGTCGATCGTGAGTTGTGGCGCGCACGTCGAAAGGCGAAGGACGAGTTGGCTTCGATCCGCGCAGCGGCCAACAAATGGTTGGCGACGCAGCAGGACGACAGCCTCAGTCCGTCCTTCGAGCAACTGGCCTTTAGCGGTTCGAGAATCGACCCGTGGGGCAAGCCCTACACGCTCGACGTTGTGGACGGTATCTGCGACGTGGCCAGCCTGGGGCAAGACGGCACGCTTGGCACCGATGACGATCTGCACGCTGCATCGCCGCGCGAACGCAGCCAGATGGATCGCGAACGCCCTCGGCGCTGAGGGCACCCCGGCGGTGGCTCACCAATCCGGCTGCTTGCCGAGTTCCTGCGGGCGATCCTTCTCGTTCGCGACCGACCACCCGGTCCAGCACAGCAATCGGGCGACCGCCTCCATGCGCGGGTAGTCGAGCGCGTCGGCGTGGTCTGTGACCTGGTGGTAGTCCGGGTGCTCGCCGTCGCAAAGGAATACGACGGGCACGCCCTTGACCGCAAAGTTGTAGTGGTCGCTGCGCTCGTAGTATGCGTCGCCGCTGGTGAATGAGATCGAGAGCTTCGGCGCCAATTGCGCCGCGAGGCGCCCCAGCGAAGAGTACTTCGCATGGTCCTTGCTTGGTGTGATCTGGATCTTGCTGCCGTCGCCGTCTTTCTCGGCGCGTCCGATCATGTCGATATTGATGTTGGCGACGATGCGATCGAGCGGCCAGGTTGGGTTGTCGGCGTAGTGCTTGCTGCCCCAGAGGCCGAGTTCTTCGCCGCTCACGGACAGGAAGATCAGGGATCGCTCGGGCCTCTTCCCTCCTTTGGCGAAAGCCTCGGCCAGCGCAAGCAGTCCAGCGGTCCCGCTCGCGTTGTCATCGGCTCCGTTGAATGCGTCACCGTCGACGCGCCGGCCGATGTGGTCATGGTGCGCGGAATAGACGATGGCCTCCTGCTTGCGGCTCGTGCCATGCAGCACGGCACAGACGTTGGTCGCGGATCCTTTCTGCGAACGGTCGACCCGGAGCGAGACCTTCGCGGTCGCCTTGCCATCCGTCGCCGACACGATGGGCTCGCCGTCCTTCATCTCGATGCCGAGCGCCGCGAGCGCCTTCTGTGCCGGCTCGCCGCCGAGCACGCACAAGGGAATCGGCAGTGGCTGTGCGCGTGCGCCGCCGCCCGTCGACAACTGCGGGTGATCCGGCATCAGTCCGTAGTAGTTCAGTGTGTTGCCGAATGGTCCGGGGTCGCCCGCGAGCAGGATCACGCCGCACGTTGCGCCGGACTTGGCCAGCCGTTTGGCTAGATCGCCGTAGCGTTGGATCGCCTGAAGGTCGCCGCCCGGGCCATTGCCGCGCGCCTGCTTCTCGAACACGACCACGGGCACGCGGCCTTCGAGGGCTGATGGCAATTCATCGGCGCGGCCCTTGCCGCAATACGCGACCTTGCCCTGCGCCGAGAACTTGCCGTCGCCGGCGGGTAGCACGGCGAAGTCCTTGCAATCGAAGCCAGCCAGCAGGATCGACGAACTGGCGTGCAGAGTGATGCTCTCGAGCGGGTAGGTCTGGAAGAAGGTCTTCTTGTCCCCGAGCGGCGCGAGGCCGAGCGCCTTGAACTGTTTGGCTACGAAGTCCGCTGCCTCACGTTGCGCCGAACTGCCGGTGTAGCGGCCGCGGCGCGCGTCGTCAGCGAGCCAATACGCGTGCTCACGCAAGCGTTGTCGCGTCACGAGGCGAAGCTGCTCGGGCGCGTCCTGCGGCAGTGCGGCGGGTTCGCCGAGATCTGGCAGGTCCGCCTTGGCCGCGGTGGTGGGCGTCGGTGTGGCGGGCGTCGGGCCGGCGGCGGGGTCCTGGCTCCGGCAGATCGTGGCGAGCAACAAGGTCGCGACGCACGACGCAGCGCTGCTCAGCTCAAGACGGAAGACGCGCATCAAGAGAGCCTAGCACAAGCGCTCATCGCCGCGTGTCACGTGTCCTCGTCAGTTCCCGACAGCAACCTGCGGAGCCGCGCATCGTCGAGCCGCACCGTGATCGTCTTGGTCTGTGACGGAACGACCGCACCCGCGGGCAAGCCCTTGGGTTTGCGCACATGCTTGGCAAAGGTGTAGACGACGTCGATGGACCGCTCGCCACGAGCCTTGCTGAAGTGAACCGCGAGAGTCCCCGCATCGAGCAGCGTCTCGAGGCTCGCGGTCTTGCCCTTCTGCAACCGCACGACGACGTGCGATCCAGGCCTGCCGCCGCCGACGTGGAGCCAGAGGTCGTTGCCCTTCGCGATGCGCAGGCTCAATCGATCGTTCTGTTGGTTGTCGCGGCCAACCAGGATGTCGTAGCCCTCGGCGCTAGTGAACTTGCGCAGGTTCTCGCCGTATGGATTGCTCTTGGCATTCCGCTTTCCGGCCCGAGCTGTCGGCTCTGCCTTGGCCCGTGGGATCGCGCCACACTCGCGCAGTTGGGATTCCAATGCCCGCAATGCGAGCTCATCGCTGTCTTGCGTCGCCGCGATGGTGTGCGTGAGGACTTGCAGCTTTGCCAAGAGTTCCTCAGCTTCAAGGAGTCGTTGCGCGGAGATCGCGCGGCCCTCGTCCAGACGGCGAGCCTTGTCGTAGCGAGCTTCGGCTGCTGCGCGTGCCGGCACCGCGGGATCGAGTTCGATGACGCGTGTGCCGCTACCGAGCGGGTCGTCGACCTCGATCGACTCAGCGCCGCGCGGGATCGCGTGCAGGTAGGCGAGCAGCAAATCCGCCTCTGCACGCAGTTGCGACGAGCGGTCTGCCATCGACAGCTGCTCGCGCAAGCCTTCGACCTTCTTCTGCAAGCGGGCCTGGGCGCGAGTGCCAGCGAGTTGCAAGCTCTCTCGCAGTTCGTGTTGCGCTCGCGCAGCGTCGAGCGGCAGGTAGTGCGCGTCGATTGCCGCGAGCACTGGCGGCGAAAAGCGCGTCGATTGGTCCTTGCCCGCTTCGGCGCGTGCTGGCGGCGGCGCGTAGCGTGAGCCTGCCTTCAGCTTGCGCACGGCGGTTTCGACGGGCCTGGAGATCTCGAGCACGGTGCCATCGCGTTCGCACAAGGCCCAGAGTCCGCGGGCCGAGAACAACTCGACACAAAGACGAAGCGGTCCAGTCGTCGCCGCGAACTCGAACTCGACGCGACGCTCCAAAGGCGCCGGCACGACTCCCGTGAGCCGCGCATCGCGAAGGCGCTTTTGCAGCGCGTCGGCTTGCGGCCCGCGCTGGAAATCGTCGCGCGAGAATCGTCGCGCCGTCGTCGCCACGCGCGCTCGATCCTGGCCCAACGCGATATGCAAGAATCGCTTCTTGCCCGCCTGTTCGAGGATCACGACCAGGTCATCGCTGTCGACGATTTTGGCGACATCGACAACGACGGCGGAGCGCAGTAACGGCGCGAGTTCCTCGGCGGCGAGTTCGAGTTCGCGCGCCGAGAGTCCGCGTTCGCGGCGGGCCGGAGAGTCGCTCACGGCCGCATGCCGGTCAGCCCTTGGGAAGCTCTTCGACCGGGTCGTAGGCCCAGTTCCAGGCCGACGCATTCCAGGCGACGACGCCCTCGGGGAAGAACAGGCCGATCTCGCGCACCGCGGCTTCTGGGCCGTCGCTGCCGTGCACGAGGTTGTAGCTGCGGCTCATGCCGAGGTCGCCGCGCATCGTGCCAGGAGCAGCCTCGGCGCTGTTGGTCGCGCCCATCAGGTTGCGGCACACCTTGATGGCGTTGTTGCCTTCGAGACACAGGGCAACGACTGGCGAGCTGGTCATGAACTTGACGAGGCCCGGATAGAACGGACGCTCTTTGTGCGCCTCGTAGTGTCTCGCCGCCAGTTCGGGCGTGATCTTCATGAACTTCAGGGCGACGATCTTCAGGCCCTTCTCTTCGAAGCGGCTCAGCAGCTTGCCGCACAGTCCGCGTTGGACAGCGTCGGGCTTGAACAGGATCAGAGTGCGTTCCATGGACATCCTTGGTCGATCTGGCCCGCTGCGTGCGGGCCTTGGACTCAGTTGTGGGGCGAAGACGATACCAGTCTCTTCGCTGGCGGCCGCGCGATTTCTGCCCGTGGCTGCATCGCTGGCGCTCATCGGAGCCTGCCTGGGGCCGGCGCCCAATGGCATCCAGCGCTCCGCAAACGACCGTGAGACCGAGCGGCTGCGACTGGTTCGGCAAGAGCAGCAACGGGAACAAATGGTGCTCACGCTGTCGATCGCCGAGGACCGCGAGACCCTGCGGCAGTTGCGCGATGCTGCGGCCGAAGTCGCACAACGACGCCGCGATGGCCGACGCGCCTTCGAGGGCGAGTCCGCAGCCTTGCAGGCGTTGGAAACTCAGGTCGCCGCAACCAGGGAGCGCGCCGCGGCGGCGACGCGCGACCTCGAGGCAATGCGGGCCGTGCTCGCCGAAGTGCAGACGCAGGAACTGCGGGTCAAGGCGCTGCAAGAACAGTCCGCGCAGCTCGACGCGCAGATCGCTGCGGCGACGCGCGACTCGGACTCGAAGTCGGCTGCATTGCTGCCGCAGTTGAACGTGTTGCAGGAACGCGTGAAGGCTCTCGTCGCGCTCGAGGCGCAACTGGCGGCGCTGCTGGCGCCACCGCCGCCAATGCCCGCCACCGCCACGCCGACGACCCCTGCAGGCGAGGCGGCGGGCAAGTGACCGCCTCAGTGGTGCAGCGTCACATTCGGTAGGGGATCAGGTCTTCGTCGTCGGCCGACTCGCCAAGTCGGTCGTTCACGACCTTGGCGTCGACGACGATCGTCTTGCCGCGATGCTCCGCGGCGGCGAACGAGATGTCTTCGAGGCACTTCTCGAGAATCGTCATCAGCCGGCGCGCGCCGATGTCCTGCGTGGTCTTGTTGGCACGGAATGCGACAGCAGCGAGGCGGGCGATGCCGTCCTTGCTGAACTCGATGCGCACGCCTTCGGTGGCGAACAGGGCCTGATACTGACGAGTCAGGGCGTTCTTCGGTTCAGTCAGGATGCGAACGAAGTCCTGTTCGGTCAGCGACTGGAGCGCGACCCGGACCGGGAATCGACCCTGGAGTTCGGGGATCAGTTCGCTCGGCTTGTGGAAGTGGAATGCGCCTGCGCACACGAACAGCATGTGGTCGGTGCGGACATGGCCGTAGCGGGTGTAGACGGCGCAACCTTCGACGACCGACAGCAGGTCGCGCTGCACGCCTTCGCG
>SXPK01000104.1 GCA_005776365.1 Planctomycetia bacterium
CCATTGGGGCCGAGCAGCGCGAGGATCTCGCCCTTGCCGACCTCGAGGTCGAGTCCGTGCAACGCCGTGAATGCGCCGTAGGACTTGCGCAGGTTCCGCAGTCGCAACATGAACGCATCTTGGCCGTGTGCCTGAAAGAAGTCGACGGCGGTCCGGTGCTCGAAATCACAGACTCAGCTGGCACAAGCGCGACGCGGTACTTGCCAAGTCGCGCCTCGCCTTCCGTAATCCCCGCCATGCTGTTCCGCCCGTTGCCTGTCGTCGTGTCCTCCTGGCTCTGCATCGCTGCGCTCACTGCGCAGGACGCCGCGCCGCCTGCGTTCTCCGTCGAGCCGATCCGCGTGTTCTCGGCGCAAGACAAGTTCGACAAGCCGTTGTTTGTCGCGTTCCACGCGCATCACGCGGGCCGCGCTTTCGTGGTGGAGCAGACTGGCAAGGTCTGGTCCGTTGCGCACGAGGCCGAGGAGGCGACTCGCGAACTGTTCCTCGACCTGTCGCCGCGCGTGCTGACGGAGGGCTGGGAGGAGGGTCTGCTCGGTTTCCAGTTTGATCCCGCCTACGAAACGAACGGTCGCCTCTGGTGCTACTTCTCCGAGCGGATGGACTCGACGCAGGGCGAAGTGCGCCCCGGCCGCAAGACGAAGTCTTCGCGACGATCGGTGATCGCGCGATACGACACGAAGACCGACGAAAAGGGTGTGCGCACGGTCGACGTGGCGAGCGAGTTCGTGGTGATGAAGGTTTTTCAGCCATTCCCCAACCACAACGGCGGCACGATCCTGTTCGGCCCGGATGCGATGCTCTACATCGCGCTCGGCGACGGCGGCGCGGCCAATGATCCCTTCAAGCTCGGACAGGACAAGTCGTCGCTGCTCGGCAAGGTGCTGCGCATCGACGTTCGCAACGCCACTGCGGAGAAGCCGTATGAGATCCCGGCCGACAACCCGTTCGTCGGCGAGGCGGAAGCGCGCGGCGAGATTTGGTGCTACGGCCTGCGTAATCCGTGGCGCATCGCCTTCGACCGGCAGACTGGCGACTTGTGGTGCGGGGACGTCGGCCAAGATCGACTCGAGGAAGTCGATCTGCTCGTCAAGGGCGGCAACTACGGCTGGAACGTGATGGAGGGCAGCGAGCATTTCCGCAAGAACGCCGAGGTGCCAAGCGACGTGATCGCGCCGGTCGCGGAGTACCCACATCGGGATGGCGTGTCCGTCACTGGCGGCCATGTCTATCGCGGCAAGGCGTTGCCCGAGATTCAGGGTGCTTATGTCTATGGCGACTTCGCGACCTTTCGCATCTGGGCGGTGACGCCGGCGAGCGCCGACAAGAAGGCCTTGGTGCGCGAGATCGGCCGCGCGCCGGCGCAGCTGTCGAGCTTTGCCGAGGAGCCGGACGGCGAACTGCTGATCACTTGTTTCGACGGCAAGGTCTACCGGCTCATGCGTCGCGGCGCGGGCAACTGAGGCACAGCGATCAGGCGAGCAGCCCGAGTTCGCGCAGCTTGTGGTCGAGGCGCGCGTGCATCGCCGGCCAGCCGAACCGCTCGCGCACGAATGCCGCCGCTGCGTGGCCTTCGCGTCGTGCTCGACTTGGGTCGCCGAATAGTTCGCGGATTGCCGCGACCATCGCTTCGGGTTCGTCGGCGATGCGCAGCGTCCCCGGGGGCACGTCGCCGAGTCCTTGCGCGGCCTGCGTCGTCGAGACGACGGGCAGCGCCATGCTCATCGCCTCGAGCACCTTGTTCTGCACGCCTCGGGCAAGGCGCAGCGGAGCGATCGCGACCGCCGCGCGGTCGAAGTAGGGTGGAGTCTCTGGCACTCGTCCGGTGACCTCGATGCCGGGACGCTGCGCAAGCGCCTTCACCGAGTCGACGGGCCGGGAGCCAACGATCAGCAGCTTTGCGTCCGGATACTCGCGCTTTACTGCTGGCCAGCAGGTGTCCGCAAACCACTGCACGCCATCGACGTTGGGCTCGTAGTCCATCACGCCCGTGAACACGAGCGTGTGCTTGCCGCGCTCGGCGTCGCCTTTCGTCGAGAAGTGTTCGACGTCGACGCCGTTGGGCAGCACGAACGGATCGATCCCAGGGATGCAGCTACGGAACAGGCTGCGTTCGACCTCGCTGACGACGATCGAGAGGTCGAAGTCCCGCGCCACCGCGTCCTCGAATTGCAGCAGGAGCCGATGCTCGCGCCCGTAGACCCACTTGCGGAGCCCGCGGCCGGCGGCTGCGTACTGGCGCCATTTGTCGCTGTCCAGTTCTGCAAAGTGCATGACCTTGGCAACGCCATCCATGCCGAGCACGTATTGCGCCATCGATGACGAATAGACGTAGACGAGATCGGGCTTCGTCTCCGCAATCCAACCGTCGATTGTTGTGCGCAGCCTTCGATCGGCGAAGAAGGGCAAGGTCAGGGCCTTGCCAGTGACGAGCCCGCGCAGGCTCCACAACTTGCGGAGTTGACGTGAGAGTCGCGGCGCCGCGACTGCCTTGCAGCGCGATCGCAGGAACGCAACGGCATCCGTGTCGCGGTCCTCTTCTTGGAAGCAGCCAAGGCGCACATCGTGGCCCGCATCGAGCATGTGCCGCAGGAAGTGCCAAGTCGTGATGCGGTCGCCCCGGTCGGGCGGGTAGGGCACGCGGTGGCACAGGAAGAGAATGTTCACGAGGGGTTTGCCTGCGGTTCTCGCAGGCACGGCAAGACCTGATCGCCCAGACGGACCTTCGACCTCAAGCCGACCATGCCTTGGGCTCGATAGGAACGCAGGAGGTCCCCCCAGACATGAGCACGATCGCAGGGAAAGACACCAGCATCCTCGGCCTCGTCAACACGACGGTCGAGTTGCCGACGATGCCGGAGGTGCTCACCAAGATCAACGAGGTGACCAGCGGCGCGAACGCGTCGGCCGACGGCGTCGCCGCGGTCGTGTCCAAGGACCCTGCTGTCGCGGCCAACATGCTGCGCATCGTCAACTCGGCCTACTACGGCCTGCCAGTCCGCGTCTCGTCGATCAAACTGGCGGTGTCGGTGCTCGGCTTCAACATGACCAAGAAGGTCGCACTGAAGGCCGCGGTGTTCACGACCTTTGGCAAGAAGCGCGACCCGATCCAATGCTTCGACCCGCTGTCGTTCTGGCGGCACGCCATCTTCACCGGGATCGCGGCCCGCACGCTGGGTCAACAATCGGAGACCTTCGCCGACAGCAACGCAGAAGACCTCTACATCGCGGGCCTGTTGCACGACATCGGCAAGATCATCTTGCTGGAACGATCCTGTCCGAAGTACCTGGCGTGCCTGCGCAAGTCCGCGCAGTCGGGAAGGCCTCAACACGAGGTTGAACTGGAGGACTTCGGCTTCACGCATGCCGACGTCGGTTCCGTGCTCGCGATCAAGTGGTCGTTGCCCGAGGATCTGGCAATCGCCATCCGCTACCATCACGCGCCCAACAAGGATCCGTTCCATCGTTCGCTCTCGTCGCTCATCCACCTTGCAGATTCCCTGGCGTGGCAGGCTGGCAAGCCTTCCACCCTCGGCACCGCTGCGCCGCAGCTGGCGGAGGGAGCGCTCGCGATGGCAGGTCTCGACGAAGCGCAGGTCGCTGCATTGTTGCCGCGCATCAGCGAGGACTTCGCTGCATCCGAACTGCCCTGGTGACGTCTTACTCGGCGCAACGTGACTCTGCCGAGCGACACGACCGGGCCCGCTGAAGTCCATTCTGGGCGGCCCATGAACTTCCGCCGTTGGGTGGTGTTCACCTTTCTCGTGCACGCCCTGGTGGTCGCGGTCGACAAGGGCGGTGGCCTCGTTCTGTATCTGCTGACGGCCAACCAGCCGGATCAGCACGGCAAGTCGGGGATCGTCGCTGCGCTGCCGTTCGTGTTGATGGCGGTCGCCAATCTCGGGCTCGCGACGTCGATCGTCTACTTCGTCCGTCGACGTCGTTACCGGCCGCAACAGGTGTTCTCGACGTCGCTGACGGTCGCAGTCGTTTGGGGCGGCACTCTCTCGTTGTTGTGTCTGTTCGCGACGCTCTATGTGCTGCCGTGGATCAATCCGCGTTGGGCGATCAGCCCGTGGCTCGTCGTGCCATGGTGCGCGGTGGTGCCGATGCTGCTCGTGTCGAGCTACGGCAACTCGGTGCAACTCGCGACTGGGGCCGTGCGCCACTACGGGATCGTGCACTTGGCGACCTCGGTCGCGTTCCTGCCGTCGTTCTTCGCCGTCTACTTCCTGCTCGGCGGCGACGTATCCCGCGGCGATGTTCCGCTCGCAGTCGCGTGGGGACGGTTGGTATCGAGCGCGATCGTGACCTGCATCGTCTTGTGGTTGGTCCGCAAGATCGTCGCTGTGCGCTTTGGCTTCGACCGCAACTTCCTGCGTTCCGGGCTTCGCTACGGTTGGCGCGCCAACCTCACCTCGACGCTCACCTACCTGAATCACCGCCTGGACTTGATCGTGCTGGGCGCATTGTTCGTGCCGACGGTCGACATGCTCCCGGATTTCGTCGGCGCACCGGACTTGCTGCAGGAGACGCTCGGCAACTGGACCAACGCAGTGCACCCGGTTCCCGCGGTGTTGCGTGAGAATCTCGTCATCCAGCCGGTGTTGCTCGACGACGTGGCGTTCGCGCAGGTGGGTTTCTACAGCATGGCCGTGACCTGGGCCGAGCTGGTCTGGCACTTCCCCGAAGCGAT
Source organism: Planctomycetia bacterium (assembly GCA_005776365.1). Lineage (GTDB taxonomy): Bacteria > Planctomycetota > UBA1135 > UBA1135 > UBA2386 > SXPK01. Next base: position 4,697 of record SXPK01000104.1, read on the forward strand.
GCGCGATTTGTTCTTCAGCAAGGTCGCGGGTTCGAGCCACGACGAAGCGAAGAAGCTGACGCCAGTGCTGTCGCGTCTGGGGCTGGCAGTGTCGCTCGTCGCCGGTTGCGCGGTGCTCGTGGCTGTCGATCCGATCATGAGCACGATCACGTGGCTCGCGGGCAAGGAAGGCGACCCGTGGGCTTCCACCTGGAGCGAACCGGTCGGCCGCGCACTCGTGCTGCTGACTCCCGGCACGATCGCGTTCACCGTTTCCAAGGTGCTGCAGGCAGACCTTGCTGCGCGCAATCGGTTGCACGTCTGCGTCGTGGCGCAGTCCATCGTCATGGTGACGATGCTCGCGCTCGATGTGTTGTGGATGCCCCGGCACGGCGCGGCGGGCGCGGCGCTGGCCTCCTCGGTGGCCTACATTGTCTCAACGCTCTACACCGTCTGGGCCTACTCGCGTGAAACGGGCATCGACTCGTGGCGATGTCTGGTGATGCACTGGTCGGACTTCAGCTACTTCGGCGACATTGCGCGCGGCATCCTCGACAAGGTGCGCCGGAGGCACGCGTGAGCCACGGCATCGCAGTCGTGATCCCGGCCTACAATGGGGAGCGTTGGATTGGTGATGCATTGCGTTCGCTCGCCGCGCAAACGCTGCACCCAGCCGAAGTCGTGGTCGTCGACGACGGATCGTCGGATGCGACCGCGAGCATTGCTGCGCAGCACGGCGCGAAGGTGCTCCGCCAGGATCGGCGCGGACCTGGCGCTGCCCGCAATCGCGGCATCGCCGAGACAACTGCGCCACTGGTTGCGTTCCTCGACGCCGACGATTGGTTTGCGCCAGGAAAACTCGAAGCCCAAGTTCGCGCGCTCCTGGACACGACCGCGCCCGCCGTCTGTTGTGATGCATTCGTCGTCGACGGCGACGTGGTGGGGCCAGCCAAGAACAAGGACCGCGGCGTGCCCGAGCAACTTGACTTCGACACGCTCTTCGACGGCAACCCCGTGATCTGCAGCACGGTGCTGGCACGTCGTGACGAAGTGCTCGCGGTTGGAGGCTTCGACGAGGATCCGGTGCTGGTCGCGACGGAGGACTACGACCTCTGGTTGCGGCTCGCCGCGCGCGCCCCGCTGCGCTACCTGGCCGCGCCGATGGCCTACTACCGCCGCCATGGTCTCGGGCTGTCGGTGAACGCCCGCTTCCTTCGCGGTGGCGACCGCATTCTCGACAAGTGGCAGGGCGAGCGCGGCGGCGATGGTGACTTCGCGCAGCGGATCCGTCGGCGGCGCGCCGGTGTTCGCCTCGACCACGCATGGGACCTGATGCAGGCCCCCGGCCACGAGGCGGAGGCCCGCAAGTGGATTCGGGAGGCGCAACAGTTGGCCTTCTCTTGGAAGGGGCTGCGGATGTGGGCGAAGAGCCATCTCCGGGCCTCTTCGCGCTGACTCCTTGGCAGGGGGCAGTCGTCCCCGCCCGCACGGAACAGGGTCCGGGGCGATGGCGCAACAGGGGGGCGGTTCCTATCATCCTTCGCCCTCGATCAGGACCCGAACCCCCCGAAAGCGTCGTGAGCGACACCCTCCAGATCACTGACATCAAAGTCGACGGCTACGAGCGCGTCGTTTGTGGCACCGACTCCAAGTCTGGCCTGCGCGCCTTCATCGCCGTGCACGACACGACGCTTGGGCCGGCCCTCGGCGGCCTGCGCATGTGGCCTTACGAGAGCGACGAGGCTGCCTTGTTTGACGTGAAGCGCCTGTCGCGCGGCATGAGCTTCAAGTCCGCCGTGGCGCACACCGGGCTTGGCGGCGGCAAGGCCGTGATCGTCGGCGACCCGAAGAAGCTGAAGTCCGAGGCGCTTTACCTCGCGATGGGTCGCTTCATCGATTCGCTAGGCGGTCGCTACATCACCGCCGAGGACGTCAATACGTCGATCGAAGACCTCGAGATCATCCGTCGTGCAACGAAGCACGTGACCGGGCTCGCCAGGAAGGATGGCGGCAGCGGCAACCCGTCGCCCTACACGGCCTACGGCGTCTATGTCGGCATCCGGGCAGCGCTCGGCTGGAAGTTCGGCAACGATGATCCGAAGGGCAGGACAGTTGCCATCCAAGGCATCGGCGCGGTTGGCTCAGCGCTCGCGCGCAGGCTGATCCAAAGCGGCGCGACCGTCTACGCCGCGGACCGCAATACCGAGCGTCTGTCGCAGCTCGCCGCCGAAATCGGCGTCAAGCCGGTCGACGAGACACAGATCATGACGATGACCTGCGACGTGTTTGCGCCCTGCGCTCTTGGCGCGGTGCTCCACGACGAATCGATCCCGAAGTTCAAGACTCCGATCATCGCTGGCGCCGCGAACAACCTGCTGCTCGAGCCGCGCCACGGCAAGATGCTGCAGGACCGCGACATCCTCTACGCGCCTGACTACGTCATCAACGCGGGCGGGATCATCAATGTGTCGGTCGAGTTCAACCCGGGCGGTTACGACGAGAAGGTCTCGCTCACCAAGATCGAGCGCATTCCGCAGGCGTTGAAGGAACTGTGGACGATCAGTCGGGAAGAACGGATTCCGACCAGCGACGCCGCGGATCGCCTCGCGGAGCGCATCCTCGTCGACGCCCGCAAGAAGAAGCGAGCGCAGGCGATGCCCAAGGGCCGCTAGCCGACGACCTCGCACTCGGGAACCGGCTGCGCGGCCGACATGCGCAAGGTGAGGGTTCCAACTCAGGTCGCCATCCGCTGTCGGGGCAGTGCCCCGACTCCGCCATGCCGGACGCTCAGTGCGCCGCGTCGCGGTAGGCCTGCAGGGTCGCGACCGCGGCCTTCTCCCAGGTGAAGGCGCGCGTTCGTTCGATCGCAGCCTGCTGCCGCGAAGGCCAGGATGGCAACGCATCGAAGGCGCGCGAGAGGCCGTCGGCCACGGCCTCGATGCTCATCGGGTCGAAGTAGGTCGCGAACTCGCCGCCAGCCTCCGGCATCGCGGATGTGTTGCTGGTCGCCACCGGTGTGCCGAGCACGAGCGCCTCGGTGACCGGGATTCCCCAGCCCTCGATCTGGCTCGGATAGGCAGCAAGGTCCGCGCCCGCGTAGAGAGCGATCAGTTCCTGCCGCAGCACATAGGGCACGAAGCGCACGTCGTCGAGGCAGCCTGCGCGCTGGGCGCGGTCGCGGAAGAGATCGGCGGACTTGCCGAGGCCGCTGATGACGAGCGCGTGCGGCAGGTCCTTTCGCTTGCGCTTGAGCAAAGCAAAGGCATCGATGAGACGCCCGGTGTTCTTGCGTTCGAGCGGCGCGCCCGGAGAGAAGATGTAGCGGCGACCGCCGGTCCACTTCGCGCGTGCGGCATCACCGGCGCCGATCGGGGCGCCCGCGAGGAAGTCAGGGTGGAGCCCATTGTGGACGACACGCACCTTGGCTGCGTCGCACGAGAAGCGTTCGCAGATGTCGCGGCGCGACCATTCGCTGACGGTGAGCACGAACGCAGCGTCACGCAGAGTGCGCTGCGTGACGGCGCGCGCGTATCGGACGAATGGATCCGCCCCGTCATCGGGCCAGTAGGTCACGAGCACATCGTGCAGCGTGACGACCATCGGCGGGCAGCGGAACGGCCGGCAGCGAGGCGGCAGCGTGTTGTAAGTCCCGTGATAGACATCGACGCCGTCCCTGCGCATCCGCCACGGCATCTGCAGTCGTTCCCAAAGATGGAAGCGACCTCCGGGCATGTCGGCATGCATCGCGCGCATGTTCGGCGGGATGACGAAGTCAGCGGGCTTCTCCAGTTGGTGGTAGAGCAAGAACTCGTCTTGCTGAGCCAGCTTCGCGAACTCGCGCACCAGATGGCGGACATAGAGGCCGATGCCGCGTGGCTCAGGCCGGAATCCTTCGCGGGCGTCGAGTCCGATGCGCATCGCGTGATCAGTCAGACGGCAGGCGCGTCAGCACCTCGGCTCCGGTCTCGCTGATGAAGATCGTGTGCTCGGTCTGTGCGACGCGAACGCCCTTCTTCTCGCAGAGCGGCGGATACTCGTCGATCAGCGCCTTCTTCTTCAGCAGCTTGATCGCTTCTTCAACGCGCTTGGTTGAACCAAGCGCGGGCAGCAACTGCCTGCGCGCGAAGGGCAGTCCTTCGGTGACGCCGACGGCGGCGATGACTTCTGCGGGCACGCTGTCCTTTGGCTTGATGTCGCGTCGGAGCATGAACACCTCCGATTCGCCGTCGCAGTCGATGTAGCCCTTGCCGTCGCAGACGAACGGCTCGCACGCGATCGTCATGTTCGCCCGCAGTCGGCCGGCCTTGGCATCCGGATAGTTGGGAATCGACGGCGCGCAGTGGATCACGTAGCGAGCGACCCCGTGGCCAGTCAGGTTGTAGATCGGGTTGAAACCGAGCGCCTTGACCGTTGACTCGATCTGGCGGCCGATCTCGGTGATCGAGGCGCCGGGGCCCATGACCGAGATCGCATTGTCGAGTGCCATGCGGCTGGCCGCGACGAGCAGGGAGTTTTCGCCGTCGCGAAGGTCCACGGTGACCGCGTTGTCGGTGACGTAGCCATCGACCTGCGTGCCGAGATCGAGCTTGACGATGTCTTCTGGGCCGACCGTGGTGGGGTCGTCTGGGGGTGAGCAGTAGTGCGCAGCGATGTGGTTCTGCGACAACTGCGCCGGAAACGCCGGCTTGCCGCCCATGTCGAAGATCACTTGCTCGACTTCGCGTGCGATGGATTCGAGGCGCGCGCCAGGCTTGATCAGCTTCCTGCCATGCTCGCGTGCTGTGGCGGAGATGAATCCGGAGCGGCGCAGCTTGTCCAGTTCGGGTCCTTTCATGGCGATGGCCTCAGCGGATCACCAGAAGGCGCTTGCCGACCTTGGCGAAGGCGGCCACCGCGGCCGTGAGTTGGTCCTGTTCGTGCGCGGCGCTGATCTGAACGCGGATGCGGGCTTTGCCCTTGGGGACGACCGGGAAGCTGAAACCGATGACGTAGACCCCTTCGTCGAGCAGCTGGCGCGCCATGTCTACCGCGAGCTTCGCGTCACCGAGCATGATCGGGCAGATCGGGTGTTCGCCGGGAACGATGTCGAATCCCGCCTTCGTCATCTCCGCACGGAAGAACTTCGTGTTGCGTTCGAGCTTGTCACGCAGCGCCGTCGTCTTCGACAGCATGTCGATGCACGCGATCGTCGCGCTCGTGATCGCCGGGGCCAGAGTGTTGGAGAACAGGTAGGGTCGGCTGCGGTTGCGCAGCAGGTCGATGATCTCCTTCTTTCCGGTCGTGAAGCCTCCAGACGCACCGCCGAGCGCTTTGCCGAAGGTCGACGTCATCACGTCGATCCGGTGCATGCACTTGTGGAACTCCGGCGTGCCGCGGCCAGTCGGGCCGAAAAACCCAGTCGCGTGGCTGTCGTCGACCATCAGCATCGCGTTGTACTTGTCGGCGAGATCGCA
>SXPK01000007.1 GCA_005776365.1 Planctomycetia bacterium
CGTGGACTTGCCGACGTTGGGCAACCCGACGATGCCTGCCTTGAGTGTCATTGCGATTGCCCTTTTTCGGCGGCGCCGCCGTTCACTTGGAAGCGGTGACTTCGGCGATTGCCTTGGTCAATGCCGGCACGATCTCGAATGCGTCGCCGACGATGCCGTAGTCCGCGACCTTGAAGATCGGCGCGTCAGCGTCCTGGTTGATTGCGACGATCGTGCGCGCGGTGCGCATGCCAGCGAGATGCTGGCATGCGCCGCTGATGCCGATCGCGAAGTAGAGCGTCGGGCTGACGACCTTGCCGGTCTGACCGACTTGCTCGCTGTGCGAACGCCAGCCCGCATCGACGACCGCGCGGGTCGCGCCGACCGCGGCGACGCCGGGCCCGAAGGCCGCAGCGAGGTCCTCGATCATCTTGAAGTGCTGCGGTTCCTTGAGGCCGCGGCCGCCGGCGACGACGACCTTCGCCTCTTGCAGCGGCACCTTGTCGGATGCCACGGCGATCAGTTCTTTGACGACGGCGAGCAGGCTGCCCGCGTCGGTCGCGACCTTCTCGACCGCGCCGCCCGAGCCCGAGACGGGCTGGAAGTTGTTGGGGCGCAGCGTGGCGAGGAACGGCTTCTTGTTGGCCTGTACGTTGAGCAGTGCCTTGCCGGCGAACACCGGCTTCTGCGCCGTGAACGTGCCGCCGTTGCAAGCGACTGCCACCACGTCGGTGACGAGGCCTGCGTCGAGGTGCGCGGCGACGCGCGGCAGCAGGTCCTTGCCCATCGCGGTGTGCGCCATCAGCACGGCGGCCGCGTCGTGCTGTTTGCAACGGTCCGTGACGATGCGCGCGTAGCCATCACCCGAGAAGTTGGCGAGGCTCGGCGAGTCGACGAGCACGACCTGATGCGCGCCGCTGTTCGCGAGTTCTTGGCCGACGGCGTCGAGCCCGTTCCCGAGCGCGATTGCGATGACCTTGCCGCCCGTGCTGGCTGCGAGTTGCAGGCCAGCGGCGACTGCTTCGAGCGACGGGCGCTTGAGCTTGCCCGCGCGAACTTCGGCGACGACGACGATGTTGCTCATGATGTTTGCTCCGCTCGGGATCAGAGGACCTTGGCTTCGTTGCGCAGCGCGGCGACGAGCGCTGAGACTGCGTCGATGCCGGTGCCGAGGATCTTGCCTGCGGCGCGCGGCTTTGGCAGTTCGAGCGACGTCACCGTCATTGCCGCTGCGGGCAGCTGCGCGGGCGTCTCAGTGAAAGGCTTCTTCTTCGCCGCCATGATGCCCTTGAGGTTGGCGTAGCGAGGTTCGTTGAGTCCTTTGTTGCAGCTCAACACCGCGGGCGTCTTGCAGGTCAGCACTTCGCGCGCGCCTTCGATGTCGCGCTCCGCGGTGAATGTGCCGTTCTCCAGCGCGAGCTTGGCGACCTCGGTCACGCAGCCAAAGCCCAGCATCGCCGCAAGGCGCGAAGGCAGTTGGTTGTTGTCCGCGTCGACGGCTTGCTTGCCGCACAGCACGAGGTCGCACTTGACCGTCTTGATCCACGCCGCGAGTGCCTGGGCACAAGCCCAACTGTCGACGACCCACTGGTCCGTCGAGAGCAGGACCGCCTGGTCGGCGCCGCGCGCGAGCGCATCGCGCAGTTCCTTCTCCGCTGCCTTGGGACCGAGCGTGACGACGGTCACCGAACCAGCGTTCTGCTGCTCCTTGATGCGCAGTGCCTGCTCGAGGGCATATTCGTCGTAGGCGTTCAGTTCGAACTTCACGCCAGTGGTGTCGAAGGACTTGCCGTCGGCGGCGACCTTGATCGCCGTGTCCGTGGCCGGGACGCGCTTGACGCAGACTACGATGTCCATGCTCGTTGCGTGGGGAAGGGGGCTTGCCGGCCGGGTCGGCCGAGTTTTGGGGCGAGGAGTCTAGCGGCTGGGTGGGGTTCGACAGGCGTGCTTTTTGGCCTTGGGCGAAGCGGCGCGCTTGCGGTGGGGGGCGCGCTGGGTCCTCGGCCTTCCGGCGCAGCGCGGGAGTGCGCGGAGGGAGCTTCTACTGCCTGGTCGTGCGGCGCGGCGTGTTCTGGACGAACGCGAACGAGGACTGCGACGCGAAACGCCGCCGCTACACCGAGTCGAGTCCGTCGACGAAGACCGCCGCCGCGACCTCGTCGGTCAGCGCGGCGACCATCGGGCCGGCGACCGTCGCGACCTCGATGCAGGCGCTGCCGAGTGCGGGAACGAGCGTGGTGCGATATGGCGGCACAATGACAATGGCCTGGCTGTGGCCGGCGAGCTCGAGCGCGCGCGGCAGCAATGCGGCGACGTCGAGGTCCGGGCCGCCAAACTCGTGCCACCAGCCGTGCAGGTCGGCCCCCTTGCCGGTGCAGGCATAGGCAATGACGTCACTGTCGCGTTCGAGAACGTAGGTGAAGAGGCCGGGCGTCGTCAGCAATGCAGACATGGCGCGCGGCGAACGATCGAGGCGGAGCGGTTTCTGCTCATGCAGTGCGCACAGTTGCGCGTGGTCGCGGATCGTCGCAAGGCGGACGACGTCGGCTGTGAGCGCACCGCCACTCGACTCGATGACGCAGCATGTTTCGTCGGCGCCGGGACCAAATCCGCAGTGCGTGTAGAGGTTGGGAGACTCTGCCCACAAGAGCGCAGACGTCGCGCCGCTCTGTCTGCATGCATCCAGGCTCGCGCGCACGACCCGCTGCGCGAAGCCGTGGCCGCGGAACTCGGGATCGGTCGCTACTGAGCCCAGCATCCCCACGCGACGCGCGCCGCATTCGGTGTGCGCCGTAGCGATGCGGAACGCGCAATGGCTCAGCATGCGTTCGCCGTCGAACAACGCGCAGAAGCGACCGTCGCCGTCGCTGCGATAGAGCTGCGGCCAGGTGTGCTGCGCGCCGTAGAACGCGCCGGGCAAGAGCCATTCGTCGATCTGCTGCAGATACGGCTGGATCGCCGCGCGGTCGCAGAACCTCAGTTCTGGCGCGGCGATCAAGCTCACGGCAGCCTCGTCTTGAATGCGTCCTCGAGCGCCCGACGCAAGTCCATCGCCTGCTGGAAGCCGGAGTCCGCGACTTTCATCGCGCGCTTCAACGAGTCGGCGTCATCGACGGGCTCGGGCTCTGCGGGTTGTTGCGCGAGTTGCTCGAGCGACTCGAGCAAACGCAAGAATGCAGGGGACGACTCGCGCGCGGATGGCCTCGCTGCGGGTTGCGCGACGTTGCCAACTTGCGGCGTCGTGTCCAGAGGGTTGGTCGGAAGGGTCATGAAGTCCTTCTCACAAGAAGTTCTGCAAGCTCGTTTGGATCACGCGCGAACCCATCTGCAACGCGGCTTGGTAGGCGATGTCCTGGCGCTGCAGCGCGAGGATGGCCTGGGCCATGTCGGTGTCCTGGATGTCCGACAACGACTTCTCGCGCGATGCGCGCAAGCCGCTGACGCGGTGATCGAGCGCCTGCATGCTCGACGAGCGGAAGCCCAGTTCGGAGAGTCCGTCGAGCACTGAGTCATGCGCAGAATCGATTTCTGACAGCATCGCCGACGCGCGCTGGCGCACCGCCTCGTCGCTGACGCCGTTGGTGTTCTGCAGGATGTCGCGCAGCGAAACCAGCAGCGTGAACGCGTCGAAGGTGCCGCCGTGCGTGATCTCGTCGGTGCCGATGCGCGCGAGATTGCGCGGATCGATGTGGACCGTCGTGCCGTCGCTCGCGTTGCGGACGCCCACGGCAGACGCCGAGAAGTCGTGCACCTCGATCGAGCTCTGCCCGCCGTCGACGGTGAGCGCCGCCTTGGCGGTAAACGTGCCGCTCGCGGGCGTCGGCGCGCCGCTGACCGAAAGACTGAGCGTGCGGCCGTCGGCCGTGACGAAGTCTTGATTGCTGGCCGGGATCGCCACAGCCGGTCCGCCGCCGATGCTGAGCGAGGGCGGGACCGCGGTGTAGGCGTAGCTCACGTCTCCTACGAGATTGCTGTCGCCATTGCCGGCCGTGATCGTTGCGGGCGCATTGCTGTGCAGACCGGCAAACGTGACCGACAGGTCTTGAAAGCCAACGGCCGTGTCGCCGTAGCCAGTGAGTCGCGCGCCTGTCGAGCCCGTGATTGTCGCGCCGCTGCGCTCGCGCGATTGAAAGACCGCGTCGCCCGATAGGTTGAGTCCCGTCGAGACGCCTGGCGCCACCTCGATGTCGAGTCGCTCGTGGTTGCCGTTGTAGACCACGCGCGTGCTGGACCCAGTCTGCTCGATCGAGAATGGCGGCGTGCCGCTCTCCGTGCCGCCAAACAAGTAGCGCTCGCCGCGGCGAGAGTTGCCGATGCCGACGAGTTGCTGCAGCAGCTGGTTCATTTCTGCGCCGATGCTCGCGCGGTCGCCTTGCGCAAAGGTGCCGTTGCTGGCCTGCATCGTGAGTTCTCGCACTCGCTGCATTACCGCCGAAGCGTCCTCGAGGGAGGCGGCGCCGGTGTCGAGCGACTCGCGCGCGAGCGCGATGTTCTCCGACATCTGGCCGAGGTTCTTGAGGTCGCTCTGCATCGGCAGGATCCGCAGCGCCGCGATCGGGTCGTCCGACGGAGTCGCGACGCGCTTGCCGCTCGCAACCTGCTGCTGCATGCCGGCGTACTTGGTGAGGCTGCGCTGGATGTCGCCGAGCGCGCGCTGGAACAAATGGCCTTGTGTGATGCGCATCTTCGTCACCTGCCCAGGTTGATGAGCGTCTCTGTCAGTTCCTGCACCGTCGCGAGGAACCGTGCTGCCGCGTCGAAGGACTGCTGGAACCGAACCATGTCGAGCATCTCTTCGTCGATGTTGACGCCGCTGACCGACTCGCGCTCCGCTTCCAGGCGTTGCAGCAACAGGTCCTGCGCACCGAGCGTGTCTTCGGCGCCAGCGGTTTCGAAGCCCGCGTCGCCGACGACGTCGGCCCAGAAGTCCTCGATCGAGTTCGCTTCGAGGTCATCGAGTTCGGCCTCGCGCAGATCGAGCAAGCGGGTCAGGTTGCCCGAGTCGCCCGAAGCGCCGCCGATGCCGCCGGCGAGCAGGTCGACGTTGGCGCGCAGGCCATCGTTGACGGCGATGTCCGTTGCGTTGCTGCCTTGGAAGAACGAGTTGATGCCCAACGCGACGAGGATGTCGCTGGTGTCGCTGTCCGCGAGCACATCGAGTGAGAACGACTGCCCCGCGCTCGCTGCGACTTGTCCTGGCCCGAAGGAGACCTTGACGCCGTCGGCGATCTCCAGGTCCGTGCCGGGCTGGTAACCCTGGCCGACGTCGAGCGTCGCGACGAGCGCGCCGCTGGTGTCGTAGACCGAGACCATGAGATTGGGCGTCACGCCGATCTGGCCGTCGCCGGACGGATAGAACGAGAACTGGCTGTTCTGGGCGCCGGTGTAGGTCCCGCTCACGCGCACGTCGACGGCATTGGCTTGGCCGTAGACGGTCGCAGCCGGCAGCCCGAGCGCGCTGACCGCCGTGCCAGCGCCGACGTTGGCGAACCCGAGTTGCGCGTCGGCGCCACTCTGTGCGCTCCTGATGATCAGACGGCCGCCGATGTTGGACGCAGTCGCATTGCCGCCCAGATCCGCGTTGATCGCGGCGACCAGCTCGTCAGTGGTGGCGGTGGCAGGGTTGGCGAAGTCCGCCAGATCGAGCGTCACGTTCGTCGACTGCGACGCTGCCGTTGTGCCGGTTTGCACCGTGAACGACAGCGGAAAGGTCTGCGTCGACAGGTCGTACGGACCCGATGACGTGCTGCCGACGCTTGGATTCGCGCCGCCAAAGGTGCCCGCGACGTTGGGGTTCGGATCGAGGCGAGGCGAGAAGTCGAAGCCGAAACCGGCATCGGCCACGATGCGCAGCTTGCCGGTCGGATCGACGCTGGCGCTCAGGTTGTCAACCTGGTCCAGACGCCACGCAACGTCGGTGAGATTGTGCTGAGACGGGTCGATGTCGATCCGCGTCCGCTGCATCGCGCCCGTCGTGCGATCGTTGACCGTGACGTAGAGCGATCCATTCTGGACGTCGAAGGGCAGCTGACTCTGCGACAACAACTCGTCGCCACGGAACCCGTCGCCGTCGCCGTCGACCGGCACGTTGGTGGAGGTGAGTGACTGGAACGGGCCCGAGGCCGGAATGCCGGTGGAGTGGCGTCGGTTGGTCTCGAGGATCAAGCTGCGCGCGAGTTGGTCGACGCGCGACTGGTAGCCCGGCAGGCCCTGCTGCTCGGTGCGCAGCAGCGCCGCGATGCGGCCTTCGCGCGGTTCAACGCGTGTCGTCGTGCCGTTGACGAGCACCTGCGTCGTGCCGCCCGCTGTCTTGCCGACTGCGAGCGACGAAGCGCGCGCGCCGGAGACGAGCAGGCGACCGCCGACGAGGATGTCGAGCGAGCCAGTGCCGCGCTCGATTGCATTCACGTCGATCAGTTCGCTCAACTGGCTGATCTGCTGCGCTCGCGCGTCGCGCAGGTCGTTCGCCGGCGTGCCGTTGGCTTCGGCGGCGATGATCTGCGCATTGAGTTCGGCGACGCTCGATGCGAGTTGGTTGGACTTGGAGACGAGGCCGCGCACTTCGTTGAAGGTGCTGCCGCCCAGCTCGCCGATCCGGCGCGACAGCAGATTGAAGTTTTGCGCGAGCATGCTGCCCGATTGCACGACGCCGCCGCGCAACGAGCGCTCGCCCGGGTCGGTCTGCAACCGGCCGAGCGCGCCGAAGAAGTCCGTGAGTCCGGAGCTGAGGCCGCCGTCCGGCTCGCTCATCAGGCTCTCCAGCTCCGACATGCGCTCGTAGTCGACCTGCGCGCCTGCGACCAGGCCGGTCTGCATGCGCAAGCGGCGTTCGAGGCCGTCGTCGATCATCCGGGTGATCGTCGAGACGTCGACGCCCATGCCGATCTGCATGCCGCGACCGACGGTCATTGGCATCGCGGCCGAGAGTTCGACTCGCTGGCGCGAGTAGCCAGGCGTGTTCGCGTTCGCGACGTTGTTGCCCGCGGTCTGCATGCCGAGTCGCGCAGCGGTCAGCGCGCGCAAGCCAGCTCCGAGTCCAAATCCAAAGCTCATGGTTGCGTTCTCCTCAGATCCTTCCGTCCACGAGGCTTCCAGGCGCGGATCCGGTGCGCGGCAGCGCCGCCTGGAGGCGTCGTGCGTTGCGGTCGTAAGAGCCGACGTCGTCGCGCTGCTGCGCGGCGGCGAGGCTCACGTTTTCGATGAGGTTCTCGTGCGCTGTCTGCGAAAACCGCAGGAGGCGTTCGCCGAGAGCGAGTTCGCGGCGAACGGCCTTGCCTGCCGCAGTGGCCTTGTCGGATGCCCTGCGCAATCGCGACGCAGCGGGGGCGGGGAGCTGCGCGCAGAGTTCTTTCACGCGAACGCGCCGCGAACCCGCAGCGCTGGTCAACGCCGGGAACAACGAAGCCGCCTCGGAGGAAAGCGCTTGCTGCGCCTGCTGTTCGACTTCGAGGCGCTGGCCCAACTCGCCCAGCGACACGGAAGGCTCCGCCAACGTGCTTGGCCGCGACGAGATCCAATGCGAACGGCGAGAACGCAGCCCTGCTGCCATCTCGGCCAGCAGCGCCGAGGACTTGTCGAGCGACGCCGTGAGGCGTGCGGCGATTTCAGCGAAGCCCATCGAGTGCTCCTTGCATGCGCGGCGGCAGCGGTTGCTTGTGCAGTTGCGTCGCGTCGACCTCGTCGAGCGACTTGTCCCCTGGCTTCTTGGCGCGCTTCATGCGCTCAAACTCCTCGACCAGCGCTTCGGCTACGCCGATGCGGCCGTGCTCGGAGATGTCCTTGGCGACGTGTTCGTCAAACCAATCGGCGTAGGTGTCGGATCCTGGCTCTGACCCGAACATGCCGCCTTCCTCGCCGCCGAGCTTCGAGGTTGCGCGCAGCGAACCGACGAGCTGGCGCACGAGCACTTGCTCAAACTGCTGCGCCGTATCGAGCGCCTTCTTGCGCGAGGTCGCTTCTTCGCCTTGCGGCTTCAGCGAGGCCGTGGCGAGCTTGCCGAGCGCGTCCATCACCGCACCTCCAGCTGCGCGTGCAGATAGCCGCCGTCGTCGAGCGCCTGAAACACGGACACCAACTGCTGCGGCGTCAGGCCGAGTGCGCGCAGGTTTTGCAGCAGCTCGGCCACGGTCGCTCCGCCGGCGACGGGCTTGAGATCGGTGCTCTGCGTGTCGACCTGGATGCGCGTGCGGGACACACGGTCCGTCGTGCCGGTCGACAGCGGACCGGGTTGCGACACTTGTTGCTCATCGACGATCGAGATCGTCAGGTCGGTGAGGCCGACGACGCATGGACTGATCAGCACGCCTTCGCCGGCGAGCACGGTCCCCGTCGACTGGTCGACGACGATCTTGGCGAGGTTCTCGACCACGACGCGCACGTCACCGATGCGCTCGATGATTGCCATTGCGGTGTCGTTGGTGCGGGCCTTCTGCGGCATTCGGATGCGAACCAGGGTCGGATCGACCGCGCTGACCTGGACGTCCATGTCAACGAGCGTGGCGCTGATGCCGCGCGCGATCGACATGGCGTTGCTCGTGCTCGGATTGGCGACTTGCAGCTCGAGGTCACCAGCTTCGGAGAAGTAGGACGACTTGACGTCGCGGATGACGATGCCGCCGTTGTTGATCCAGCCGGTCGTGCTGAAGTTCTTCTGCACGCTCGCGGCGCTTCCCTGTGCCGTGAAGCCGCCAACCGTCAACGCACCCTGAGCGACGACATGTGTGAGGCCATCGACGCCGCGCAACTCGGCGCGCACGAGCTGACCGTTTCGCAACGAAGTGGCATCGCCGACCACCTGGCACTTCACGTCGATCGGCTGGCCCGCCTTGGCGAAGGCCGGCAGCGAACAAGTCAGCGAGACGAGCGCGACGTTGCCGCCGGTGACGTCAGCGATCGTGAAGTTGAGGTTCTGGTCGCGGATCAAGTTCAGCAGCGCCTGCCGCGTGCCGCGGTCGCTTGAGCCGGTGCCCTGCAGGCCAGTGACGATGCCGATGCCCACCAGCAGGTGCGGCATGCTGTTGTGCAGACGGGTGATGTCGCGGATGCGCGGCATGACTGGACCGTCGGCAATGACGGGGTCGGTTGTGCTCGACGTCGGCGACGGCGACGAAGTGACCAGCGGCATCGGCGCGGGCTGCGGTTGTGGCGTCGGCTCCGTGGCGACTGGCACGCCGATCGGAAATGGCACGACCGGGACCTGCGCGCTCGCGGACGCGAGCGCCAGGAAGGCGGCGGTCAGGATGATGAGAATGCGCATGGTCGCGTGGTCCTCAGAACGGCCAGGCCGCCCAGATCAGCGTGTCGAACAACTGCCCGATCGGGCCCTTGGTCACCTGCCGCGTGCTCGCGCCTTCGCCGGTGATCGCGATGCGGGCGTCGGCGACTTGTTGGCTGCCGACGGTGTTGCCGACGGTGACGTCGAGCGCGCGAACAATGCCGCTGATCCGCAGTGTCTTCTGCTCGTCGTTGACGGTGACGTTGCGTTGCCCGGCCACGACGAGGTTTCCGTTTGGCTGCACGTCGACGACCATCACGGCGATCGAGGCGCGCACGTCGGAGCCCGAGTTCTGCTTCGATTGGCCGTTGAAGTCCTGCTCCTTCGTGACGCTGACGCTGGGCAGCGTGCCGTCGGTGAACGCGCCGCTGCTCAGCGTGTAGGCCTCGAGGCGCGCTGACAGCGAGCTGTCCTGCCTTCGCTCCGTCTTGTCCTCGTTGCGGACGCTGTGCTGCTCTTGGATCTGGATCGTCAGCACGTCGCCGATTGCGCGGGCGCGCTGGTCGGCGACCGCGCCGATCTTGGCGCCGGCGCGGACGTATGGGTTCTGTGCCGCGAGCGGCGCTGCAAGGCACAGCGCGACTACCGCGAGGTGAAGCTGGATGCTGGAAAGGTGCATGGGGCTTTTCCTGTTCAGTTGCGGACGACGACCGTGCCGCTCGCTTCGGCGACTCCGGTCAGTTGTGCGCGCGTCGACGCACTGGTGACGGTGACGGACTCGCCGCGGCCGGCGTCGTTGTTGGCGATGCCGCGCGTCTCGATCTTCACTCGGCCCTTCGTCAGCACGACGGTGACGATGTCGCCGCGGTGGATCAGCGCCGGCTGCCCGACGTCGGTCAGCATCAGCAGCTGCGCCGGTTGGAGATTGCGCTTGGCGATCGTGCCGAGCACCTGTTCGAGCGTCGTGATGTAGAGACCCTGCGTCTGCGTGACCCGTTCGCGCGACAGCAAGCAGTTCTCCGGGCCGATCGGCAATCCAGCGGCGATCGCTTGGGTCGTCTTCAGCACCTGGTGAAAGCGCGAGAGCTTCCATTGCACCGCGACGGACCTGGCAGCGACGCCATCGACGAGGACCTCGACGTCGACGACGACCGAGGCGGGGCTGGTTGCGCCGCCGCGCACGCGCGCGCGGAGTTCTTGACTGATGCGGCCCGGTTGCACTTGCAGTGCGCGCAGCGGCGCCGCCAGTTCGTATTCGACATCGCCGCCTTCTTGCAGCAACACGGCTTGCAGCGCGATGGTCGCAGCGTTGACGAACTCGTTTTGGCCGATCGAGACGATCATCGACTGCACCGTCGATTCGATCGCGCCCCGGATCTTGAACGCTGCGGGCGAGTAACCGTTGGCGACCAGCGCCTGCAGGAAGTCGTTGCGCGTGATCTGGCGCACGACGCCTGGCATGGGCGCGACACCGAGCTTGAGGGCGCCGATCGTGGAAGCGTCCTGGCCCTCGGGCTTCACCTCGGCAAGGTCGGCGAGCGTGATGTCGAGGCCGCGAACGAGCGCATTGGCGCGCAAGTCGATCTCGAACGCCGGAGCTGTGCGCGCTTCGTCCCTTGGGGCGGGATCCTGCGCGAACGCGATGAGCAGCGCGGCGGTTGCGAATGCGAACATGGTCTTTGTCTCCCTCGATTCCCTGTTGGTCTCTAGCTGTGCGCGAGCGCGGCGGGGGCCGCGTCCGCCCGACTTGTCAGCGGACGATGTTGGTCGCCGTCGACAGCATCTGGTCGCTTGCCTGGATCGCGCGGCTGTTCACCTCGTAGGCGCGCTGCGCGACGATCAGGTTCACGAGTTCGTTGACGATCTGCACGTTGCTGCGTTCCAAGAAGCCTTGGCGCAGTTGGCCGAGGCCGGTCAATCCAGGCGTCGACGTCTGCGGCGCGCCCGATGCCTCGGTCTGACGCGCGACGTTGCCGCCGATCGCGAGCAAGCCCGACGGGTTGATGAAACGCGACAGCGTGAGCTGGCCGACCTGCGAGGCGGTGTCAGGACTGCCCGACGTCGTGACCATCACGCGGCCTGATGCGTCGATCGAGATGCCCTGCGTGTCGTTTGGCACCGTGACGTCGGGCAACAGGATGTGGCCTTGCGACGTGACGAGCTTGCCCTCTGCATTGATCTGGAACGATCCGTCGCGGGTGTAGCCGGTGCCGCCATCGGGAAGGCGCACGCTGAAAAATCCCTCGCCGTCGATCGCCATGTCGAGCTGACGGTCCGTCGGCTCGAGCATGCCGGCGCTGTAGATCTTCGTCGTGCTCGACAGTCGAGTTCCTGATCCGAGCTGCGTGCCCGTCGGGACTGCGACATTGTCGGTGCCGCGCGCGAGACCGGGGGCCTGCGGCGTGACGTAGAGCAGGTCCTCGAACGCGGCCTGCGACTTCTTGAAGCCAGCCGTGTTCACGTTCGCGATGTTGTTCGCGATCATGTCCACGTTGGTTTGCTGGGCCTTCATGCCCGTTGCGGTGGTGTAGAGGCTCTTGAGCATGGTGATTACCTGCTGATGTTCGCTACGAGTTGGTCCTGCATGCGGCCGACGCTGGACAGCGCCTTCTGCGTGGCCGAGAAGCTGCGTTGCACGATGATCATTTGGACGAGTTCCTGCAGCGAGTCGACGTTGCTGCCCTCCTGAAAGCCCTGCTGCACGCCGTCGGCGACGAGCTGGAGCTGCTGGCGGGATTGGTCCTCGAACTTGCCTGCGCCGGCGGGGCGCAGCGACTGAGGGTCGTTGAGGCGAAACACGCCGATCGGTCCCCATACCTGGCCGGTGTTCGGATCCGATACCTGGCCGTTGGAGGAGATCGAGATCTGCGACGGCGCGGACTCGCCGCTGCCGACGACGATGGGGTTGCCGCCCTGGTCGAGGTAACGCATCCCGTCGTCGGTGGTGAGCCGGCCTTGCTTGTCGACCTGCATGCGGCCGTCGCGCGTCAGGTAAGTCTTGCCGGCGTCGTCTTGCACTCGCGCCCACGTGCCTTGTGCGAGCGCGAACTCCATCGGATTGCCCGTTTCGCGCATCGTGCCCTGCGTGTAATCGGTGCGCTCCGTGTACTGGACCGTGGGCATGTAGGCGCCCAGCACGCGGTCGAACTGCCGCTGTGAATCGGCAGCGACGGGTGCGCGCCGCTTGTAGTTCGCCGTGTCGACGTTCGCGATGTTGTTCGCGATCGCCGACTGCGACTCGGCCAAGAAGCTCATGCCGCGCACGAGCGAGAGTTGCGCGTAGTTGGTCATCGTTACCTCACGATGTTGATGAGCTCGGAGAGGATCTCGTCGGCGGTCGTGATGACGCGCGAGCTGGCCTGAAAGCCGCGCTGCGCCTCGATGAGGTTCACGAACTCGCGAGCGATGTCGACGTTGCTGTTCTCCAGCGAGCCGGGGCGCACCGTGCCGGCGCCGGCGACGTTGGCGGTGGTGAAGATCGGATCGTCTGAGTTGGGCGACTCGACGAACATCGTGTCGCCGACGCGCGTCAGGCCGCCTTCGTTGGCAAACATCGTCACGCGCAACGTGTCGAGCGTGCGTGTTTGGCCGTTGGTGTAGAAGCCGGACAGCGCGCCGTTGGTGTCGAACGCGACGTTGAGCAGCGTGCCCGACTCGTAGCCGTCCTGGTCCGTCGCTGCGACGGTGGCCTCATTGCCGAGCATCGCGATGCCGTCGAACTGGCCCGACGAACCGAGATTGACGTTGATCGACTGCGCGGCGGTGATGCCGGTGAAGGCGAACTGCAGCGTGTTGGTGCCGCCGCCGACGACGTTGAACGAACCATCGTCGTTGAAGCGGATCTGTCCGATCGTCGGCTGCGTGACGGTGCCCTCGGAAGGCTCCATCGACGCGACCATGTCCCAGACCTTCGAGTCCGTCGCGCTGCGCGTGTAGGTCATCGTGACGGTGTGCGCGAGGCCCTGCGAGTCGATGACTTCGATCGAGGTCGTCGCGGTGTCCGGGCCTGTTCCAGCTTGCGTGACGACGAAGTTGGACCAGTTGCTCTGACCCGAGTTGCCCGCCGCGTCGCCGATCGACAACGACAGCTCGGCTTCGCCCTTGCTGCTTGCCGCGAGCTGGATCTTGCCGTCCGCGAGCAGCGTTGCCTGCGACTGCGACGAGTCGACCGTGTTGTTGATGAAGTTGAGCAGGTCCTGCAGCGTCGTTCCGTCGTTGCCGGCGCCGTAGACGAAGGTGTCGGAGAAGGACGTCTGATCCGGGTTGGTGCCGGAGATCACGATCTGGTCGCCAGGCTGATACGGCGTGCGACGCGCGGTCAGTGAGGCGAGGTCCGTCGTCGACGTGGCGGTGGACTCGGTGCCGGACTCGAGTTGCGCATCGAGGCCGAGCGCAGTGAGCAGGCCCGCCGAGCCGGCGCCGTTGTCGAACTTCAGCGTGGCGGAATCGCCGAGCTGGATCGTCTCGAAGTTGATGGTGCCGGCGGTGTCGTCGGCAGTCACGTCGAGGCCGGCGAGGCTGAACGCCGAAGCCACGACCGAGGCGTTGACGGGGCCGGCGCCAAAGCGAGCCGCGTCGATGGTGATCGACTGCTGCGCGCCGCCGTTCACGGCGACGAGGATGCTCTTGCCGACGAAGGCGGACAGGTCGAACTGGTTGCCAGTGCCCGCCGTGCCGGTCGCCAACTTCTGCGCGGCCGAGCCCTGCAGCAACGCGGCGCCAGAGGTGACGATCTCTTCGAATGGCCCAGAGACGCGCGCCGGCAGGTTGCCCTGGAAGCTGACACTGGTGGTTGCGCGAGCGGGCAGGGTGTCGGACACCGGCACGTTGATCGTGCCGCCGTTCGCATTCATCACGCGCATGCCGCTGCGCAGATCGACGAGCGCGCGGTCGTTGTCGACGCCGAAGGTGCCGACGCGGGTGTAGAAGCGCTGCAGGCCGTCAGTCAGCGTGAAGAAGCCGCGGCCCTGGAGCGCGACGTCGAGCGGGCGACCGGTGTCCTGAAACGTGCCCTGCGCGTTGTCGATGTCGATGTTCGTCATCACCGCGCCGTTGCCGATCTGCACCGGGTTGAGGCCGCCCAAGTTGCCGTTGGGCGAAGTCGCCGTGCGCAGCGTGCTGCTCAGCAGGTCGCTGAAGGTCGGCCGCGCGCCGCGGAAGCCGGCGGTGCTGACGTTGGCGAGGTTGTTGCCGATGACGTCGAGGTAGTTCTGATGCAGGCGCAAGCCTGACAACCCCGTGAACAGTGAAGTGCTGACCATGGTGACTCCGTCCTGTGGTGTGGATCAGGCCTGCGGCTGCGCCGTGGAAATCGAGTGGATGTCGCGCAGCGACACTTCGGGACCGTCCGCGAGCTTGAGCTTCACTTCGCCGTCCTCGGCCACGTAGACCGACTCGACGATGCCCTTCGTGTCCGCGCCTTGCGCGTCGGTGTAGGCGACTTCCTTGCCGAGCAGCGCGCTGCCCTGGCTGAGACCCTGCATGCGCGCGAGCAAGCCCTGGTAGTCGAGCAGCGCCAGCATGTTCTTGTTGAGGTCTTGCTGCTGCTGCATCGACGAGTAGCTCGCCATCTGGTTCATGAAGCTCGCGTTGTCGACGGGCTCCAGCGGCGTCTGGTTCTTGAGCTGCTCGGTCAGCAAGAGCAGGAAGGGATTGTCGCCGAAGCTGCCGCCTCGGTTGGAGAGCACCGAGTTCTGCGAACTGGCGCCGGTGATTCCGCTGGTCGTCGTCATGTCGTTTGTCCTCACACCCAGAAATCGAGGCCTTGGGCCGTGATCCAGCCCGCGCGCGCAGGAGTCAGCAAAGGCGCATCGCCCTCCGTCTCACTCTGCGCATTGGTTTGTCCCGAGCCGGCGAACGCTTCGCCGTTGCCCTTGTCGCCCTGGCGCGTGTGCACTTCTGCGTGCGCGACGGTCAGGCCGCTTTGTTCGAGTTCCTTCTTCAGCTGATCGAGCCCGGAGAGCAGCAGGTCGCGCAGGTCCGCGCGCTCCGTGCCGATCGACAACCGCAGCGTGTTGCCGCTTTCGATCGTCATGCGCAGGTCGAGCTCGCCGAGTTCCGGCGGCTCGAGGCGCATGCGCATTTCGCCGCCGTCCTTGCCCAGCTTGAACAGGATCTGCTTGAACACCGAGTCGCGGGCCTGCTCGTTGAGCTGCGCCGCATGTGCGTTGAGAGTGCGGTAGCCGAGCGACTTGCTCTCGCCAGCGACTGTGCGCTGCGCCAACTGCGGCATCTCGGCGTGCAGACGCTCGAGTGCCGCGCGCGTGCCGCTGCCGCTCTTCTGGCTCGCAGTCACGCCGTCGATCGCGTCGCCCATCGTGGCGCCGGTCACGGATCCGGCGGTGATAGTTGCCGTCGCGCCGACCGCCGTTGGGGCGGACAGGCCGGACGCGGCGGCATCCCTTTGGGGAGACGCTTGCAGTGCGACGTCGGATCCTTTGCCTGCACCTTCGTGCCGCGCCGCCGCCGCCCTCGCGGGTGGTTCGTTGTTCGCGGCGAATGGGGCCGCGTGATCTTCTGGTGTGAAGCAGTCGGCCGAGTCGCGCTCTTCGTGCTGCGCCGCTTCGCCTTGGTCCTGTGCGATTTCGTCGCGATCGTCCATCGCGACGGGAGCTTCGGGCTCGTCGTTGTCGGCTACGTCTTCGCGCAGCGCGTCGACTTCTGCCGCCTGGGCATCGGCGTCGTTCCGCGCGAGGCGATCGAGTCGATCTGCGAACGAAGCGCCTGCTTCGCTCTTGTCGCTCGCGGCCATGGGCACGCGAAGCGGATCGAACTCGACTCTGCCGAACTGGGTGACGACCACTTTGCCTTTTCCTCCAGGAGATCCTTTGCACACTCCGTGCCGACAGCAACGTCGACGCGGAAGCCCCCGTGTCACGGGGCAGGTTCCTTCTTCGGTCGCTGCAGTTGCAGAACTTGCGGCAGTTCCTGCCGATTCGGCTCGGCATCTTTGGCCGCTCGGCAGGTGCTGCCGACGAAGGGCGGTTCGCCACGGAGAGATTGCCGAATGCTCGATGCTGCGGGGCGATCCGTACGCTGCATCGGTGGCGCGGCGCGCCCGATGGCGTCGGGCTTTTTCTTTCGCACCGGCTCTAAAGCGGCGCGAAGTTCTTCCGATAGTTCGAGAGTAGGACCAGAAGACCGCTGCCTGGAGGCTGCGATGAACATCCGGAACGTGAGCAACAATGGTGGTGTCGAGCGCGGTGGGGATCGCCCTCTTCGCGCCGACGGCAAGCGCGACCGCAGCGCTACGAGCGCCACGACTGGAGATTCTGCGGCGATCAGCTCGGGCGGCCGCGAAGCGAAGGCCGCCTTCGATGCAAGCGTCGAAGCCGCGCGCGGCAAAGGCGATGACCGTGTCACGGTTGTGGCGCGAGCAGTCGAGAAGCTGATCAGCGGCGACCTCGACTCCGAGGTCGTGCTTCGTGACACCGCGTCGCGCATGCTCGCGGCGGAGTTTCAGACGTTCTGAGCCGCAGTAGCGGCTGTGCGCGACTCACATGAAGTTGCGCGTGTGCAGCGAACTCAGTTGCTGCGCGTCGTGCTCGGGGAACCCGAGCTTCTTGAGTCGCGATTGGCGGCCTGAGTCCATCTGGCGCTGCAGTTCTTCGACGGCTGCGTGGCCGCGCTCGATTGCCGTGGGCTCGAGCGATCCCGCTGCGAGCAAGACGAGCGCGTCGAACACCTCTGCATTCAATCCCGCGGTGTGACGCAGCGCTGCATGGCGACGCTCGATGGCGGCGCGAAGGCGCGACGTCAACGTGGCGTCGCGTTGCGCGTGACGCTGCAGGTGTGCGACGCCGAATGCAACGTGGCGGGCTTCGTCGATCGCGATGAGTCGCATGATCTCGCGCGTGCAGTCATCGGGGGCGTGCGTCTGCAAGAACGCCAGCAGGCTCAAGAAGCTGCCTTCGCCGAGCACGCTCAGCAGGAAGCTCGCCATTACGAAGTCGGGTTCCTCGACCAGCGTTTGCAGTGACGCCTGGCCGCCGACCGTGGACGAGCCGAGGCAATCGCGCGCCAGCAGCGCGCGGCGGGTGATCGCTTCGATGTGACGCGCCTCGTCCGCCGCCTGGATCGCGAGCACCTGCATCACCTCGCGGAAGTGCGGGTGCACCTGCGCGCAGAACCGAGCCGGCACGAGCAGCGCCGCGGTCTCGTTCTCGATGAGATAGGTCAGGACCTGAACGAGCGCGTCCTCGACGAAGGCTGGATGCGTTCGCGGCGCGTTCCAGGGGATCGCGGTCTCGGGGTCCCACTGCGAGGCCGCGGCGGCGCGATAGATCTGGCCGACGTTGTCGCTCCAGACTTCGTCTTGATCGTCGAGCGCAAATGAAAACGAGGGCGCGCCCGCTTCGACGATCGCGCCCCGTGCCGCGAGGCCCCAGGTCGGCTTGGGCTTGCTCACGACTCCATTGCCGGCGGCTCCGCCAGCGCGCTCGGCATCGTGCCAGCGCGCAGCATGCGCCTGTCCCACGCGCAGCAGACCGACGACCTTCGATGGCGCGCCGGCGTCTGCGGCGGGTGCAAAGCCGTGGCCTTCCTTGCGACACCATGCGGCGAGATGGGCGGCGAGCGCGGGCGCAACGCCGTGCACGCTGACCTCCGATCCCGGGGCGCAGGTCGCGAGTCGAGCGCGCAACAGCACGGTCGCGCCGCGGTCGAGCGCGAGGTCCGCCAGGTCGATCTGCACTCGAGTCATCGCGCCGCGACAGCGTTGACGAAGTCGTCGATCCACCCAAACCGCGCGCAGCCGGCGTCGAGTTGCGCGTAGCCGCTGGTGCGACCAACTCTCCACTGCTTGAGGCCTTCGAGGTCGAGCAGCGGTCGCGCGACCGGATCGTCGTAGCGCATCGACAGCAGTAACTCGACGAAGCGCGTCACCAGTCGGTCTGGCGCGCCGTCAAGCACGGTGAAGTTGCAGTGGTCATAGCGTCCGGTCTGCGTCAGCACGCGCGTGCGTCCGCGCGGCAGCGTCCCTTCGCCGGTGAACACGAGGTGGTTGCCGTCGATCATGCAAGTTGCATCGACTTCGCCGCGCATCAGCGCCTTCGCCGCGTCGCGCTCGCCGCCGACGTGGTCGCCGTGCTTGCCCACGAGCACGTCGAAGCGCCGCACCGCGAAGTCGCGCTCGGCGACGAGGCCATGCGCGGCGAAGTGCTGCAATGGGATCATCGTCGCCTGCGGCGAGTCCATCGCGCCGACGCCGAGCGTCTTGCCGCGCAGGTCCTCGATCGTGCGCAGCGGCGATTCTTCGCGCACGATGACGAGCGACGTGAGGTCCATGTCGGTGTCGCGCATGGCCACTGCTCGCGCGACGCGGCCCTGTCGCGCAGCGATGCGTTGCGCCTGCAACCACGCGAGCGGCGAGTTCCAGGCGACATGAAACGCGCCGGCGAAGTGCTGCTCGACCTGCCGCTCGTAGTTGGAGTAGAGGACGTAGTCGAACGCGAGGCCGCGCTGCGCCAACCACTTCTGGAATCCATCCCAGATGGTGACGACCTTGGCGTCGTAAGCGACGGCTCCGAGGATCAGGGTGTCGGTCATGGCGAGTCTGCTGGTGCGAGGCGCGTTGCGGGTCTTGCGAACTCAGCCGAACAGCGGCATGCCGCAGACGGCTTTGCCGAGGAAGTCGTAGAGCTGGTCGCTGGTCGGCGCCATCACGAGCGAGGCGCGTGCGTCGCGGAAACTGCGCTCGACGCCGACGTCCTTGCGGAACGCCATGCCGCCGCACACGCGCATCGCGGTGTCCGCGACCTGGGCCGCGGTGTCGGCCGCCGCGGCTTTCACTTCGAGAACGCGCAGGCCAGCGTCAGCGCGGCCGTTCTCGATCGCAGTGATGGTGTCGCTCCACAGCGCCTTGGCCATGTCGACTTGCAGACGCATTCGAGCGACGTAGGCGCGAACGGTCGGCAAGTCGGCGAGCGCATTGGCGGTCGGGAGATGGGCATATCTCTGCCCTGTGGCGTGCTCGGCGGTCTTGAGCACGAGAGCTTCAGCGAGGCCGAGTGCGCAGGCGGCGATCAAGGTCGAAAACGTCGGCAGGACGGTTCTCATCATGATGCCAAGGCCGGCGCCGTCATCGCCGAGGCGGTGGTGCGCGGGAATGCGCACGCGCTCGGCGTGCACGGGCGCGGAGTCATTGCCGCGCAGGCCGAGGCCGTCGAATGGCCCCGACACCTTGAGCCCCGGCGTCTTGTTGGGCACGAGCCAGAGCGTGCTCGCTTCGCTGCCGACGAGCGGCTTGCTCGACCACACGTAGGCAGTCGCGTGGCTCGCAGAGGTGACCCAACTCTTCTCCGCGTCGAGCACGATGCTCGAACCATCGGCCTTGGCCGTGCTGACTGGCGCCCAGAAGTGCGAGCGCGATCCCGCCTCACTGAACGCGAGCGTCGAGAGGTGTTTGCCTGCGGCTACTTCGCGGCGCGTCGTCGCGTCCCCGTGCGCTTCGATCACCGCCGTGCCGGAGAAGTGCATCGTCAGCACCATCGCCGAACTGCCGCACTCGCGGGCGACGCGTTCGATGAGGGTTGCCGCATCGCGCAGTGTTCCGCCCTTGCCGCCGACTTCTTTGTGACTCAGCAATCCGAGCATCCCCAGCTTGCGTGCGGCCTCGATGGTCGCGGTGGGGAAGGCGCCGAGCTGGTCGACGGCAGCGGCATGCTCGCGCGCCGTCATGGCTCGGGTCTCGACGGCGTTCGTGATGTCCAGAGTCATGGTGTCCTCGCATGGCGCCCGCCGCGGCGCCACGCGGCTCTCATCAACCGCGTGCGTGCTGGGCGAGGCGCAGAGGCCCGGTCACGCCGGGCCGCGCTTCGATTCAGTGAGAGTTGCAGAAGGGCTGCATCGGGGCGGGAAGCTACCCGTGGAGCCAAGTCGGCGACAAGTCCTGGCAGCATGGTTGACTGAAAGGCGCATTCCACAATCGCCGTGCTGGACACCTCGCGCGCATGGGCCGAACCTCTGTCGCTTGCATGAGCACCCCAACGTCGCATCGTCCCGTCGTCGGTCCGGAGCGCTGGTTGCCCGAGATCACCGTCAAGGGCGTCGTGCTCGGCGCCCTGCTGGCAATGTTGATGGCAGCGGCCAACGCCTACCTCGGCTTGCGCGTCGGCATGACAGTCGCCGCATCGATCCCCGCATCGGCGATTGCTCTCGGCGTGCTGCGCGCGTTCCGCCGCAGCAACATCCTCGAGAACAACCAGGTACAAACCATCGCTTCGGCCGGCGCGTCGACGGTGTCGGGCGTGATCTTCACGGTGCCCGCGCTCGTGATGATGGGCGCATGGTCGGGCTATGACTACTGGCCGATCTTCTTGATGGTCTGCGTCGGCGGGATCATGGGCGTCGTCTTCACGACGCCGCTGCGTCGCACGTTGATCGTGGATGCCGGGCTGACGTTCCCTGAGGGCCTTGCAACCGCGCAAGTGCTCAAGACCGGCGGCGTCGCGCGCGGCGAGGACGCAACGACGACGGAGAAGCAGACCCAAGGCGCGACGAGTGGGTTTGGGTTCCGGTTGCTGCTCGAAGCCAGCGCGCTCGGGGCCTTGTTCCGCGTGTTCGAGGGTGGCTTCAAGTGGATCGCGGCCGAGGTCGCCACCACCAAGTCGCTGCTCGGCGGCAAGTGGCTGTTCACGGCGGATGCGACCTTGCAACCGAGTCTGCTTGGCATCGGCTTCATCGTCGGCCCCAACATCGGCACGCTGATGATGTCGGGAGCCGTGATCGGCACGATCCTCGGCGTCCCGATCAACTGGCTCCTCAATGAAGAACGGTTGATGGCGACCGCCGGCGTGGCCTCTGGCACGCAGTGGAACGCGATCCCGCCCGAACAGTGGGGCGACCTCGCCACTGCGTCGTGGAAGGAGTGCCGTCGCATCGGCATCGGTTGCATGCTGGTCGGCGGCGTCTGGTCGCTTCTCCGTCTGCTTGGCCCGATCAAGAACGGAGTGCGCGCGAGCCTCGCCGCGTTCCGGGCGCAAAGAAGCGGCAAGGGGGAAGGCGCGCCGCGCACCGAACTCGACACGCCGATCCACTTCTTGGCCTTCGCCGCAGCGTTGATGACGGTGCCGATGTTCTTCGCCTTCTGGACGGCGCTCGGTGAGTACGAGAGCAAGACGCTGATCTGCGTCGTGCTCACCGTGCTGATGCTCGGCTTCGGATTCTTGTTTGCATCGGTCGCGGGCTACATGGCGGGACTCGTCGGCAGCTCCAACAACCCGGTGTCCGGTGTGACGATGGCGACGGTGGTCGTGTCGTCCCTGATCCTCCTGCAGTTGATGGGCAGCGACAGCGTCGCGGCCAAGGTCGGCCCGGCGGCGGTGATCTACCTCGCCGCCTTCATCTGCACCGGCGCGTGCATCGCTGGCGACAACCTGCAGGACCTCAAGTGCGGCCACATCGTCGGCGCCACGGGGTGGACGCAGCAACTCTGCCTCGTGATCGGCACGATCGCGTCGGCCGCGGTGATCCCGCTGGTGCTCGGCCTGCTCGACAATGCCGAGGGCATCGGCCGCAAGGTGCGCGAAGGGACCGAGCCACTGTCCGCGCCGCAGGCTTCGCTGATGAAAGAACTGTCGACCGGGATCTTCGGCGCTGGCATCAACTGGAACTTCATCCTGTTCGGGTGCGCGCTCGCGGTCGTGATCATCGCGTTCGACACCTGGCTCGAGCGCCGCAAGGCCTCCTTCCGCACCCCGATCCTCGGCGTCGCTGTCGGCATCTACCTGCCCTTTGGTTTGTCGGTGCTGATCTTCGTCGGTGGCATCCTGTCGTGGCTCGTGAAGCGCAAGTTCGCCCCCAAGACCGAGCATGAGCACGTGCAGCTCGAAAACTCGGGCATGCTGCTGGCGTCGGGACTCATCACCGGCGAAGCGATCACGAGCGTCGGCATCGCGGCAGTTCTCGTAGCCGCGCCGGCTGTGATTCCGAGCGGGCACTCGGCGTTTGGCGCGTGGGCAGCATTTGCCGCCACAGTGTTGCTGGTGGCGTATCTCTACTTTCGCACACTTGGCGCCGCTCGGCGCATGTGACGCACAGGCGCGACGCATTCGAGCCATGGCACCACACACGCTTCACGATCGTCTGCCGACCGGCGCGCTGTGCGGCGTCTTGATCGGCTTCACCTTCTGGACGCTGCCATTGACGGCGTTGCTGCTGCAATTTGGCAAGCTCGGGCTGCTGTGGACCGTCGCATTGCCAGCGGCGGCATCCTCGCTCGGCCTTGCGTTGCTTGCCTGCCTCGTGCTGGACATATCGATCCGCGCGCGGGCGTCGGCAGCAGCCGACGGCGACGCCAATCGTGCCGATCGCGCCAGCCGCGCGCATGTCGCGACCATTCAGGCCAGCGTGCTTGTCTGCGGTGGCGTTCTTGCGCTCGTCGCCGATGCGATCCTCGAGCCTGTGCTGCAACAAGAACGAGAACTGGCCGACGCGGTCTCGGCCGCGGGCGGCGTGCTCACGATCCCGACCTGGCTCCCGGCGACGCTGTGCGCAGTGGGCGCCTTGCGCGCCGTGTCTGCGCTGCGAGCCTGGCGTCGCTGAAGACGATCAGTCGCTGGCTTCTTCGGACCAGGTGCCGACGAAGCGATGCGCGACGTAGGTGCAGAAGAGCGTCGGCGAGATCGTGTCGAACTCCCAGCCGTGCAGGTTGCCGTTGTGCGTCTGCACGTGTTTGTAGTAGTGGCGCAAGTCGCTCTGCATGCTGCGGTCGTTGCTGTCGTAGATCGCGTCGACGGCCCAAATGACCGAGCCAGAATGAATCGAGACGAGCTGCGTGCGCATGCCGAGACTCGGCGGCGTGTAGGCGCGGTAGGTGGTGATCGAGCCTGCGAGCACCGCGTCGACGCGATAGCGGTTGCACAGCTCGACGATGCTCTCGGTCGAGACGCGACCGTGACGGAGCGATGCCTGCAGTTGCGCGACCTCCGCGGCGGATTCTGGCAGCGGCACCAGCTCGAAGCGCCGGAGCTTCTGCAGTTCCGCGATGTAGGCGTCGCGAATGCGGCTGCACTCGGCGACGACGCCGGGCTCCTCTGCAAACGGCATCACCATCACGCGGCGAACGCTTGCGAGATCGCGCGCATCGGCGAGGTAGTGGTTGACGTCGCGCTTCTCGGGCCGGCGTTCGATCACGCAACTCGCGAGCGCGAACGCAGCAGTCAAAGACGCAAACCATGCAGCGCGCGTCATTGGCGGCCTCCGTGCGGCGCGGCCGGCGTGTCGACGGCTGGAGTCTGGGCCGGTTCGAGCTGACGTTGCAGGTCCGCGATCTTGGCGAGCAGCGCGGCTTGCTCCAACTTGGCCTTCTCGATGCCGATGCTCAAGATGCGCGCCTCGAGTTCGCGGCGCTTGGTCTGCAGGCTTGTTACTTCGGCTTCGGCTTGCGCGCGCAAGGTGCGCTCGCGCGTGAGCGATTCTCCTTCGCCGGACAGACGCAGGGTGAGGTTGGCGTTGTCGTCCTGCAGCTTCTTGTGCTCTTTCTGAAGCTTGTCGTGCTGGTCGCGCAACGTCGTGTAACCGGAGAGCAAGAACTCCTGCTTGGGGCCCCAGTCGACTTCGGTGTTGGCGCCAGCTTGCTGCAGCGTGCCCTTGTAGCCATCCAGTGGATCCTCGGCCCTTGGCTCGTAGCCGATGGGCGAGCTCTCGCACGCAGAGAAGGCCACAGCGAACGGAAGCAACAACGACACTTTGCGGAGCATGTTCATCGGCTCTCCTCCGGCTCGTAGACGCATTCGATCAAGGCGCTGGCGCCGCAGCCGCAGCGGACTTCGAGTCCAGCGACGCGATCGCCATCCATCAGCGGCACCACGGTGATGGCGCTCGCATGGCTGCCACTGCAGTCGACCATCGCCGGTTGCGACACCACGCGCACCGCGTCGCGGCGGATCACGCCGCGCGAGGGCCTTGCCGCCGCTTCGCGCGCGGGCTGCGGATCAGTGGGTTCGTGTGCGGTCATGGGGGCCTGCAGTCAGGCCCGCGGCCGTCACGCGAACACGTCGACGTGGTGCAGCCCGGGCTCGTCCCCTTTTCGGTCGTTGGGGCGCGCGGGCTGAAGTCCCCTTGGCATGGGCTTGGAGGCGGAGGGGCGAGCGGGCGCTTTCTGGCCCTTCTCGTCAGGCGAATCTCCCGCGCCCTGCTCGTCCTTTTGCTGCTGCAGCGCGCGGCGGAAGTCCTCCGCAGTGCGCGGATCGCGCTTCTGCTCGCCAGGCTTGTTGGGCACGCGCAGCACATGGACGGGCTGGATTGGCGAAGCGGGGTTCATACCGGCGCCTCCGCACCCATCTTGAGCCGCAGCCGCTCTGTGGCTCGCGTCAGGATCTGGCTCGCGCGCGACTCGGTCACGTTGAGCACCTCGCCGATCTCCTTCAAGAACAGTCGCTCGTGGTAGTAGAGCACGACGACGTGGCGTTCGGTGTCCGGCAGCTCCGCGATCGCCTTGGTCAGCAGTTCGAGGCGCTCCCGATTGGAGGCTCCTTCGCCGGGGTCCGCGATGGATTCGTCAGCGAGCGCAGACGCGAGCGAGGTCGAATCTTCGTCGCCAGAACTGCTGCCCGTGTCGTCGAGCGACAGCGTGCGCGCGGTGTGCAGGGCCTGAAAGTCCGCCTCCAGTTCTTCGACGGTGGACTGCATCGCCTCGGCGAGCTCGGCCATGGTCGGTTCGCGGTTCAGCGTCGCGTAGAGGTCCTTCGAGGTGTGCTCGATCTTGCGCAGCCGGTCGCGCCGGTTGCGCGGCACGGGGTCGTGTCTGCGGATCTCGTCGAGGATCGCGCCGCGGATCGCCGTGTAGGCAAAGGTCTTGAACGACGCGCCGCGGGTCGGGTCGTAGGTCGATGCCGCATGCATGAGTCCCATCACGCCGACGCCGTAGAAGTCGTCGCGATCGAGCATCGCCGGCATCGTGACCGGCAAGCGGGCTACCACGTAGCGGACGAGCGGCAGATACTTTTCGACGAGTCGGTCGCGCTCTTCTTGCGTGCGTTGGATTCTGGAGGCGGGAGGCTTCATGCGTCGCCCTCCTTGGCAGCCTGCTCACGACGCTTTTGTTCTTCGCGCGCCATCGCATCGAGCACCACGTCGGCGACCGGGCGGAACAACACGAATGCAACGCAAAGCGTGCACAGCGCCGCGATCGCTCCGCGCGTCAGCGAGGTCATGCCGTCGGCGCCGCAGGCCGATGCCCACAGATAGGTGATTGCGAACGCAATCCCCGCGGCCTTGGCGGTCCATCGCCTGCCCAGTTCTCCACAGCCGACATGCATGTTGGTCGGTGGGCATCTTCGGCTGACGCGCTGGCGCGGATTGAGCCGTTGTCGCGATGGCGTCGCGGGGATGGCGCGGCGGTGGGCGGCGGGTGTTTGTGCCCGGGCGCTGCGCCGGTGTGCGTATTCAGTCGCGGGGTGGGGCGCGGGGGACCAAGCCGGATGGTCGGGCGCGGAGCGAGATCGCTGCGCGCATTCGGAGGTGAGGCGGAGCGCGGCGGCAGGGGCCCGGACGAAGGGTCGGCCGGCCTCGGTGCTTCCAGCTCGTGCAGGTTCTGCTCAGTCGTCGACCTGCTCGTCGCTCTGGGCTCGTTTCGCTTCCTGGCGGACTCGCAACTCGGCATTTCTTTCTGCCGCATCCTCGACGGGCGAAGCGCCTGGATCCTGGTTTCTTGTCACAGGTGCTCGGGGCAGACCTTCTGGGGTCTACCCAAGACTCAGACAGCGAGCCGAAATGCGATCTCAGCCCCTGCAGGTTGTCGTTCTCCCCATCCTCCTCGTCGCCAGCACTGCGGCGATCCTCCCCGCCCAAGGTTGGTCCCTGCGCAACACGCTGACCGCCCCGGTTGCGCGCAATAGCCACGCGATGTGCTACGACGTCACGCGCGGGGTCGCGGTGATGTTCGGCGGATACGACGCGACGCTGTCGGCGCGCGGCGACCTCTGGGAATGGAACGGTTTCGGCTGGGTGCAGCGCAGTGCGCAGAACACGCCGCCGGCCCGCTGGGGCCACGGCATGGCCTTCGACACGAGGCGCTCGCGCGCGGTGATGTTCGGCGGCTTTGGGCCGAACGCCGGCTTCGTCAACGAGACGTGGGAATGGGACGGCGCGTCGTGGCAGCAGCGAGTGACGGCGACGGTGCCTTCGGCGCGCGGTTACTTCGGCATGGCCTATGACTCGATCCGCGGTCGGTCGGTGGTCTTCGGCGGCACGGACAATGCGCTGTCGATGCTCGGCGATACGTGGGAGTTCGACGGCAACGATTGGGCGCAGTCGGCAGCCGGTGGGCCGAGCGGGCGTCGCGGGCCGGCGATGACCTTTGACGACACGCGCGGTCAGGTCGTGTTGTTCGGCGGTGGCGACGGCACGCAGGCTCTTGGCGATACATGGACCTACGACGGCCTCGCGTGGACGCAGCGTGCAACGCCGACTGCGCCGACGGCTCGTCAAGAAGCCCGTCTCGTGCATGACACGCTGTGCGGCCGCGCGGTCTTGCACGGCGGCGCGGACGCGACGTTTGCGAACAACTTCGGCGACTCGTGGGCGTGGGATGGAACGTCGTGGACGCAGCTCGCGGGCACGTCGCCGCAAGGTCGGCACGGCGCTGCGTCGGCCTTTGATGCGCAGAAGGGGCAGGCGGTGCTGTGGGGCGGCCGCGACGCGAACGGCTTCTACGCGGACACGTGGCAACTCGGCAGTCCGTGCAGCCGCACGATGTCGGTCGTGACCGCGCCGCAGGTGGGGAGCACGGCGGCGTTCCGGTTTGACTATCCGGGCGCTGCGGCGGGGCACTTCTACTTCCATCTGCTGGCGGGGCATCAGCAGGTGCCCTACGCGGTGCCGATCCCCGGCCTCACATCGATCGGGCTGTCGCGCGTCGACCTGTTCAACATCTACCTGCAGCCAAGCGGTCTGCTCGACGCGTCGGGTAGCAATCTGCTCAACGTCGGGATCCCGCCGGACAACTTCCTCGCGGGGCTGCCGTTCGACGTGCAGACGGTGGACTTCAACTTCTTCACCAACACGCTGTATTGGGCGAACAACGATGCGGAGGTGTCGATTGCGCCCCGGACTGTTTCTCAGGTTGAAGTATTGATTGTGGGTGGAGGAGGTGGTGGCGGGAAGGGTGTCTTTGCCGGAGTGAATGGCTCTGGTGGAGGCGCAGGTGGCCTCATCTACACCCCTGCATTTGCTGTGGTTGTTGGGTCTACATATGCAATCGTAGTGGGTAGTGGAGGCGCTGGCGGCACATCCTCCGCTGGCAATGCAGGGAACGGCGGAAACTCGTCTGCCTTTGGGTTTGTCGCCATTGGCGGCGGCGGCGGTAACAACTATATGGGTATAGGAGCCTCTGGTGGATCAGGTGGGGGTGGTGGGGGCAACTATGCAGCCGCAGGAAATGGAACCCCTGGCCAAGGCAATAGCGGCGGGATAGGTGGAAGCGGCGGTGGCGGTGGCCCTGGTGGAGGTGCTGGCGCGCCAGGCTCCGCGATGGACAGCGGTGGGGTAGCGGGTATCGGGCTGGAGTATCCACAGTTTGCAGTGGCTGGGGGTTCCCCTGCAGGGTGGTTCGCGGGTGGCGGCGCACGACACTTTGGTGCTGCAGTTAATGGAGGCGGAGCGCCAGGTGGGACGTCGAGTGTTGGCACTCCGCCTGATGGTGTTCCAAACACTGGTGGCGGCGGCGGCGGTGGCATTGCTACTAATAGCCGCAATGGGAGCGCGGGCGGCTCAGGCGTAGTGATCCTTCGGTATCCAGCCACACTTCTGGAGCCAGCAATGACGACTGGGTCTCCGTCAGTGATTGTGAGCGGTGGCTTTAGGTACTACGTCTTCACCAGTTCTGGCAGCATCGCGTTCTAGTTCGAGGGAGCGGGCACGGAGGTGCTCGTCTGAGGCCACGTGCGTCCTCCGCTTGGCAAAGCGGGGCATGCGGTATCTCGGCGACGCATCCTGGAACTCCCATGGTCTCCTGGTCATGTTGCGATGGCTCGGTCGCGACGCGTCTCTTGACCATGCAGCGGCCCCATGCCGTGCGACTTCGTCTTCCGCGGTGCATCGGGTGGGTGTGGTGCTCGCAGGAGATTGCAGGCCCTGGAGACGAATCGAAACTGCGACGTTGCGGTCGCCAACAGGGTTACGTGTTGGCCTTCATATGTAGGCACACATCCAAGGGACTCGCACAGCATGGGGCGCGCTCTCGCGATCTCGAAGGGGGCGATGAGGAGCCAATGATGGAGTGACAAGCAAATCTGCGCGAGCACACCGAGTCTTGGCACCGAGGCGAGCAACGAACTCCAAGGGTCCCACCAAGGCCAACTACGTCTCCCGATCCCACGACCGCTAGCACCAGCAATTCGGGGTGGGTCACACCCCACGCACCGCACTCACCACCCTCGCCGCCCGCCTCTGCATCGTCGGCAACCCCGCCAACACCGCCGCGCACAGCCCGCGCAGCTCAGCCAGCGCCCCACTCGTGGCGCCGCCGACCTGATGCCCCGTCAACGCCAGTGGCCGCTGCTCCAACACACTGCGTTCCAGCGCCGCATCCCGCCGCAAGCTCCCGAAGAACGCCGCTTCGACGCCCAAGAACTTCCGGCACACCGCCGAGAACTTCCCCGCGGTCCGCATCGCTTCGTCGCGACTCTGCGCGCCATTGACCAACAACCGCGGCAGCGGCCGTCCGCGAGCGTGCAGCAACTTGCACTGCGCATACGCATCGGTGATCGCGCTCGGGTCCGTCGTCGTGATTGCGATCGCTAGATCCGCGCGTTCCGCCGCGCGCAACGACAACGAACCCAACCCTGCGCCGGTGTC
>SXPK01000105.1 GCA_005776365.1 Planctomycetia bacterium
CGTCTCCGCCGCGCGCACGCCGCCCGTGAAGAGCGACGAACTGAGGCCCTGCGGCACCGCGTTGTTGGCGGCGATCGCCTGCTCGAGGCTCTGGATCGGCATCACGTAGAGAATCGGCGCGAACGTCTCCTCGTTGGCGATCGGCAGGCCGAGCGGAGCACGAACGATCGCTGGCTCGACGTATGCGCCGCCCGAGATGCGTGCATCGACCTTGGCGCGCTTGCCGCCACAGACGACCTTGCCGCCTTGTGCCTTGGCCTGCGCGATCGCGTGGTCGAATGCCTTCGCCGACGCTTCGTCGACGAGCGGGCCGATCAGCGTGCCGTTCTCGAAGGGGTCGCCGATCTTGCAGTGCTGGTAGGCCGTGGCGAGGCGCTCCGTCAGCTGGTCGATGACCTTCTCGTGCACGAGCAGTCTGCGCGTCGTCGTGCAGCGTTGGCCGGCGGTGCCGACCGCGCCAAACACGATGCCGCGCACCGCGAGTGACAGGTCCGCGTCGTCCATCACGACGATCGCGTTGTTGCCGCCGAGTTCGAGCAGCGAACGGCCAAAGCGTTGCGCGACGCGAGGGCCGACGATGCGGCCCATGCGCGTGCTGCCCGTTGCTGAGATCAGCGGGATGCTCGGGTCGTCGAGCATCGCTGAGCCAACTGCGGCGTCGGGGCCGATCACGCACGGAATGAGCGCAGCCCATTCCTTGCCTAGCACTTCGGCGGCGATGTTGGTCATCGCGATCGCGGTGAGCGGCGTCTTGAGCGAGGGTTTCCACAGGCAACTGTCGCCGCAGACGAGCGCGAGCATCGAGTTCCAGGCCCAGACCGCGATCGGGAAGTTGAACGCCGTGATGACGCCGACCGTGCCGAGCGGGTGCCAGGTCTCGCGCATGTGGTGGTCTGGCCGTTCGCTCGCGATCGTGAGGCCATAGAGTTGGCGCGACAAACCGACTGCGAAGTCCGCGATGTCGATGCACTCTTGCGCTTCGCCGAGGCCCTCTTGCGTGATCTTGCCGGCCTCGAGCGTCACCAGCTTGCCGAGCAGTTCCTTCTTGTCACGGAAGGCGTTGCCGATGCGACGCACGAACTCACCGCGCTGCGGCGCCGGCACCGTGCGCCAGCGCAAGAACGCTTCGTGCGCGGCCTTGCTCGCCTTGGCGTAGTCCTCGGCTGTCGCCATCTGAACGGTCGCGATCGTGCTGCCGTCGACGGGCGAGCGCACGGCGAGCGAGCCGCCGCTGGTCTTCTGCCACGTGCCGAGGAAGCAGCCGGAGTTGTCCTTGTGAATGCCGAGTGCGGCGAGGATGTCGAGGTTCATGGATGCAGGGTCAGAAGCGATCAGAGGTCGTAGAACGCGAGGTCCTTGCCCGTGACCTGCTTGGTCCAGGCGTAGATCTGGCCGGCGTGGCCGCTCATGTGCTCCATCACGTGGAGCACGGCGGCAAGCCCGGTTTCACGATAGCGGGCCTGGATCGTGCGTTCTCGCAGCAGTTCGTCGATCGAGAGCCGGTCGACGACATCGCAGGCATCGGCGACGATTGAGGCGAGGCGGGCGTGCAGTTCGCGTCCCGATGCGCCGGAAGCCGCGGCGAATTCGGCGGGCCGATCGCGGCGGTCATCCAGCGTGGAAAAACTCACGAGGATCCACTGCGTGATGTTGCCGCACAGGTGCAGCAGCAGGTTGCCGACCGAGTTGCTCGCCGCGTTGGGCCTCTGCCAGATGTCGCGCTCGTCGAGCAGTTCGATGCAGCGGCCGATGCGCGCAACGCACTCGCCTTGCGTGTGGCGGCGGAACGCTGTGCGGATGCCGTGCGCGAGGCGGTCGGCGGCGGCGACGGGCTGGTCCATCCGTGCAAGGTAGTCCGCGGCGGGGCGCAGCGCACGATGGCGGAAGTGGGAGGGGCGGGTGGCCGTACGAGTTGGGCGGGCGAGGCGTCGAATGAGGCTGCCGCGGGAGTGGGGCGGACACGCGGCGACCTGTGACTGCGCGCGCGCCCTTCATCGCACCAACAACGGCAACCGCACCACTTCCAGCCGCACCTCATCCACCGCCAACTCCGCCCTCGCGCCGGGGCTCCAATCCCCGATCACCGTGACGCGCACCTGTCGCTCCATGGTCACGTGCGCGAGGCTCTGCGAGGTGAACGCCAAGGTCCGCGAGTTCACGCCCGGAGCATTCAACTCCGCGATCGTGTCGAAGCGCTCGGCGACGGGGTTGTAGTAGGACGTGCGCAGGGTCGAGTCCGCGTCACTGCGCGAGAGTTTGGCGACGATGCGTGCGCGGATCGCGACGATCTCGTTGACCGAATTCACCGACAAGGTGGCCTTGCAGTTGATGCCGGCGATCTCGCGGCCGTCGAAGGTGTCGCTCGCGAGGATCAAGAACTGGTCGTCGGCAGCGCCGAGTTGGCTCTTGCCGCCTTGCGTGACGACGCCAGCGCTGAGTTGCACTTCGATCGCGGACAGCGGCACCACTTCGGTCGCGGCAACGGTGGGCGCGCTTGGCATCGTCGAAAACGCATCGACGCCGTAGCAGGCCCATTGTTCGCCGGGCTCGACGAGTTGTGGGTTGGCGCCGCCGGCATCGAGCATCGAGAGGCGCAGGCCTTGCCTGCCTTGCAGGGGCTGCGCGATGG
This sequence comes from Planctomycetia bacterium, assembly GCA_005776365.1. GTDB lineage: Bacteria > Planctomycetota > UBA1135 > UBA1135 > UBA2386 > SXPK01. The sequence goes on from SXPK01000105.1 coordinate 2,630, forward strand.
CACAGAGCATCCGATCGCCGAGCGGCGCATAGCGCGGCATGCGCACTTCGCCTTGCGGGTCGAAGAGCAAGCTCTCGACGCCGGTGGCGAGGTCGATGCTCCACAAGCGCGAGATGCCGGACGCGAGCATTTCGATGAACGCGACCTTCGAGCCATCGGGAGCAAAGCACGGCTCGCGCACGCCGAGTTCGGCGTTGGGCGAAGGGCGCTGCGTGCCGAATGGCACTAGCCCGGTGCCGTCGCCGAAGACCAGGTGCAACTGGCTCTGGCCGCTTTGCCGGCGGACGAACACGATTCGATCCGTGCTGGCGGACCAATCGGGCTCGCGATCTTCGACGCCAGGATCGGCGGCCAAGAAGGGCTGCGGGTTTTGGCCATCCATGGCGCAAGTCCACAGCCGCGAGTCACCGGCGCGCGCGCTTGCGAACAGCACGACGGCTCCGTTGGGCGACCAGCACGGCGTCTCGTCGAAGCCCGCGGAGTTCGTGATCCTCACTTCGGCCGACAGGCCGCTGCGCGAACTGACGTAGAGATCGCCCGTCGACGCGTTGCCCGCCGTCGTCTGACGCGTGAACACGACGTGGTCGCCGCCAGGATGCGCGCGCACGTGCAACTCGCGGCCGCTGCGATCGGCGACGCGCGACGTGCCGAGGTTTGTCGCGGTGCGAAGCGCGATCTCCGCGGTCGACGACGAGGTGAGGCTTTGGCGGCAGAAGGCGAGCTGCGGCGGCTGGCCTTGGCCGTCATTTGGCGTCGAGTCGGAGGTCGCGACGGGCGCGCAACCGGTGGCCAACGCGGCGGCGAGCACCGCGAACAAGGCGGGGCGAAGGCGGAGAAGGCGCAGCGCGTTCTGTGGCACGGCACGAATGTAGGAGCGCGACGACGGAGCGTCGACCGTCGCAGCCGGCAACTGGTTGGCGTTGGGGGCGGCAGGCGAAGTCCGTGTGGCCTGCCCTTGCCGTGGTCCTGCGATGCACGTTCGCGAGCGCGTTGCGTCCTCGTCGGCTCCATGCACATCCGCTGTGCGCGGCGTTTCGTTCGCTACGCTGCTTCGCCTGTGAACGTCTCCGAGTTCGACTTCGAGCTGCCGCAGTCAAGAATCGCAACGGCCCCCATGGAGCCGCGCGACCAGTCGCGTCTGTGCATCGTCGATCGCGCCACTGGCCACACGACACACGCGGTGTTCACCGACTTGCCGTCTTTGCTGCGGGCTGGCGACCTGCTCGTGCTCAACGACACGCGCGTGCGGCCGTGGCGGCTGTGCGGCCAGCGCGCGACTGGCGGCAAAGTCGAGTGCCTGATCCTGTCGTTGCGCGGCAACGAGGGCGAAGGCTTTGTCAAGCCGAGCAAGAAGCTCACGGCCGGCGACACGATCGCGATGGAGGGCGGCGCGATCCGTCTCGAACTGCTGCAGCAGCAAGACGGCGGCCGTTGGCGCTTTGCGCTGCACGCCGACGGCGGCGACGTCAACGCCGCGCTCGAACGGCATGGCCGCGCGCCGCTGCCGCCCTACATCGAACGGCGTGGCGACGAGGATCCGGCGACGGATCGCGCGCGCTACCAGACCGTGTTTGCGCGCGTGCCGGGAGCGGTCGCGGCACCGACGGCTGGGTTGCACTTCACCGAGCGCGTGTTCGAAGCGCTGCGGAAGCGCGGCGTCGAACTCGCGTGGGTCACGCTGCACGTTGGTGAAGGCACCTTTGCGCCGATGCGCACCGACGTCGTCGAGGAGCACCGCATGCATGCCGAGGAATACGAACTGCCGATTGCGACGGCGCAGGCGATCGCCGCGGCGCGGGCGCGCGGCGGCCGCGTCGTCGCGGTCGGCACGACGAGTTGCCGGACGCTGGAGACGTGCGCCAACGATGATCGCACCGTCACCGCGGGCCGCGGCAACTCGTCGATCTTCTTGTATCCGGGCAGGCCGTTTCGCGTCGTCGATGCGCTGGTCACCAACTTCCACCTGCCGAAGTCGACGCTGCTGCTGCTGGTCGCGGCCTTCGCGGGAAAGGAGCGCATCCTGTCGGAGTATCGCGATGCGATCGAACGCGGCTACCGGTTCTATTCGTATGGCGACGCGATGCTGATCGTCTGAGTTGGCTCGGTCAGCGATGGGCGCATCCCTGCGGCGCGATCGCAATCTGGGCTCGTTGAGGATGCCCATGGGGCCGCCACGCAAGCAGGCCCTCCCAGGTGCGTCGCGCCCGACCTTGGGCTTCGATCACAACATCGCGCGCAGGCGGGCCGCGGCGGCGTATGGATCCTGCGCCTTCAGGATCGCGCTCGACACAGCGATGCGCCGAACGCCGAAGGCGCGCAGTCGAAGCAGGTTGGTCGCGTCGATGCCGCCGATCGCAAACAAGGGCACGGGGCTCGAAAAGGCGGCTTCTTCGATGACTTCCGCAGTGAGGCCCTCGGTATAGCCCTTCGTCGCAGTCGGATAGCAGGGGCCGAAGCCGACGTAGTCCGCGCCGGCGGCGACCGCGGCGTCGATCTGCGCCTTGCTGTGGGTGCTGACACCGAGCCATTGGCGGACCAGCAGCTTGCGGGCGACCTCGGCAGGCATGTCGTCCTGGCCAACGTGGGCACCGTGGGCGCGTCCACGCACTCCGAGCATCACATCGTCGTTGACCAGGATCGGCACGCCGCGCTCCATGCAGACGTCCCGGCAGGCGCGGAATCCGCCGTCATCGGGTTCTTTGCAGCGCCACTGGACGAGGTCGACGCCGCCCTTCAGCGCGTTCTCGAGCACACGCCAGGGCTTCTCGCCCGCGAGCGCTGGCGAGAACAGCAGGTAGAGCCGGTGGGCGGACGACACCATGAGGCGGCGGGGAGGGAGGCTATCCACAAGCGGGGTCGGACGCCGCGCACAATCTGCCGACGAGGTGGATGCTGCGTGGCGCGTTGCTTTCGAGCGGCGTAGAAGTGGTGGCGCAAACGACCAGCGGCTGAGGCCGGTTGCGAAGTCCAACTGCAGCATCGCGGGCTCGACCACGGAAGCCCCGAGTTCCCGCTGCGAACTCGCTCCATGCCTTCGGCCGGCTTGGTCTTGGTCGCTTGCCAACTGTGAAACCACTTCCCGAGTGAGTTGCCTCGTGTTCCCGCACTCGTTCTTGCCCAACGCCGCGATCTTCGTCATCGGCTGTGTCGCCGCAATCTACTTGCTGCGCACGGGCATCGTCGTTTGGGGGACCTTCGTGCTCGCGGCAGTGGCGCTGTGCGCCGACCTCGCACTCGTCGCGCGATTTTGTTTCGACGACAACGGGCCTTGGTTCGCGGTTGGACTTGTTGGCATGCAGGCAGTCGGGCTCTGCGCCGCGGCCTTCATCGTGCTCGCGCTTTCGCGCCTACGGTGGTCGCAAGACGGCAAGCAGAAGGCCCAACTCAAAGAGGCCGCGATGCGGAGCTATGTCGCCGGGGACTTTGCGGCAGCTGGCGACTTGTATCGCCGGATCCGTAGGGCGGATCCTTGGGATCTTGCCGCTCGCATCGGGCTCGGCAACGTGGCGCGGCGACTCGGCCACGTCGCGGCGGCGCGGCGGCATCTCGCAACGGCGCGGCGTCTCGATTGCGGGAAAGCGTTTCACGATCTGCTCGATGAGTTGGAGCGAAGGCTCGCGACCCCGGCGCGCCGGGGAACAGGCAGCGATGCTGGCAGTTCCCAACGGGGCTGAGTGGTGGGCGCCGCCGCCGTCAGCCTGTTGTCTCGGCCAGGCTCTCGCTGCACATGGTCTGCGTTGGCCGCGAAGAATGCGCAGACTGGGTCAGACTTCGTAGGCTCGGACGCGATCCGCTCGATTTTGCTAAATTGCCAGCCCCTTCGGTGGGGCAACTTCGCACGCCTCGTTGCCGCGCCACCTGCTTCGTAACACCGAAGTCCCAACCATCATGACCCCAACCGCAACTTCATCGCGCCTGCTGCCACTCCTCGGCGCCGCGGCGCTTGCTTCCGCGCTCGTCGCGCAAGCTCCCTTGCAGTCGCCGCCGGTGCCCGCGGGCAACCCGATCACGCCTGCGAAGTCCGTGCTTGGCAAGATTCTGTTCTGGGAAGAGCAGATGTCGAGCAACAACCGCGTGGCCTGCGGCACGTGCCACAAGACCGAGTTTGGCGGCGGTGACAACCGTCGCGTGCCGCACCCAGGCGCGGACGGCGTGTTCGGCAACGCCGATGACACGTTCGGCTCGCCTGGTGTGCCGAATAGTCGGAGCGACAACACCTACGCGCCGGACACCGCCTTCGGCCTGACAGAACAGGTCACGGGCCGCACTTCACCCAGCTTCATCACCGGCGCCTACTTCCCGGAGATGTTCTGGGATGGTCGCGCGCGCGGAGTGTTCAACAACCCGGAGACTGGCACGGTCAGCTTGCCAGCGGGTGGTGCGCTGGAGAGTCAATCGGTCGGACCGCCGCTGAGCGACGTCGAGATGGCGCACGACTTGCGCACCTGGAATGAGCTCAAGACCAAGCTCGCGTCGTCCCTGCCGATGGCGCTCGCGACGAACCTGCCGCCGGACATGGCCGCGGCGATCGCGGCCAACCCGACCTACCCACAACTCTTCGCCGCAGCGTTCGGCGATGTCGCGATCACCGGCGAGCGCATCGCGTTCGCGCTCGCCAGCTACGAGCGATCGCTGGTGCCAGACCAGACGCCGTGGGATCAGGCGCAGCGCGGCGTGCCGGGCGCGATGACCCAGTCTCAGATCAACGGCCAGAACAACTTCTTGCGGCCGCCGGGCGGTCCTGGTGGTGGGTTTGGCTGCGGCGCCTGCCACGTGCCGCCGTTGTTCGCCGGCGTGACGGCTCCGCCAGGCGGCGGCGCGCCAGTGCTCTTCCGCAACATCGGCCTGCGACCGATCGCGCAGGACATCGGCAGGCAGGCCGTGACCAACAACCCGGCGGACCGCGGCCGCTTCAAGGTTCCGAGCCTCCGCAACTCAGGGCTTCGCACGCAGTTCTTCCACGCCGGTGGTCTGCAGAACATCGGGCAGGTGGTGGGCTTCTACATCGGTGGTGGCGGCCCCAACCTCGACAACAAGGACCCGCTGCTGGTGCCGCTCAACCCGCCGCCGCCGGCTCCTCCCATCCCGCAACAGGTCGTCAACGAAGTCATCGACTTCGTCAGCAATGCACTGACCGACCCGCGTGTTCGCAACCGTCAGTTCCCCTTTGACCGGCCAACGCTGCTGAGCGAACGCTTGCCCCAGGTCGGCATCCAGTTCGGCGCCAGCACGCCCGGCAGTGGCTTGCAGGTTCCGATCGCGCTCGCCGGCGTGCCGGCAAACATCGGCAACGCCGATTTCAAGGTGGGTCTCGGCAACGCGCTCGGCGGCGCACCGGCGCTGCTCGGTGTGTCGACTACGTCGTCGCCTGGCGGCACCACCTTTGCCGGCTTCGCGTTGAACATCGGTTTGCCCGAACTCGCACTGCTCACCATCGCGTCTGAAGGCCCCGCCGGCCAGCCGGGTCGAGGCTTTGGAACGGTGCTGTTCCCGATCCCCTTCGATGCGGGCCTCGTTGGATTGACGATGTATGTGCAGTGGTTTGTCGCAGATCCCAACGGCATCAGCGGCATCGCGGCATCGCGGGGCGCTGAGATCCGGTTCTTCTGATACCACGCGCCAGCAACAGGGAAACACGACGGCTCGGTTGCCATGCGCAGCCGGGCCGTCGTCGTTCTTGGACGACGCATCGCCTGCCGCTCGAGGCCTACGCAGGGCATACCGTCACGGCCTTGCGGCTAGACTCGGGTCATGCTCGCCACGCTGCTCGTCTCGTCCCTGTTGACGCTCGTGTCGCAATCGGTCGCGCCGCCGCAGCAGTCTTCTCCCGACAAGGTTGCTGCCGCATCGCCTGGTGAGCGGGGCGAGATTCCGGTCGGCAAGTGCGAGTGCTCGGTCTCGGTCGGCGCCTACGGCATTCCGGTGTTCTTCTATCGGCCGGAGCGCTGGGTTGGAGAGCGCATGATCCTGGTGATGCACGGCGTGATGCGAAACGCCGACGAGTATCGCGACCACAGCGTTGCGATGGGGGATCGACTCAACGCGTTGATCGTGGCGCCCTTGTTCGACAGCGAGCGGTTCCCGAGTCGCGCCTACCAACGCGGCGGCATCCTGCGCGAGGATGGCAGCGCGGCACCCAAGCACGAATGGACCTATGCGCTGATCCCCTCGATTGCCGCCGCGGTGCGTTCGATGGTGGGCGTCGAAGGGATGCCCTTCTCGATCCTGGGCCATTCGGCGGGTGGGCAGTTCGTGATGCGGATGAGCGCCTTCCAAGACACCGGCGCCGAGCGACTCGTCGCCGCCAACCCGGGAACAGACCTGTTTCCCACGCGGGGAATGCAGTTTGGCTACGGCTTCGGCGGGCTGCCCGACGCGATGTCGACCGACGAGCACAGTCGCCGCTACCTCGCCGCGCCGTTGACGATCTATCTGGGCACCGCCGATGACCAACCTGATGAGAACTTCGAGACCAGCGAGCCGGCGATGGCGCAAGGCTCAGGTCGCCACCAACGCGGGCTCGCGTGCTTCTGGTCCGCCAAGACGCTCGCCGATGCGCGCGGTTGGGCATTTGGGTGGCGGCTCGTCGAGGCGCATGGCGTGGGCCATGACCACGAGAGAATGTTCGACCATCCCAACTGCGAACTCGCGCTCTACGGCAAGGGCGGCGTGCCGCCGCCAGAGGCGAAATCAGGTCTGCCGGCAGACCAGCAGAAAGCAGAGCAAGGCAAGGACGCGCGACACAACGTCAAGTGACGCCGCGCCGCGATGCGGGATCAGCGGATCTTCTCGCTGATCGTCTTCGCTTGCAGGAACTGCAGCAGGTAGTCCGGGCCGCCGGCCTTGCTGTCGGTGCCCGACATATTGAAGCCGCCGAAGGGGTGGGCGCCGACGAGCGCGCCCGTGCACTTGCGGTTGATGTAGAAGTTGCCGACGTGGAAGCGGCGTCGCGCGAGCTGCTTCTTCTGTTCGTCGTTGGTGAACAGCGCGCCCGTGAGGCCGTATTCGGTGTTGTTGACCACGGCCAGGCCTTCGTCGAAGTCCTTGACTCGCACGAGCGCGAGCACGGGGCCGAAGATCTCCTCGAGGCAGATGCGCGCGTCGGGCTTCACATCACCGAAGACGGTGGGCTTGACGTAGTAGCCTGACTTGGGGCCGGCCTCGCCGCCGGTGAGCAGCTTGCCTTCCTTCTTGCCGCTCTTGATGTAGTCGAGGGTCTTCTTCTGCGCGGCAGCGTCGACCATCGGGCCGATGTAGCTCGAAGCCTCGCTCTGGTGGCCCATCTTCAACGCTTCGACCTTGGGCAGCAGGCGCTTCACGAACTCGTCGTAGACGTCCTGGTGGATCACCGCGCGGCTGCATGCGGAGCACTTCTGGCCTTGGTAACCGAACGCCGACGCGACGACCGCGTCGACGGCCTTGCCGAGGTCGCAGTCCTTGTCGACGAGGATGCTGTCCTTGCCTCCCATCTCCGCAATCAGGCGCTTCATCCAGATCTGGCCCTTCTGCGTCTTGGCTGCGTTCTCTTGGATCCACAAACCCACATCGCGGCTGCCGGTGAACGAGATGAAGCGCGTGAGCTTGTGCTGCACGATCGCGCCGCCGATCTTCGAGCCGGGGCCCGTGACGAAGCTGAGAACCTGCTTCGGCAAGCCGCACTCGTACATCAGGTCGACGAACATCGCAGCAACGCCCGGGGCCTGCGACGCGGGCTTCACGATGACGGTGTTGCCGGCGAGCAGCGCGGCGACCGCCATGCCCGCCATGATCGCGAGCGGGAAGTTCCACGGCGGGATGATCGCGCCCACGCCGATGGGGATGTAGATCATCTCGTTGCGCTCGCCTTCGATCGGCGTGACGAATTGCGGCTCCGCCATGCGCAGCATCTGGCCCGAGTAGTATTCGAGGAAGTCGATCGCCTCAGCAGTGTCCGCGTCGGCCTCCGCCCACGTCTTGCCGACTTCGTAGCAGAGCATCGCCGACCACTCGTGCTTGTGCTCTCGCAGCTTCTGCGCGGCCTTCATCACGATGCGGACGCGCTCTTGCGCGGGCGTCTCGGCCCAGCCCTGGAATGCGGCGTGCGCCGCGGTAACGGCGCGGTCGCCGTCTTCTGCGGTCAGTTCTTGGAACGTGCCGATCGTGCGCGACGTCTCGCCGGGATCATGAGTCGCAAAGGTCTTCTGGCCGGTGATCTTCTCGCCACCGATCCAGCAGGGCCACGTCCTGCCGAGCACAGTCTCACGCACTTTCGTCAGCGCGCGGGTGAACGCTTCCTTGTTGGCGGGGGTGGAGAAGTCGGTGAACGGCTCGTTGCGGAAATTCGACAGCTGCATGACGCCTCGCGCGGATTTGGGGCGAGGACGATAGGCGCACCGTCTCTGTGTCGCAAAGGAGCGCAGGGAAAAGGAACGGCCCGCCGGGAGATGACCGGCGGGCCGCGACTTGGATCAGGGATTGGCGAGCGCCGAAGGCGCGGCGCGCAGGAACAGGGACCCCGCGCAGCGCCCAGGTTCGTTCAGGAGGCCTGCCAGCGGTGGCGTTGCACCGTCTCCGAGAAGCGCGTCTGGTCGTCCTTGCTGAACAGGCGGACCTTGGAGCCGCAGTTCACGCAGAACGAGTGGTCGACGCTCATCATGTAGCGCACGTAGTCCTTGCACTGATCGCACCACTTGCGTTCACCGTAGAAGTCTTGGCTCGACATCGTGCTCGTTGCTCTCGTTGGTCAGGCGGCGCAGTCCGATGCGGATTGCGCATGCCGGAGAGAAAGCAACTGTGTTGCCAACTGCGGACATCTGACTCGTCAGTGCGACCAAGGCGCGGTGCCACCGGCGACAATCGTTGATGACTGGTGATTGCGCGGCGCCAGGGAAGTGCCATCGCGTCGCGGCGCGCAGACGGTTTGCAGTGCGAACTTCCTCGGGCAATCGCTGTTGTGCCGATGCCACTGCGCCATGCCCTGCATCTGCGAAATCGGACCCGTCGCGTGATCAGGACGGGCAGCAGACCGAGCCATGGCAAGCTGTCGTCGATCAGGCCCTTGGCAGCCCGTTGACAGACGCATGCCGCCTGCGCGCCATCGATCCGAGGCGGCCTCCGCGTCGTGCGAAAGCGTCGAATCCCCGGATTCGACTTCGTCCCCGCCTCTTGATCTCACCCCGGATGCCAGGCGCTTTGCAACGCAGCCGTGCTTCAACGGGCTGCTGACAAGGCGCGATCGAACTCTTCTCGGACCTCGGGCGCAGTCTCTCTGGAACGCGCCGCGTCGAGTTCTGCGCGCGCCCCGCCGATTCGACCCAAGGCCCAGGCGGCATGACCGCGAACGACCGGATCCAAATCGACCAAGGCTCGCGTCAACGCTGGCGCGGCCTTGGCATCGCCGATGTTGCCCAGCGCAACTGCGGCGTTGCGGCGCAGGCCCGACCGCGTCGCGCGCCGCATTGCGGTGCCGACCCATTCGGTTTCGTAGCGGGTCTCGTCGAGTTCGAGCACGTCGACCAGCGTCCACCGCGACAGCAGCGCGTGCGGCCGCAGGTCCTTGGGTCGCGCGTCGCCATGCACGTCGAGCAGCGGGCTCTTCTTGTGGAACGGGCAGACCTCGATGCAGACGTCGCAACCGAAGAACCGGTCGCCTTGGGCGATGCGCAACTCAGGCGCCGCGAAGCCGCGTAACTCGATGGTCGTGTAGCTGAGGCAACGACGCGCGTCGACTTCGTGCGGAGCCACGATCGCGCTGGTTGGGCATGCGTCGATGCAGGCGCTGCACGTGCCGCACGAACCTGGCGCGAGGCCGTCGTGCGGCAACTCCATGCCGGTCAATAGTTCGCCGAGTTGAAGATACGGGCCGATGGTGGGGGAGATCACCATCGCGCTCTTGGCCAAGAATCCGATGCCGGAGCGAGCTGCGAGCGCGCGTTCGAGCACGGGCACGGAGTCAGCGCCGCCGTTGCAGGTGCCGTGCGGCACGCCCTCGCGTTCGAGGCGTTGGCGCAGCGAGAACACGCGATCACGCAGCCAACGATGGTAGTCGCGGCCCGCCGCGTAACGCGCAACCTGACCGCCGCCATTCAGTTCTGCCCGCGGGCCGCCGTAGTCGACGCCGAGCGCTATCGCCGAGCGGACGCCCTTGCGCCACGAGTCGGGGTTGAGGATGCGGCCGCGGTTCTCCTCCAGGTAGCGCATCTCGCCGTGTCTGCCTTGCTCCAACCAAGCCAGAAAGCGTTGGCCATCCGGTCCGGGATCGGCCGGGCCAAAGCGGACCAGGTCGAAACCGTGCTCATAGGCCAGTTCGCGGACCAGTGCTGGGGAGGGAGGCATCGTTCCTGCTCGAACGCTCAAGGGAAGCGGGCATTCGCGTCGATTGCGACTCTACCAACCCGCCCGTGCCGTGGCGTCTTCCCGATCATGACTGACAATCGCGTCTCCGATCTCTCCGCCCCGATGCTCGCTGCCGGCGAGACGATTGCGCCTTCGCAAAATGCGTCGACGCATGATCGGCTTGATGATCTCGCGCCACATCGCGCATTCGGCCCAGGGCGGCCTGGCAATCTGGTCGTGCGTCCTGAGGCTCCGACTTCCAGCGGCGCCTTGCTGCGTCGTGAAGCAGCCGGCACCCAGCAACTCGGCATGCGCCTGCTCGCGCAGGTCGAGAGCCAGGACCTGTTGTTTGGCGAATTGCGCCAGACGATTGCGGCGATCGAACGCCAAGCGGCGACCGGCGAACAAACGGAACTGATCGGTCTTGCTCGCACGGCGCAAGAAGTGCTGAGCTGGTGCGATGCCGTGCTGCTCGAACTCGAGGCAGAAGGCAACCGTGCGGCCTCTGGCGCGCAGGCCATCGATCTGCTCGACCTGGTCCAAGACACCTTGCACGACCTCACGCGCGATGGCCGGCAGCGCGTCACCTATGTTGGTGGTCACGCCAACTGCGCCGTCTGGGCCTCGGTTCCTGCTCTCGGCCTGGTCGTGCGGCTCGCCCTCGAGTTGATGGAAACGCGTGTCGGCGGGTCCGGCGGCATTCACATCGAGGTCGGCGACGATGCAACGGGCCATTTCGTGCGCGTCGAAGGGATTGGCGAGATCACTGGCGAGCCCACCGCCGAGCGGCTCGTGGAATTCCGTGAAGCAGTCGATGCCGCGGGCATGCGCGTGGTTCCAGATGAGCGTTCCAAGGGCCGTTCGGGCCTGGAACTCCGATTTACCGATGCGGCGCGCGGCCCGCTGCTCGATCACGCGAGCTAGCCTCGCGTCGAAGAACGCATCTTGCCTGCCGGCCATTCAGCCAGGGCGGGATCTGCATCGTGCGGTTTGCGCCGGATTCATGGATTCGACTGCGTCCGCACTCCTTGAACCCGAGCCTGCTGCGGAACTCACGGCAACGCGGCTGTTCTTCATGGCCGGCTAGCCCGAGTCCCGCTCCGCGAGACCCACTGGCGCCGCGCGGGGTTCTTCGCTGGGGCTCATCGGCCTGTTCTCCGGGCCCCCGCGTCCGGCGCCAGTTCAGGGACCTGGAGTCAAGGAATCCGCTAGTAGCACTTGTGGGCGTGCCTCGTGGGTCCCAAGGAGGCCCTAGGCCGCTTCCCAGGTCGCGTCTGCTGTGGCACGATCCTGAGAACCCGACCGTGATGACCCCCCCACGGAGGTGATGCTGTGCACCTGTCAGCCCCGCCGCTCGAACTCTCCGTCGCTCTGCGCGCTCGCCTGCGCGAGTTGTGGGAGCACACAGGGCATCAGGCGCTGCAGCGACTCGCGGACGGATTGCCGCCCAACGGTGGCGAGGTCTTCGACAGCCCGCAGGAGCGCGCCGACTGGGTCAGCACGACGCTGATGGACGCCTACAAGCGGACCGGCGACTCCGCGACGTTTGCGCTCCTGTTCGAGTGCAACCAGGCAGCATTCGTCATCGCCATTCAGGGCCACCTCCGCCGGGCGCACAGCCACGTCGATGCGTTGGACGTGTTGCAGGAAGCCTTCCTCAACATCTACCGCTACCCGCATCGGTTCTTGCCGGACCGAGCCGACGCGTTCCGCAACTGGGGCCATCGCATCGTGCGCAACACTGCTCTGAAGTTCTTGCGCGGCGAAGGCAGGCTCTCGCGCCAGCAAAGTCTGGACGAGGAGTTTCAGTGCGAGGACCAGCGCGCGCGTTCTCCGCTGCGCGTCGCGAGTGACCACGAAGGCGCCAGGATCGTCGACCACGCCTACGTGCTCTACCTGACTCTCTACCTGCTCCACTTTCAGAGGTTGTCGCCGCGTGAGCAGCGCGCCCTGACGGCGGTGGAGGTCGAAGGCCTTCACTACCGCGACATCGCCGCAGAACTCGATCTGCGCCTAGAAAACCTGAAGATGGTCATCTTCCGCGGGCGCCAGAAGATCTTCCGCGGAATGGCCGAGACCCTTGCCGTCATGTCGCGTGTCCGAGCCGTTGCGGACGCATCCGCTGGGGCGCACTTGGGCGTAGGGCGAGCTGCGGAACTCGCCGGAGTGCGCGCCGTAGCCGAGCCACCTCAACTCGACGCCACGAACTGACTATTCCCATGCGCGCGTCCGCCGAGCGGCTGGCGCGCAAGTTCCTCCCGTGACCGAACCAGGCAACACGCCCTGTCTGCAGATCCAAGCGGATCTGTCCGCGATGCTCGACGGCGAGCTCGACGGGGCTTCCGTGCGGCGGGTGATGGTACACAGCGACCTCTGCGATGGCTGCCGTGCCTTCCTCGACGGGATTCGCAGTCAGGTGCGCATGCATCGCGCGACGCACGCCGCGATGTCGCAAGACGACGGGGCGGCCCCGCGTGGTTCCGAGTCGGCCCGACTCCGGCAACAGCTGACCGCCAACCGTTCGCGTCTTGGACGCATCCTGTATGAACTCGGTCGCGGCTTTGCACTGATGGGGCTGTCGCCGGACTTTTCTCGCGAGGTCGGCAAGGAGCCGGTGCCGGTGCCCGACATGGCCATGCGCGGCAAGAACTTCTTGGACGAGGTCACGCGCTGGGCGCGCGGTGCTGGGCAGAGCGACGGCGAGTGGGTCGCAGCCAACGAGTTCTTCAACCACGGCCCGCTCACTTCGATCGAGAACCTTGCCAAGGGCCAGCGACTGCTGTCGGAGTGCCTCGCGTTGCAGCCGGAGTTGCACGAGGCGCGCATCTACCTCGGGCTGGTGCACAGCGTGCGTGGCCAAAGCAGTCTCGCGCGGAGGCAGTTCGCCGCGGTGCTTGGTGCGACGCAAGACCCGCGGATGCGGGGATTCGCGTTGCTCAACCTCGCCAACGTCCACCTTCAAGGCGGCGATCCCGAGGCTGCCATCGACCTGTTGCGACAACTAGTCGACTCAGGCGTAGTGGCGAGCGACCCGCGGTTCGGGATGGCGTATTTCAACCTCGCGCTCGCGTCGGGACTCGTCCGTCGGTTCGAGGACAGCCGCGCGTGGTTCCGTCGGTTGCATGACGAACTGCCGCAAAAGAGCAATCTCGTGGCGAGGGAGTTGACGAAACGCAGCCAGTTCGTGCATCTATTACGGGTCCACCCCGAAGCCGAGCGCCGGTTGGCGTCCGAGTTCCCGGCGTGGTTCCCACTCACTTCTCCCCGGCCAGCCCGCCACGACTCGAACTGAGATGACGCAATCCATGCGCACACTGCTGTTCGCGATCGCGGCACTGGTTTTCGCGGTGTTTGGCCGCAGCGGCGGTGGCGGTGACGGCGGCGTTTGGATTCTGCCGCAGAGCCGGATTCTCAGTGGCCCGCACTCGGGCGCCGGCGGCCACTGCCGCATGGGTCCGCCGCGCGATTGGACGGTTGTCACGGTCGGCAAGACGGACCTCATTCTGAAGCTGCCCTCCGAAATGGGTGTGACGATGACGCAGGTCGTCGAGCAGGTGTCGCACTTGCCGCTGCCAGTCCCCGTCGTTGGCCAAGCAGTGCTGATCACCCCGCAGGTTCTCAACGCAGTGCTGAACGCGCCTCTGCCAGGCGAAGCCGAAGGCGTCATCATCGACACCAACCAGCGTGGGTTCGTGATCGTGATGCGGCGCGTCAGCGCCACGGACGTCCGGATCGAGATCTACTGAGGCGGCTGCAGCGGCGCGCGCAATGCCGCGAGCATCTTGCCCGGATCGTTCGTGCACATGGCATCGACGCCCATCGCGTGGCCGCCGAGCCAGCTGATCTCGTCGTCGCTCGTGTAGGTCACGACGAGCAACCCCGCCGCGTGTGCGCGTTCGACCTCGGCTCGCGTCAGCGCAGATGCCTGCCAGTGGACGAAGGCGGCCCCGACTCCGCGCGCGGCGCGAATCGTGGCGTCGTCGATGTGCGGGTTCGACGTGGTGGGGCCGAGCAAGCCGAGCGCTAGCCCTGGCTCGATGGCGCGCGCATTGGCGATGAACTTCCAATCAAAGGACTGCAGCAAGGTCGTTTCGACGGCACGGAGTCGTCGCAACTCGTCGACGAACGCGCGCGCCGAGCCGCCCTTGTGCTCGATCATTGGGATCGACGCGGGCAGCATCACGGCGAGCGCTTCTTCGAGCGTCGGGATCCGCGCCCCAGTGTGCTGCGCGCCTTTCCATGCACCGGCGTCGAGTCGCCGCGCGCGCGCTAGCGTCAGATCGCAGATCCTCATGCCGGGCCCCAGCGCGGTCGCCGCGTCACTCGTCCGGTCGAGCGTTTCGTCGTGCAGGCATACGAGCGCACCGCAGGATGCGACCTGCACGTCGAACTCCTGCATCGGCGCGCCGAGAAGCACGGCACTCTCGAACGCAGGCAGTGTGTTCTCGGGAAAATGGCGGCTGTCACCGCGGTGCGCTGTCACGACGGGTCGTTGCCTGGCGAGTTCGCGAAAGCGCGTGACCGCGTGGTCTTTCGATGCGTTGTTCACATCGGCGGGTTGTATCGGCGGGGCCTCACGCCCGACATGCAGAAGCTGCCGGAGTCGTCCAAGGTCGTGGCGAAGGAACGCCGATACTGGCCATGTCATGGACGCTGCCGACAGCAAGGGCACAGGTGCAACGTCGAACTCGGGCGCATTGCGGGGCGCCGCGATAGCTCCGACGACGGATGGCATGTCGGTGGTCACGCGTTCTTGGCAGGTCAAGGTTGGCGATCCCATCCGCGCAACCGTCGCCGCGCTCGACGGCGGCTTCGCGATGCTCGGTTGGCGAGGCGCGGTGTTCGCCGCGAAGGCTCCGACGACGCTTCATCCAGGCTCGACGTACGACTTCGTTGTCGTGCGCACGACGCCGCACGTCGAACTTGCGCTCGCGCCAAGCCAGTTGGCATCGTCGGCAGCTGCCGCCAGCGATTCGCTGCACTCGCCAACAGAGTTCGATCTCGTAGCGGCCTTCGTTGCGTTAGCGCGCAGCCTTGGTGGCAAGTCGCAAGCCGCATCGTCGCCGCTGGCGGAGGCCGGCAGTGCGTGGGCGAAGGGCAATGCATCAGCCAATGTGTTAGCGACGATCGTGCGCGGGCTTGGCCATGACCACGAAGCGCGTGTGCTGCGACTGGGGGACTCGGCGACGACCGGGCGGGTTGTGGATGTCCTCGAGTTGCGACGGGACGCGAAGGCGATCGCGCTGCTTGCGCAGGACGATGCTGCGATCCTGCCGCAAGACCGGGCCGCAGCAACCGCGCTCGTCCACGGGCTAGGCGTCATCGAACGCGACAACGCCATGCGGGCAGATGCGGGGCTTCCGCTCTGGGTGCCTTTGCCCGCGTGCCCGCAGATGGGTCTGTTGGATGCACGGATGTTCGTGAGCAACGGGGAGCGCGATGCGAGCGGCGGCGAGCGCGACGAAGCGAATCCGTTCACCATCGTGCTCTTGCTCGACTTCACGAAACTCGGCGCGATGCGCGTCGATGTCGCGGTCGAAGGGAAGACGGTGCGTGCGAACTTCGCGTGCGCACAAGAACCGACCGCAGCCTCGCTGCACGCGGCGATGCCGCTACTCACGCGTGAACTCGAGGCCGCCGGGCTCGCGGCGCCTGATCTTCGAGTGCAGCGCGTCGTTGGCGGCGAAGTGCCGGTGGCCGATCTCGCGCTCGTGCGTCGCGATGGGGAGGGGCTCGTCGATGTCCAGGCGTGAACAGCACCCTCCCGTTGGAAGCAGCGGTCCACAACGAGCGGTAGCGCTCGGCTATGACCGCGGCAAGGACCGCGCGCCGCGAGTGTTCGCGCGCGGCAGTGGCGACGTCGCATCCCGAATCGTTGCTGCGGCCACCCTGCATGGAGTGCCGATCGAACGAGACCCCGATCTGCTCGAGTGCCTCAAGCCGCTGTCGTGCGGCGAGGAGATTCCAGTGGCGGCGTTCGAGGCCGTCGCCGGCATCCTGTCGTTTCTCTATCGCAAGAACCGTGGCTGAACGCGCTGCGTGCGGCGGCCGACGATCACGGTAGGCTCAGTGCGAGATGGCCCGACCTCGCGATCCAGAGTTGCGCGACCGCCTGATCGGCGCGGCCACCGAGGTGTTCGCGTTGCACGGCTACGCAGGCGCGAGTCTCGATGCGATTGCCGAGCGCGCCGGCGTGACGAAGGGCGGCGTTTACTTCCACTTCGCTGGCAAAGAGGACTTGTTCTTCTGCGTGCTCGATCACTGGCAGCGCCTTCGTCGCCGCGAACTGCAGCTGCCGGCGCACTTCCGTGGCGGCGCGGCTGCCGCGCTGGTCGTGTTCCTGCGCGCCTATCTCGGCTTCCACTTTCGCGAGCCTGCCGCGACGCATCTCTTGCGGGTGCTCGCGACCGAGTTGCGGTCTCGATTCACGTCGCGCTTGCGCGAAGACGATCGGCAGGAGCAACGATGGCTTCGAGCGACGCTGCGCGAGTTGTTTGTGCAGGGGAACGCGGACGGCACCCTGTTCGCCGAGGACCCGGCTGAGGCAGCGTTCGTTCTCGCCGGCTCGATGGCAGGAGTCTTGGAGCAATGGCACACCGCCGCTGCGGACGTCGCGCCCTTCTGCGACGCCGGGAAGCTCGCGTCGACGATGGCGGATCGTTGGGCCACCGGCGGCAAGAACGCAGTCGATCGCAGTGAGCCGCGCGACGACTTCGAGTTTCGCGGCTGACGAGGATCAGGCGCGGCGTGCGGTCGCTGCTCCCAGCGTCGCGAAGATGCCGCCGACGAGCGTCGTGAATGCCAGCGGCCAGAAGGAGATCTGCACCAACGTCAGCGCATAGACCATCGTTTCTGGGTCAGACGGCAAGTCAGGGTGCGCCTTGCTGTAGTGCGTGTCCCAGCCCTTGTGGATGGCGACGTATTGAATCAGCACGATGGGCACGCGCGTGAGGATCCCGAAAGCCGCATTGACGATCCACGAAGCCGGCCACGCGAGCAGCGCGAACAGGCCCGCAACTATGGAAGCTGCCGCGAAGGCGTGGCTCTTCTGCTCCCAGCCTTCCAAGAATCCTCCTTCCATCGTCGCCCACATGACGCCGACGCACACGGCGACGCCAACGATGTGCAGGAAGAAGCTGCGGAGGAGCGAACTCGGCGCGCGACCGTCTGCGGCGAGCCTGCGTCCGAACCAGAAGCCGAACAGCGGCACCAGCGTTGCGACGCCGAGGATCGAGCCGCCGCCGCCGACTTCTGTGCTGAACAGGTTCTTGCCCAGCAGCGGGTAGGTCCAGCCATTCAACTCGCCATAGAACCGCACGCCGCTGACGACCGCGGCGACAACCGCTCCGATTGCGACGATCGGCATCACGCTGCTGCCAGAACGGCCCGATGGATTCATGTCCGTCATGGCGCGGCAGTCTCCGCTCTGGACGTGGTTGGGTCCAGCGCGCAAGCAGACATTGGCCCTGGCGGCAGGGCGACTGCATGGCACGATGTCGCGCGAATGCACGCCGCCGACTCGCCGACTGCCGCACCGATGCTCTCGGTCGTGATGCCGGTCTACAACGAGATGAAGACCCTGCGTGCCATCGTCGAGGCCGTGCGCGCGGTCGTGATCGACAAGGAAATCGTGCTCGTCGACGACGGCAGCAAGGACGGCAGTCGCGACCTGGTGCAGCAACTTGCGCAGGAGTTCGACAACGTGCGCGCCGTGCTGCATCCGCAGAACATGGGCAAAGGCGCGGCGCTGCGCACCGGATTCGAGCACGCGCGCGGGTCCTACGTCGTCGTGCAGGATGCGGATCTCGAATACGACCCGCAGGACTATCACGCGCTGCTCAAGCCGATACTCGCTGGCGATGCGGACGTCGTCTACGGCTCGCGCTACCTGGTCGACCCGCGCGATACCGGCCGGGAACGGGACCACCTCTACCACTACCTCGGCAATCGCTTCCTCACGTTGTTCAGCAACCTGTTCACGGGCCTCAACCTGACGGACATGGAGACCTGCTACAAATGTTTTCGGCGCGAGGCACTCGCGACGATCCGAATCAAGAGCAGGCGCTTCACCGTCGAACCGGAGTTCACGGCAAAGATCGCACGCTTGCGGGTGCGCATCTGGGAAGTGCCGATCCGCTACCGCGGTCGCAGCTACGGTGAAGGCAAGAAGATCGGCTGGCGCGACGGCGTCGCCGCTCTGTGTGCGATCGTCAAATACCGCTGGGTTGACTGAGCGCGATCAGGCCGGCACGTAGTGACCCGCGATCGGCTGGAAGGGAGCCATCGCGTTGCGCGAATCGACGACGAGCTTCGCATGGTCGGCGATCAGCTTCCAGTCGATGGCCTTGTGGTCCGTGACGATCAGGACGCAATCCGCGTTCTCGATGGCCTCTCGCGTGAGCGGCACCGAGTTCATGCGGTATTCCAGGTACTTGCGCATGCCGGCGAACAACGGCACGTGTGGGTCGTGGTAGCTGACGTCTGCGCCGTCCTCGAACAACAGTTTGATGATCTCTGCCGCCGGCGTCTCGCGGACGTCGTCCACGTTTGGCTTGTAGGCGAGACCAATGACGAGCACCTTCGCACCGCGAAGCGGACGGCCCGTTTGGTTGAGTCCGTGCGTTGCGCGCTGCACGACGTAGTGCGGCATCGAACTGTTGATCTGGCCGGCCAACTCGATGAAGCGCGTGGGGTGGCCGAACTCTCGGGCCTTCCACGTCAGGTAGAAGGGGTC
>SXPK01000106.1 GCA_005776365.1 Planctomycetia bacterium
GGCTCAGCACCGCCTTCGCCTTGATGCCGACGTAGTCGCTCGGGTGCTTGTCGTTGATCTTCTGCGCGGCGTCGAGCGCTTGCTGCACCTTGGTTGCGTCGCCCGTTTCTGCCAAGAACCGGCACTCCGCCAGGAACGTGAGGTGGCCATACTTCTGGTCGCAGACCTCGAGCAGGTCCTTGTCCTTCTCGCCGTACTTCGTGAGGTTCTCGCGGAACTCGGCGAAGAGCTTCTGCGCGCCGGCGGCGTCGCCCTGCTCGAATAGCAGTTCGCCAAGATGCGCGTAGACCTCCTGCATCATGTCGAAGAGGAAGGCCAGCGTGTCACCGCTCAGTTCCGTATCTTCGCTGCCGAGCGTGACGGCGATCTGTTGGATCGTGTCGCGATAGCTGCTGATCGCATCGGCGGTCTTGTCGGCGACTTCGCGGCACTGGGCGATTTCGAAGAGGCCGCGCAGGCCCAGCGCGGTTTCTTCACCCCAGTCGAGCACCATTTCTTCGAGCTCGCTGATGGCTCGATCGGTTTGAACCTCCCGATCCTCCTTCACGGCGCGACCTAGTTCGCGCATCAGCACGCCCTTGCGCATCCAGTTGAGGCCGACCTGCAACTTGATCTGCGGGTCCTTCGCCGCATCGGACTTCAGCGCCTTCATCACGAAGTCGCAGCATTCGATGCCGAGTAGGAACACATCCTTCGCATCCTTCTCGAGGCCGGCGACCTGATCCGTGGCTTCGGTGCGGGCGATATCGATCTCTTCGTTGAGGAACTGGCCGAACTCCTCGGTTGCCGCCGCGAGGGTCGCGCGCGCGTCGCGCTGCACGATCGGGTCGGTGGTGCGTTCGAGCAGTTCCTTGCTCTGATCGAGTGCCTTCTTGTAGTCCGCCCGTTGCTCGACGCGGTTGCTCTTGATGCGAGCGCCAAAAAGTGCGACCTCGACGCGCAGCTGCAGGATGCGATCCTGGTCACTGCCGTTCTTGTAGTCGCGCTCGAGCCGTCCGAGTTCGCCCTCGGCCAGTGACACGAGTCCCATTTCGCGCGCAAGGCCGCGCACGAAGTTGATCTCGCGATCGAGTTTGCCCGGCGCTTGCGCACTCAGTGCGGCGGGGAGCAGGAACGCGAGAAGAAGGAGCGATCGGGCGCCGATATGGCGCCGGTGGGTTCGGCCGATCACGGGGCGGACTCCGGAAGACACGGTTGGCACGAATCGGTGGGATGCCGACGGTTGGCCAATGCGGCCGCCCGGCGGTCAAAGAGCGGCACGATCGAGGGGTCGAAGTCGCGCCGTCCGAGAAACGGGGAGGATAGCGATTGGTTCAAAGAAGCCAATCGCAGACGGCGCGCGCAAGCGTCTTGCGCGCGCCCAGGCCTCACTTGGCCGCCGCGGCGACCGCGCTGTCCTGCACGTCTACGGCGGTCGGCTCCAGCTCCTTCATGATCACGATCTTGGCGTTGATCAGGATCAGGACCTTGCGGTTCTGGAGCGAGTTGCCCTTGCGGCTGAAGAAGAACGACAGGCCCGGCAGATCCTTCAGCACCGGCACGCCGGAGACCAAGTTCTGTCGTTCGACGAGCCGCATGCCACCGAGCATCATCGTCGCGCCGTCCGGGAGCGTCACCGTCGTGCGAACGCGCTGCAGCGACACTTCCGGCAACTGGATGGAGATCGGCTGGCCGACGCCCAGGGTCGTCGTGAAGTTCGGGATCGGGCGATTGAGCGTCATCACCGTGGGGCGGAGTTCCATGGTGATGAACTTGAGGTCGCTGTCGACCACGGGACGCACATCCAGCGACACGCCGTCGTAAACAGTGCCGATCACCGGATTCGCGACGCCGGCGGCCTGCGCGATTTCGACTTCGAAGTCCTTGATGTAGCTGATCTCGTTCAGCACGTGCATGTTGGCGCGCGTGTTGTTGTAGATCAGCAGTCGCGGAGCCTCGATCTGCTCGCTGCGCTCTTGCTTGCTCACTGCGCGCAGCACTGCCTCGACTTCGGTGTCGTCGAGGAATGCATACTGCAGCGACAAGCCACCCGCGTTGTTCATCGACGAGCCGCCGAGCGTCCGGTCGAAGAGGTTCTCGGCGCGCGCCATGTAATCGCCGTCATTGCCGTCGTCGAAGAAGATGCCCGGCTCGGTGCCAGTGCCAACCAAGCCAGGGGCGGCCGGGTTTTGTTGCTGCGACGGACCGTAGTCGTCGAAGCCGGCGCCGGAGCGCGTCTCGAGGCCGCGGCCCGGGACGCCCTGCGATGCCTGGTTGCCCAGGCCGCGGAGGTCGACGCCGACATCTTCGAGGAAGTTGTCTTCGACTTTCAGGAAGCGCGCCTCGACGTCGACTTGGATGCCGACATTGCGGCGCAGGTCGCGAAGCAGCTTCTGCACGCTCTCGTGCGTTTCCTTGTCGGCGCGGATCAGCAGCATGCCGGCCTGGAAGTTCATCGTGAACGGGCTGCCGTCCCAGCGTCCAGCTGCCACGGCTTCCTTCAGGATGTCCTGCAGGCGGCTGTCATCGACGACGGCGGGTGCGGGATCTTCATCGACCTCCGGGAACAGCGGCGTGTCGTCGTCCGGGGCCTTCAGCTTGAGGTCGGCGCCCGGCTTGCTGCGGAAGCCCGTGACCAGGTCGCTGACGTTGTAGCGGTCGAGGAAAAGCGTGCCGACGGCGTTCTCGGCCGTCACCAGTTGCACGAGGCCGTTGCGGATGCGGTAGGAGACGTTGGTCTGAGCCTGGATCACCTTCAGCGCATCAGCGACCGAGCGTCGCGACAGGCGGAAGTCGGTCAGCGTCGTCGCCGCGGCGTCGAGACCGGCGACATCGGGGCCGACGACGAAGGTCACGCCAGTCAGATTGCCGTAGTAAGCGGCCCAGTCCTGCACCGTCGCACTCGGGAAGTTGTGCTCGAGCACGGTCTCTTGCAGTTTCTTGGAGATGGCCCGGCCTTCGGGGCTGTCGAGGTCCTCTGCCTTCACGAAGGACATCGGCTGGCGCTGCGAAACCTCTGCCCAGCGAATCGGGTCGAAGACCACCGTGTCCGTCTGCGGCACGTTGCTCTGTTGGTTCTCGAGGATCGTGGCGTTCCACTCCTGCCGCCAACGCTCGCGATGCATCTCCATCGCCGTGTTGTGGCGCGCCCGGTCCGCGATATCGCGCAGGTCGAGGGCGGCTTGGTTGGTCGGGTCGACCATCAGGGCCTGGTCGATGCGATCGACCGAACCCGCGTATTGGCCGGCGAGGAACTGCTTGTTGGCATCCTCGAGCAGGCGGCCTACCCGGTCTTCCTTGGACTCCTGCTGTTCCTTCGCGAGGCGATCGAGCTCGGCCTTGCTGGCCGTCTCCATGTTCTGCAGCGTTTGCTTGTCGGCGGCGTGCTTCTGTTGTCCCGCGGCCTCGTATTCGGCCTGCGTGCGCAGCAGCAGCGGATCGTTGGCCTGGAAGTGGGGCGACAGCTTGAGCGTCGCGAGCGCGCGCTGGTAGCTCTCGATCGCGCGACCGTAGCTGCCCTGCGTCATGTGCGCATTGGCCTGCTCGAGTTCGCGCTCGACCAGCGTGCGGTCCCGTTCGGCCGCGATGCGGTTGCGCATGATCTCGTCGGCGAAACGGCCACCGACTGTCGCGACGCGGTCTCCGAGGACCTCGTTGCAGCGGCGCAGGATCTCGCGAGCCTCGGCGTTTTGGTTGTCGAGTTCGAGCGCGAATGCAGCTTCGTTGCGGGCATCTTCGAACAGCCGCGCCTCGAGCGAGCGGCGTGCGTTCTTCAATGCGCCTTCGAGCAACGCCTGCGTGCTCGGCTGTTGGCCCTGCGGGTCCTGCAGGAGGCGATTCCCTTCGAGACGTGGGGAAGAGTTACTGCCGTTGCGTGAAGTGTTGGTGCCAGCAGCAGACTTGCCGACGCCATCAGTTCCCGAGGTAGCGCTCGGCGAGGCCTTCAGCGTCGCGTCGAGATCCATCCGCTCCAAGGTTCGTTCGAGCCCATCCGCATTCAGGTTGCTCCCCGAAGGATCCTGAAGTGCTTGGCTTTTTGAAGCACCAGTGCCGGAACAGGCGGCGAGGGCGAGCAGCGAGGACGCGCAGAAGCCGCGAAGGCGCAGGGTCTCTACCTTGATCATGACAATCCCAATGAGGGGTTCGCAGAGAGGGAGTAGCAGTCCGAGGGGTGGACGAGCACTTGTCCTTGTCAGTGCGCGCGCCGCAGGGGCAACGGCAGGCGCGTGTGCAAGAACGGGAAACGCAAGGACGACGGGAAAGAGCGCGAGAGAAACGACCGCTGCCGATGCTGCGTGCCTTGGGGGAAAACCAGAGGCGGGCGCTGCCTGCGGAAGGGGTCGTTCCTGCAGTCTCCGCGCGGTGCGAACGGGTGGGTTCGTGCCGCAAGGGTCGGCGGACGGTAGCGATGCGCCAGAGCATGGTCAAGAACGGCGAACCGGCGAAAACCGCGCGGTGTCAGCCTTCTCAGGACTGCGCTTGCCGCGGGTCCGCGGGTCGTCCGAGCAGCTGGTTGACGCGTTTGATGTCAGCCCAGGTCTCCGGCTTTCGTGAGGGGTCGACAAGCAAGAAAGCAGGGTGCCAGGTGACGACCACCGGGATGCCTTGGTAGTGGAAGTCGCGGCCGCGCAAGGCGCGCATCGGCTCCTGGTTGCCGAGCAGGTTCTGCGCAGCGACCCGGCCGAGCGCAACCAGGACCTTTGGCCGGAGCAGCGCGATCTGCAGATCGAGGATCGGCAGGCATGCTGCGACCTCATCCGGCTCGGGGTCGCGGTTGCCTGGGGGGCGACACTTGTTGATGTTGGCGATGTAGACCTCGCTGCGTCGGTAGCCCATCGCGCCTTCGAGGATGCGGTCGAGAAGTTGGCCGGCTTCGCCGACGAAGGGGCGACCGGCCTGGTCCTCGCTGGCTCCGGGAGCCTCACCGATGAACATGACCTCTGGCTTGCGAGCGCCTTCGCCGAACACGACGGTCTTCCGCGATTCGCAGAGCTTGCACTGGCGGCAGGCCATGGCCTTGCTTCGCAGCAAGTGCAGAGCGTCCTCGGCGATCGCAGAACTGGCTGCCGCTGCTGCATCGCTTGGCCGTTTTGCCGTCGTCACCTTGTCGTGGGGGATCGCCATCGGCGCCGCGGTGTCTGTCGCGGGTCGCGATAGGAAAGCCGCTGTTGACCCGGCGGCTCGTTGCTCATCCGGGTGTGGACGCACAGCCGGCGAAACAAGCTGCGCCGTGGCGTTTTCTGCGGCAGCTGCGGCGGTCGCCGCTGCATCGGCGGCGGGCACTGCGAGCAGCAAGTCGCCGCCATAGCCGAATGCGGCATTCTGCAAGTGCAGCAGGAGACTGCTCGGAACGGCGGCCATTGCTGCCCTTCTA
The DNA here is from genome assembly GCA_005776365.1 of Planctomycetia bacterium. Taxonomy (GTDB): domain Bacteria; phylum Planctomycetota; class UBA1135; order UBA1135; family UBA2386; genus SXPK01. The sequence continues at coordinate 5,354 of SXPK01000106.1, forward strand.
CCGCGACTTTCGGCGTGCGACCATGGGCTCGCGCTGCTCGCGAAAGATGCCGTAGCTGTGCGCCAAGCTCGGCGCATCGCCAAGGGCGATGACCGAGTGCCAAGCGCAGTCGTCGAAGGCTTGCGATGGCAGCAAGATCGCATCACCGGCTTCGAGCACGTAGGCGGCGCCGTGCGCCGACAACTCGCGAGCAAAGTCCGCATCGCGGTTGAGCAAGGACCAGAGCGGCTTGTCGTCGCTGCAGTCGAGGCGGGTGAGGGCGGCGCGCTCGTCCACGGCAAGGCCGCGCCGCACGAGCAGGCCGGCGAGCCGGCGCTTGCTCAACGTCAGCCATGCGGTGCTGCCTTCGAGCTGGCCGAAGCAGACGCCGGACTGACCGTTCTCGGCGTCATGATGGAAGACCGCGCCGCCATCGGGCGCGTTGTTGTAGAGGATGCGTTCGGACAAGCGGTAGGGCACCCGGAGCAACGCGGCGAGCACTGCGTGCAATGGCGCGCAGCAGTCGATGACCCTGCACTCTTCGAAGGCCCGCCTTGCCAGTTCGTCGACGGCGCGGCACTTGCGGTCACTTGCGCGCAGCCAGCCGTCTGGTGCGCCGTCGCCGCTGCTGTGACGGATGCGCATGGACGCATCGGTGTTGTCGTTTGCGATCCAGCTCGCGCGCGCCCAAAGATCCCTTTCGCCGGCAAAGGCGCCACTCTGCGCGGCAAAGAACACTGCCTCGATGTCGCGCGCGTCGTCGCTGTCGCCGCTGCTGCCGATGTAGTCGAAGTCCGCATCGTCGCCCATGCGCCTTTCCATCTCGGTGAGGAAGTCGCCGCCCTCGCGCAAGCGTTCGAACATCGCCAACGACGAAGCGATGGCGCCACGTGAGTCGGCCAGGCCGTCGCGCAAAATGCCGGGCAGGCAGACCGGCTCACTCGCATTCCAAACGCGCATCGCCGTGGCGGTCGATGGCAGTTCGCGTCGCAGTGGCATCACGAATCCCAGGTCGGCGCCGCGGCGTCGCAAGGGCAATACGTTGCGTCCGCTTGCGTGCCACATCGTGGCGAGCGCTCGATCCTGCGGTGGCAGGATGCGCGCGTTCGGCAGCGCTGGCAGGCGAAGACGGGGTGGGGCGGAAGTCACCAGAACACGCTAGCGCGGCGCAATCGCGCTGCACGCGGTCAGGCGCAGCGATTCGCATCGCGTCGGTCTCCCTGGTCTCCGTCGTGGACCGGGCTGACTCCATGTGCAACAGTCTTTCGCTCGCTAGGCCCGCTTGCTTTCCCCCATGTCCGACGCACCTGAACGCGCATTCGCTGCTCGTGCCGAACTCGTTTCGCGCCTGCCGTCATGGGCTGCGGCTATGGCATTGGTTGCGCTCGTGTTGGTTGCCTATGGGCCGAGTGTCGGCGATGCGCAGTTCCTCAACTTCGACGACAACTTCTACTTCGGCCCGGACGATGCGACCTTTCGCGCTGCCACTGCTGCGGCGCAGCAGGGCGGAGTGTTCGCGGGCTTGCTGCGCCTGTGGGAACCGTCGGCGATCGTCGCGGACGTCTGGTTGCCGATTGCGCACTCGTCCTTGTGGCTCGACGCGTGGTGGGGTGGCGGTTCCCCATTCCTGCCGCACGTCACTGCGCTCTTGCTGCATGCGCTGACGGCCGTGCTCCTCGTCGCCGTGCTGCGGGCGCTGGGGCTGCAGAACTGGGTCGCCTTCGCAGCGGCGGCGGCATTCGCGCTCCATCCGGCGCTGTGCGAGTCGGTGGCATGGGTGAGCGGGCGCAAGGACGTGCTCAGCGGCGCGTTGTCTTTTGCTGCGATCTGGTTCTGCCTGCGTCATGGTGCGCGTCCCGGAGTCATGGCGCTCCTAGGTGTCGCCATCTGCACCTTGCTGGCGATGCTGTCGAAGGCCACCGCGGTCGTGGTGCCGCCACTGTGCTCGATCGCGCTCCTCTGCGTGCGCGCGCCGAGCAAGGCCCAGGTCGCGGCACTCGTCAGCGCAGCGATTGCGATCCCGATCGCGTGGTTGCATCAGCACAACGCCGGCCTCGCCGGCACGATGGCTGCGGGCGAAGTGGCGCAGCGGTTGCCGCAGATCCCCGGCGCGATGCTGCATTACGCCGCGGCCGCTTCGTGGCCGACGGGGCTCAACGTGCTCTATCCGGAGGTTGCGACGATCGAGCGGCTGCGTGGTTCGCTCGCCTTTTCCGGCGCGGCATTTGGCGCGATGCTCGTCTTGGCGTTCGTAGCGGCCCGTACAGAACGCTTTCGCCTCCCGGGGTGGCTGACGCTGGCGTTCTTTGTCGCGCTCGCGCCATTCAACACTGCCTATCCGGCGTCGGTGATCGGCGTTGCCGATCGCTACCTCTATCTCGCGCTGCCTTGGCTGTGCGCTGCTGGGGGTGTGTTGCTTGCGCTGCTGCGCCGCGTTGGCGCGATCGCGATCGCGCTCGGTTGTGGTGCGTTGCTCGCCGCGACGTGGTCCCGCGCGGCGGACTTCGGTTCGAGCGAGCGTTTGTGGCAGTCGAGCCTTGCCGTCGATGCCGACAACGCGGTCGCCATGCTGAACCTGCTGCAGGCCCGCGCCGCAGCGCGGACCATCCCGGCGCCGCCAACCGACGAGGAGCGGCAACTTGCGGATCGTGCCGCCAGGGCCGCGCGCTACCCCGAACACGAGCGCCGCGCGCATCTGCAGATCGCGCAGTTCGCGCTGCAGGAGAATCGTTTCGAGGCCGCGGCCAAGGCCATGCACGACGCCGTTGCCGCCGCTGAGCGTGTCCGTGACTCGGGTCGCGTGCGTCGCGCGCTCGGCGAGGCCTTGCTGGTCGAAACCCTGCTTGCATCGATCACGCCGTTGCGGCTCGCAAAGCATGAGGTCGAGGCGGAGCGGGCGCTCGATCGCGCGCGCTCGTTGCGGCCGAGCGACCCTCGCGTTGCGGCCGCGGAGATCTTGATCGCGGTCGAAGCCCTCGCGAAGTCCGCCTCTGGCCAAGTCCTCACGATCGACGACGATCGCGCCGAACAGATCGAACAGTCGATTGCCAAAGCTCGCGCTCTTGCACCTGACGATGCGCAACTCGAATACGCGGCCGCGCTGCTCGCGCGCGTGCGCGGTCGGTCGCTTGCGGCGATCGCTGGGTTCCGCCGCGCGGCGTCACGACAACCGGGACTCGTCGAGGCGTGGGTTGGCGCCGCTGAGGTTTGCCTCGAGCGCGGCCTTGCTGCCGAGGCGGAAGAATACGCACGCCAAGCGATCGGCCTCGCCACGCAAGCAGGCCGCGCTGCGGACCCGCGCTTGCGCCTTTGCCTGGCGCGGGCGCTGCAAGGACAGGGACGTCTCGACGAGGCAGTTGGTTCGCTGCGCGACTACTGCGATCAAACGGGCCTTCGGGATCGCGAAGCCACCCGCCTGCTCTCGGGTCTGTTGATGCACAAGGCGCGAATGCGGATGGTCGAACGCGACGCGACGCACGCCGAACTGCAAGCGCTCGTCGATCGAGCCTTGCGCTACAACCCTGACGAGCCCGGCGTCGACCTGGTGCGCGCGCACATGCTGCGGGAGCAGCGTCGTTTTGCCGAGGCGCTCATGTGCCTCGAACGGGTCGAACAGGCCTTGCCCGATCTCGAGGACACGAAGTCGTTGATCGCGGACTGTCTGCGCGATCTCGGCTACGAGCGTCTGATTGCCAAGGATGACGTGGGCGCGGCCGACGCGTGGCTGCGGTGTCTGGCGATGGCGGCAAAGGAGTTCGAGACCGACGCGATCCAACTGCAGTTGAAGGGCATCTGGCGACGGCAGGAACAGCACGGCATCGCCGCGCGCAAGGCTGGCGACGAAGTTGCGGCGCGCGCCGCGTTCCGTCTGTGCCTGCGCGTCGACCCTGCACAGCATTGGGCGGCGTGGCTGCTCGTCGCTGGGCTGGTCGAGGATCCGGCGGCGGATCCTGCCGAACTCGACGCACTGAGTCAGCAGGCGCTCGATGGACAGCGGACGCACGGCCTCGACTCGAGCCGACAAGTCACGGCGCGAGCGCTCGTCTTGCGGCGCTTGTCGCGGCCGCAGGAGGCTCGGTCCCTGCTTCTCGACTACCTCGCGGCGCCGGATGCCGACGCTCCTGCTGATCTGCTCGAGGTGATGCGAAAGATTCTGGCTGAATTGCCGCGCTGATCCACGGTCCGGTGTCTTGCGTTCGCGTTGGTCGCTGCTACGGTGCCGCAGGTTCCGGTCGGTCAACCGGAAATGGTCACGAGAGCGATTTCCCAGCGCCGCATCATTCGGCGCAGGAGGGTGTCTTGGCGCGCAAGTCAGGCGATTTGATGAGTCTTTTGGCGCACCGCGGTTCGTCGCGTCGGCGTTCTGGTGTTGGTTTCTTCGAGCAGGTCGTGTCGGCGGCTCGAGGCCTCGTTCGCGGCCGACTCGATGTCGGTGCACGACGGCCTGCGTCCATGGCGGGCGTGTCGCTGGCGGCGGCAGCCTTGCTTTGCCTCGGCGCTGGTTACGCGCTGGGCAACGTGCTGCCGTGGCAGCGTGGGGACGAGGGTCAGGGCGGCCTGAAGGTCACTGCCCCGGTTTCGCGCAACGGCGTCGCGCCGGGGCCGATCGGCGAGCAGGAAGACATGCGGCCGCGCTCGCGGACCTTCTTCTTGACGGCCAACTATCCCGACTTGGCTGCAGGCTCCGCTGCCGCGCGCGCCTTGCGGTCCTCGGGCATCGGCAATGCGCGACTGCGCGAGTTCAAACTCAAAGACGCAGCTGTCACCTACGGCCTCGTCGTCTACTACGACGGCGACGCCGATCGCGATGCGGGCCACGCAGCGCTGCTGGCTGTCCCGGCCCCAGATTCCACCTTCGAGAGCTTCAGAAAAGCAACGCGGGGCTGGCCACTGCAGCAGGAACTTCGCTAGGATCCTCCGCCCTCTGTGAGCTCGGCCAGGAGCCGAGCCAAGAAACTGCAGGCCATGTCCATTCATTCGAGTCTCAAACTTTCCGGCGCCGGCGGTGGCCAGCGCAACGTCTGGTCGCGCACGGAGCGCATCGCCGCCTTGAAGAAGGCCGGTCGCTGGAACGACGGCGACAAGGTCGTCGGTCTCCCCAAGGTCCGCACGAAGTTCAAGGCCAAGGCCGCGAAGAAGGCAGCGCCTGAGGCAAAGGCCGAAGCCAAGCCTGCTCCGGCCAAGAAGTGACCTGCAGCCTCGGGCTGTAGGGTTCGTGGCCAAGACGGCGCTTGGCTCGCGTCCTGCGCAGCGCGACTCCGATCGCGCTGCAAGCGTTTTTGACCCTGGCGTCTCTAGGGCTTGATCATGCTCGCGCACCGGATGAGTCGCGTCGAATCGAGCGGCGTCCGTCGCATCTTCGAGCGGATGGCGAGCATCGTGGACCCGACCAAGCTCTCGCTCGGGCAGCCGCGCTACGAGCCGCCGCCTGCATGGGTCGAGGCCGCGTGTCGCGCTTTGTGCGCGGGTTTCCATCGCTACACGGTGACGCAAGGTCTGCCGCTGCGGAACGCTCGCATCTTGGATGCCGTGCAGCTTCGTCACGGCAGGCGAGAAGAGGTGAGTCTCGTCACGTCAGGCGATTGGGGCCGAATCGTCCTCGCCTTCTTTGCCTTGCTCGATCTCGTGGTTCCAGGCAAGCCGATTTCGACTCGTGATACGCACTTCTGGCTGTCGTTCGCGGCGGAGGACGCAACCTTGAAGCGCGACATGAAGGTCCTCAACGAATCGGCGCGAGGCGAGTGATGGCGAAGGAACCCAGTGCGCGCGCGCCGCTCGTCGAGGTGTTCTGGTCGATCCAGGGCGAAGGACGGTTCGTCGGCGAGACGATGGGGTTCTTGCGCGTGGCCACGTGCCCGCTGCGTTGCAGCTACTGTGACACTCCAAACAGCTACACGGCGGAACCGACCTTCTTGGTGCACGCCGCGGGCGGTTCATCGCGCGAGCCCAATCCGGTCGGAGCCGCGCGCGCCGCGGACCTAGCGCGCTCCTCGCGCCCCGCGACGCATCGGGCGACGCCGCGGCTGTCGATCACGGGTGGCGAACCCTTGGTGTTCCCATCGTTCGTCAGCGCCATCGGTGCAACGCTCCGCGCCGAAGGTTGGCGCATCCACCTCGAGACCGCAGCGATCGACAGCGCCGCCTTCTTGGCGTGCGCCGACCAGGTCGATCACCTGTCCGCCGACTGGAAGTTGCCCGAGACGATCGACGGCGCCGACCACGGCGATTCCCACTTCGCGTGCTGCGAGACGGCGCTTGCGCACGGCGCCACCGTCGACGTCAAGATCGTGCTGACGCCCGCATTCGCGGATGCCTCGCTCGTGCGCGCGCTCGAACGACTCGCGCCGCTGCGTGAACGCATCCTGCTGATCTTGCAGCCCGTGACTCCCGCGCTTCGTGAACAAGAGCCGCTCCCCGCAAGTCGCTTGATCGCGGCGATCGCGCTCGCCGAGCAACGAGGCTTCATCACTCGGACCTTGCCGCAAGCGCACAAGATGTTGCGCGTGCCTTGAAGTTGCAGCCGGCGTTGGGTCCAAACGATAGATTGCTGCTCATGCCGTTTCGCGCCGCGGTCCTTGGCTGCTTGCAGCTCGTCGTCGCAGGATCGCTTGCGTCCCAAGCTGCGCCTGCGACCACGTGCCGTTCTTGCGGCAACCACGGCGTGGTCGATTGCGGCAAGCACAAGAAGGCCGCGCTCGAACAAGAGCGTTCCGTGGCCTTTTGCAGCCATGCCGAGTCGTGCAAGTCTTGCGAAGGCGCATTGCGGGCCGATTGCAAGCAGTGCAGCAACGAGACCGCCGAAGCCGAGTTGCGACGCCGCGTCGAGACGGTCCGCGCTTGGCGCGATGGTCTGCGCAAGTCCGTCGATGCGCACAGCAAGGTCGAGCCGATGCTGCACCTTCAAACTGCGCATCTCGACCTGAGCTTCGGCATCGCCAAGATCACCGTCGGCAAGGCCAAGATCGACACTCACGAGGGCATGCATCTTTATGGCGACCGCATCGAGGCGCTGCGGAAGCTCTACATCGAGACGCTCGAGGTCGACGAAAAGGAGTTCTCGGCAAGGCTTCGCGTCTACATGTGCCGCGACAGCCGGCAGGCCAACGACCTTGGTCCGCGAGTCACGGGGTTGGGCGGCAACTTCGCGGTGGGCACCAAGCTGATGGGCATCGACGCGGTCTACTGCATGTGGCAGGAGCCTCGAGGCCTTCCGGACGACGAAGCACTGCACCGGAACATCGCGCACAACCTCGTGCATCTGCTCACGTCGAACCTCGAGCCTGCTGGCTACTTCGGCAATCCCGCAAACGGTTGGGTCGACGAAGGGCTCGCGCACTGGTTCGAGGACAAGATCGGCGGCAAGTGCACCAACTACTGTTTTGAAGAGGTGCTGACGCAACAGGGCCAGACCTTCAAAGCCGGCAAGTGGCGACCCGCGGTGCGCGCGATGCTCGACGCCAAAGAACTGCAGAGCCTCGCGGCGATCGCGCCGAAGAACACGGATCAACTCACCTTCCCTGAGCATGCGCAGTCGTTCGCGATGGTGGACTGCCTGATCGCGAAGCATGGCGGCGACAAGCTCAAGCAGTTCTTGAGGCAACTGAAGTCGAAGGTCGAAATGCGCGACGCCATGCAGGCTGTCTACGGTTTCGGGCCGCTCACATTCGATACGGAGTTCCAGGCATGGGTCGCAGCCAACTATTCGCCGCTGGATTCGGCGCGCTGACCTTCGCGTCGCCACTCTTCGCGCAGGGACCGTTCTATCGCGAGCGGTGGGCTGATCTGCACCTCGAACTGCTGCGGGAGCGAGTGGTGCAAGAATGCGAAGGCCGCGACGAAAGCGCTGCGCGCATTTGCTCCAACCTGCTCGTCACCGCGGACGACGCGATCCCATTCCGTCCCGTATGCGAGGCGTTGGCGTCGCTGCGCGGCGTGGCATGTGATGACGCATTCGCGTTGCGCGGCACGATGGGCGCATACGTGTTGCCCGAGGTGGTCGACCCGACTTCGGCCAAGGAAGACTGCAGGCAGTTGCATGTCACCGCGTTGCTGCCCTACGCGATGCCGATGCCGGGCGAGATCCGCCTCGTGGTGGAGGTCATCGATCCGGTCGGCGCAAAGGTGGTGACCGCCGAGTTCGGTTCTGCGGCGCAGGTCGAGGACTTGCGGATGGGGAACGCGCACGTCGAAGTGCCCGTATCCGAACTCGCGGACGGCGCATGGCGCGTCCGCATGTCGACCTGGATCGACGGCAAGAGTCCCCGTGCAACCGATCCTGTGATCGAGCACACCTTCCACGTCCTGCGTGGCTATCAGCAACGAGCGGAGTCGGTGCAGCAGAAGATCGCGGTCGCCGAGAGCGCACTGGCGCCGATCGACCGTGCCCTCTTGCGCGGCATGTTGCTCGAGGTCAACCGCGCCTACGCCGGCGAGGCCTTCGACGGCAAAAGCGACGCAGTGGCGGACCTGCAGCGGGCCGAGCGCGCGCTGGACAACCTCGCCAAGAAGCAGCCCTTGCTCGATGGCTTGCGCACGCTGCTGCCGGCGGCATTGCCGGGCGGTGACGATGCGATCGTCTCACTCGTGCTGCGGTGGCCGACGCCGCAGGAAGGCGCGACGAAGCGCCCGCTCGTCTGCGTGCTGCCTGGTGCGCCGGCTCTCGACCCGCGCGGACGCAGGCCATCGGCGCCATCCATGCGAACGGGACGCTGGGCGCATCGACGCATCTTTGACCTCGGACTTGGCGACGAGTGGCCGATGCTCTGGCTTCAGTCGCAAGGCTCGGGCATCTACTACGCCAAGGCCCTGCCAACCGTGTTGGCTGCAGCCCATGAGTTGTTGCCCACCGACGGCACGACGGTCTTCCTCACCGAACTCGAATCCAGCGTCGCGATCTGCTTCGCGGACACCGTGCTCGATTCGGCTCGTGCCTTGGTGATGTGTGGTGCGGGAGCTTTGTCGCGGCAACAACTCGATCGCCTCAACAAGCTGCCGATCCTCGGCGTTCCCCTCACCGGACATCCGAGTTCTGCGAGCCTTCAGTTCACGGCGGGATCCGCAGATCGAATCCGCAACGAGGGCGGCGTGAGTGCCTTCCAGATTGCGTCGGAACGGCCGCGCCCGTGGGTCGGAGGGCTCGCGTCGGCGATGGCCGAGGTGCGTGCCTTTGTGCAACAGGTGGCTGCGGCGAAGTGAGGTCGCCGTCGCCGCCCGTTCAACCCCGCGTAGCGAGCGCTTCTACTGCCGCCACGAGTTCGTGTGGGCGCACCGGTTTTTCGAGCCATGCGCCGGGCTCGACCAGTTCCCGCCCCGATTTGTAAGCACGAGCTGGAGCCCCGCTGACGACGAGCACCGGCAGGTCCGGTCGCACGCTCTCGCGGATACGGCGCAGGACCTCGAGGCCCGGAACCGTTGGCAGACCGAGGTCCAACACGACCAAGTCCGGCACGTCGTCGCGCAATGCATGCAGCGCGCGATTGCCGTCAGCCGCGACACGCACCTGATGGCCGTGTTTCTGCAGCGTGCGTGAAAAGACCTGGGCAGTGACGGGCTCGTCTTCGACGAGCAGCACTCGAACCGTGAGGGTGCGAGCAGAGACCCGATTCGTCTCCAACTGCAGCGGCTGCGAAGTGGGCGCAGCTTGACTGGCATAAGGCATGGAATCCTCCTTCGGATATGTCTGCAGTTTCGGTTCGGCACGTCCGGAGTCTGTCGGGAAGCTTTCCGACCATCGCCTAACTTGACGAGAATTCAGGGCAGCAGCAGCACGAAGGTCTGTTCGCCGATGAACCGCAGCAGCGGCGCAAACCGCAGTTCGCGGAACCCCGCAGCCTGTGCCTCGCGCCGGAATGCGGCACGTGAGATCGAGGACCTCCCGCTGCGTCGCTTGCCCATGACACGGCGGATCGCGCGCCGAAGGCTCTGCAAGCTGGTCCTGTCGAAAAACGTCACGATGACCGGGCCGCGCGTGACCCGACGCAACTCGGACAAGGCGGCGATGCGTTCTTCTGGCCGAGGAAGGTGCTGCAAAAGTCGACAGCACAAGGAGCCCGTGAACGAACCGTCCGCAAAGGGCAGCGCGGTTGCGCAGGCAGTCACGCGGGCATCGCCGAAGCCGATCGCGCGCACCATCTCGGGGTCACGGTCGGCTTGGATGACCTTCCCGGGCAGTTCGTTGCTCATGCGTCCAGCGCCCGAGGGACAGTCGAGCCACAGGCCGCCGTTGGCCTTTGCGACACCCAGCAACCTGCGCAAGGCCCGCCTTTCGCGCGCGTCCGTGCCGGGGCCGGAGCCAGACTGGAAGCGGTGGTCGCGGTAGCGCTCGGCATAGCCTTGCTCGCGCACGTATGGGGTCGGATCCACGGTGTCCACGATACCAACGGCTCAAGCCGGATCCGCGCGGCGGCCGATGCATGCGGCGGAGCCTCCTCGTGGACGAACCCCTCACGCACCTTGCTCAGAATCACCGACGTGAAGAGCGATTGCCGCTCGACGGGCAGGTGACCATCGCCATCGATGCGCAGCAGATCCCCGGCCCGGGCCGCAACATGTCGGCGCAAGGCGTCTATTTCACGACGGCGGCGAAGATCCGCGTGCTGGTGCAGGCTCCAGGCCACGACGAGCCGATTCCGGGCGAGTTGGTGCGCGTCGAGTCGATGGGCGACGGCAGCGTCGGCATCGCGGTGCGCTTCTTGCCGCAAGTCGGCACGGTCTGATCGCAAGACGATCGCAGCCGCGGAAGGGGTCGTTGGCAAGGCGCGCGGATCGACCTAAGGTGCGCACATGAGCCTGCGCGATCAGTTCAAGAAGGCCAACCTCATCTCCGACAAGGACCATCGTCGTCTCGCGCACGAGGCCCGCGTGGAGCGCAAGGAGAAGGGGCACGAGCAGATCGAGAACGAGCAGCAGCACAAGCTGCAAGATCTCGCGCAATTGCAAGAACGCGAGCGACTGCGCATTCAGCAGCAGCAGCGAGAACTCGAGCAGCAGCGCGCACTCCGTGAAGAGGAGGCCGCCGTCGATGCGATCCTCGAGAAAGCCGCAAAGGCTGGCCCTGGCGCGGTGCGCTTCTACTTCGAGACCGTCGACAGCTCCTTGCCTTGCCTCGAAGTCTCGCCGCGCGAGGCGCAGGAGATCCGCGCCGGACAACTCTGCATCGTTACGCGAAGCCGGGTCGGCGCGCACGACTACCGGCTGCTGTCGCTCGAGTTGACCCGCCGCGTCGCGCGCCTGCGCAGGGAAGCGGTCGTGCACGCGCCGCCTGGCATCCTGAACTGATCGTGCGGCATTCGTGCCGCTTGCAGCAGTTTGCAGTCGCGATGCCCAACCCGGCAGTCCTGCAACGCATCACGCTGGAGCCTGCGCCAGCCTCGCGAGAAGCGTTCTCAGGGCTTCTTGTTCATCTTGCAGCCGGCAGGAGCGTCCGGCGTGCCGCACGCTGGTTGGCATCCGCCACCCGTTGATGGGGGCGCCGCGTTCTTGTAGTCGGTCTGGTAGAAGCCCGATCCCTTGAAGATCACACCGGCGCCGGCGCCGATCAGCCGTTCGAGCTTCTGCTTCTTGCAGGAAGGGCACTTTGTCAGCGGCGCCGCCGACATTGCATGCATCTCCTCGAAGCGATGGCCGCAGGCGTTGCAGACGTAGTCGTAAGTCGGCATGGCGTGGATTCTATCGGCGCGATCAGGCCGTTCTCTTGCTGGGATTCTCGCTGGTGCTCGCGGTTCGTTTCGGTCGGGCGCGAGTCAGGCCTGCGGCGGCTTGCCGCTGACGACTACCTTGGCGTGGCGCAATACGCGATCGGTCATCAAGTAGCCGGGCATCAACACGCGGAGCACGAGCCCTTCCTCGATGCCTGCCTTCTGTTCGACAGCGACTGCTTCATGACGCGCGGGGTCGAATGGCTGGTCGCTCGCGGCGATCTCTTGCAGCCCATGTCGGTCCAGTGCGGAACGCAAGAGCGCCTGCACCATGCGCACTCCTTGAACCAGCGCCGACGGATCGGATCCGGATGCCTGATCATCCCAGGCTTGGAGCGCAAGTTGGAAGTTGTCGAGCACGGGGAGCAACTCTTGGGTGAAGCCCTCGAGGATGCGACGACGCGCGTCCTCGGTTTCTTTCTGCGCGCGACGGCGCATGTTCTGCGCGTCAGCGAGCGTGCGCTGCAGTTGCTCCTCCAGCTTCGCCTTCTCCAGTTGCAGCGTCTGCAACTCAGAGACCTTCGCCTCGGGGCCGCCGCTGCTGGAGTTCGTCTCGGTGGATTCGTTCACGAGAAGTAGTCCTTCACTTTTTCAAACATCGTCTTCTTGCCGCCCTTCTTGCCCCGCTTGCTGTCTTCGAGATCATCGAACTTGCGCAGCAAGTCCTCCTGCTCCTTGGACAGCTTCTTCGGAACGTCGATCTGCACCTGCACGATCAGGCTGCCTTTGCCATAGCCGTCGATGCGCGGCAGGCCTTGGCCTTTGATGCGCAGTCGTTCGCCGGCTTGTGTGCCCGCCGGAATCTCCAGCGACGCTGTCTCTCCGGTGATGGTGGGGATCTCGATCGTGTCGCCAAGCGCCGCTTGTCGAAACGAGACCCGCGTCTGCATCAAGAGGTCATCCTCGTTGCGCGTGATGATCGGATGCTCGGCGACGTGGACCACGACCACGAGGTCGCCAGGCGGGCCGCCGCCGACCCCGGGTTCGCCCTGGCCTTGGATCCGTTCGGCGTGGCCGTCTTGGATGCCGGGTGGGATTTGCAGCGTGATCGGCACCTCTTTGGGCAGAAACGCGCGGCCTCGGCACTTCGTGCACGGATCGGCGATGGTCTCGCCCTGTCCTTGGCAGGCGGGGCAGGTCTGTCGCAGCTGAAAGAAGCCCTGGTTGCGCAGGACTTCGCCGCGGCCGCCGCAGGTGACGCAGCGATTCTTACCGGTGCCGGGCTTTTGGCCGGTGCCAGCGCAGCCATCACAGGCTTCGGGACGCTTGATCTGCAGCGTCTTCTTCACGCCGGTCGCAACTTCCGCGAGTTCGATCTGCAAGTCGATCTTCAGACTTGTGCCGCGACGGCCACGGCCGCGAGCGCGGCCACCGCTGAAGAACTGCTCGAAGAAGCCGCCGCCACTGCCGCCGCCAAACATCTCACCGAAGGCGGCGAAGATGTCCTCGGCCGATTGGAAACCTGAGCCGCCCTGCTGCCCATCGACGCCGGCGTGGCCGAACTGGTCGTATCGAGCCTTCTTCTGCGGGTCCGACAAGACGGCGTAGGCCTCGGCCGCTTCTTTGAACCGGGTCTCGGCCTCGGCATTGCCCGGGTTGCGGTCGGGATGGTTCTCCAGCGCGAGCTTTCGATACGCCTTCTTGAGCGCGTCCTCGGTTGCGTCCTTGCCGACGCCGAGGACCTCGTAGTGGTCGCGCTTGGATGCCATGTTCGCGGGCTGCCAGTGGGGGCGTCCGCGACTGCAGTGAAAGCAGCCGCGGACGCGACGAGGGTCAGCGGACGCTGCCCTCGATCGCCTTCTGGTCCTCCTTGATGGAGGTCACCATGGTGTTGGTGGTCAGCATGAGGCCGGCGATGCTTGCGGCGTTCTGCAACGCCGAGCGGACGACCTTGACCGGATCAATGATGCCGGCCTTGACCATGTCGACCCACGTTCCTGTAAGCGCGTCGAAGCCCTCGTTGCCCTTCTTCGAGAGGGCCTCGTCGACGACCACTGCGCCGTCCTCCCCCGCGTTCTCCGCAATCTGGGAGATGGGTGCCTGGCAGGCGCGGCGGATGATCTCGACACCGAACCGACGGTCGCCGTCGAGCGTCAGCGAGTCGAGCGCCTTGCTTGCGCGCAGCAACGCGATGCCGCCGCCGGGGAC
>SXPK01000107.1 GCA_005776365.1 Planctomycetia bacterium
CGGAAAGAACTCAAAGGAGACAACGGGCGTTCTGCTTCGGAAGAGCGAGGCAATCTTCATGGCGTGCAGGCAAGGCTACCCCGAGCACGGCGACCGTCTACGCGCCTGTCGGCAATAGCAACGCGGCGAGCAAGGCCATGTGCGTCATCATCGCGCTGCCAAGGCCGCCAGCGCGCCACCGTCGAGTCGACAGATGCGCCAGTCGCGCAGCAGACTCGCGCCTTGCGCTTCGTAAAACTCGATCGCAGGCGTGTTCCAGTCGAGCACATCCCACTGCAGTCGCGAAGCGCCGCGCCGCACGGCTTCGGCGGCAACTGCGCGCAGCAATCGCAACCCGTGCCCCTTGCCACGATGCGGTTCGAACACGAACAAGTCTTCGAGGTGGAGGCAGAGGTTGGTCTTGAAGGTCGAGAAAGTCGCGAAGCCGAGCGCAAACCCCACCGGCTCGGCACCGTCTTCTGCGATCAGCGCGAACGCGCATGCATTCGGTCCGAACAACGCGTTGTCGAGCCGCTCGGCATCCAACTCGAGCATGTGCTCCAGCTTTTCGTAGCGCGCCAGTTCGCGGATGCAGCGAAGGAGCAGCGGCACATCGGCGGCGTTGGCTGGTCGGACCATGGCTCTCAACGTAGATGCGCGCGCATGGCGGGTCGATCCGGTGGCGCGAGACTCGGACGCCGAAGGGGGACCGCGCCACGGCCACGGCGACATTGCAGAATGGGACCTGCGGACACGCGGATCGCTGCCGATGAAGTTGGCCCCCATGTCCCGCGCGGGTAGACCAACGACGTGATCCCGAGCCGACTGCGCCTGCCCGCCCCCCTCGCGTGCTTTCTGCTCGCAGTCGCGGCGCGTGCGTTGGTTGCATCGCGCGTCGCCTTGCCCGGTCGCGACGGCGCAACCTACCTGTGGATGGGCGAGCAGGTCACGAGCGGCAACTTCGCAGCGTCATTCCAAACGGTGTTCCCGCCGGTCTACCCGTGGACGATCGCCGCGGTCCTCGCCGTCGCTCCCGATCTCGACGTGGTCGTTGCAGGACAAGCAGCGAGCGGCGGGCTCGCGGCGCTCGCCGTGTTCCCGCTCTTCATGCTGACGCAACGGCTGATCCATCGCGAAGCCGCCACGTTCACATGCTTGTTCTACGCGCTGGGAACGTGGTTCTGCCGGCACCCAGCCGACTGCATGAGTGAGGGCCCGTTCTACCTTTGGGTCGCGTGCGCCGCGCTCCTGTTGGTTCGCAAGGCGGCCACCTGGTCGACGGTCACAACCGGCATCTTGATCGCGCTGGCCTACGGCACGCGGCCCGAAGGCGCCGCGCTCGCGATCGTGAGCGTGCCATGGATGTGGATGCAGGACCGCAGACATGGCCTGCTGCTGGCCGCGAGCACCCTTGTTGCGAGCCTCGCCTTTCCGCTCGGCTACATGGCGTTCGGACCAGGATTCACGGTTACGCCCAAAGCTGCGTTCATGTGGCCGCACGGCGCCGGCGGTGGCAATGGCGGCAGCGATGGGATCTGGTTTTACCTGGAGCACGTGCTGCGGCTGCCCGGCCACGCATTCGAAGCGCTCGGATACCTAGCAACGATCTTCGCCGTCGTCGGCATCACAAGGCGCAGGGATCGCTCTCTGCGCAGCGGCGAGTCGCTGCTGCTCTTGTTGTTCTTGCTGCAGGTCCTCGTGATCCCGCTCGCGCGATCGACGATCCGCTTCGTCTCCGGCTACGGGATGCTGATGCTGGTATTCGCAGGAGCCGGCTTCGTGCGTGTTCGGTGCTGGCCGCGCCTGTCATCGAGGCCAGCGTTCGCGGCGCGACTGCTGTTGGCGTTCGCGCCTGACCTTGTTCGATTGCCGCAGGCGCAACGCGAAGACAAGCAGATCGAACGCGACCTGGGCGAGTTCCTGCGCGCACGCATGCAGCCCAGCGACATCGTGGTCAGTGCGGAGCACCGCGCGAGTTCTTCCTACGACCTGCCGTTCTCGATGTGCCGCGTCGAGTTCTTCGTCGGCATGGAGCCGTCGCCGCCGCGGCCGCTGGCAATCGCCGAACTCCGCGCGATGGCCCAAGATCCTCGCTGCAAGTTCGGCCTGATCGCGCAGGAACCAGCCGGCTTTGGTCAAGAAGACCTGGTCGCGCTCGGTTTCGAGCCGATGGCATTGCCAGACGACCTCGCCCACCGGGCGGCAAAGCGACGCATCGCCGCCTTCGAACGTCGGCGCTGACCCCGTCCTCGACGCGGCGGGCGCGGTCCGATATCCAGAACCGCCAGCCAGCGCCCATGCCCACCATCGTCCTCGCCACGCTCAACGCGAAGTGGATCCACGCATCCTTTGGACTGCGTTGCTTGCGCGCGAACCTCGGCGAGTTGCGTGAGCACAGCGCGCTCTTGGAGTTCGACATCCAGAACCGGCCAGCAGACGTTGCTGAGAAGATCCTCGCGCAGTCGCCGCGCATCGTGGGGCTCGGTGTCTACGTGTGGAACGCACAGGCGATGGCCGAGCTTGTCGCTGTGCTCAAGTCGATCGCACCCGAGGTCGTCCTTGTGCTCGGCGGGCCCGAGGTCAGCCACGAGACCGAGGCACAACCGATGTGTCACGACGCGGACTACGTCGTGCGCGGCGAAGGCGACCTCGCGTTCGCGGAGTTGTGCCGCCGCTTGTTTCGAGGCGAGCGCCCGGAACCACGTTGGATCGACGCCGCGCCACCTCACTTCGAGCAGCTCGCGGACCCTTATTCCGAATACGACGATGTCGATGTCGCGCATCGCATCGTCTACGTCGAGGCGTCTCGCGGCTGTCCGTTCACTTGCGAGTTCTGCCTGTCTGCGCTCGACGACGGCGTGCGCAAGGCGCCGCTCGCCGACTTCCTTCTGCGCATGCAGCGGCTCTACGACCGCGGACTCTCGCACTTCAAGTTCGTCGACCGCACCTTCAACCTCGACATCAAGACCAGCGTCGCGATCCTCGAGTTCTTCCTGCAGCGGCTACGGCCGGGGCTGTTCGTGCACTTTGAACTGATCCCGGATCGCCTGCCCGACGCGCTCAAGGACTCGATCGCGAAGTTCCCCGAAGGCGTGCTGCAATTCGAAGTCGGCGTGCAGACGCTCGATCCCGAAGTCGGCCAGGCGATCGCAAGGAGGCAGGACAACGACAAGGTGCTCACGAACATCAACTGGCTACGGGATCACACCGGCGTGCATCTGCATGCGGACCTGATCGTCGGCCTGCCTGGCGAAAACCTCGCGAGCTTTGGCCGCGGCTTCGATCGGCTCTGGGCTGCCGGCCCACACGAGATCCAGGTCGGGATCCTGAAGAAGCTGCGCGGCGCACCGATCGCGCGCCACGACACAACTGCGGCGATGCGCTACAGCCGCCTTGCTCCTTACGAGGTGCTACAGACCGCAGCGATGCCCTTCTCCGACATCCAGCGGATGAAGCGCTTTGCTCGCTACTGGGACATCGTCGCCAACTCCGGCAACTGGTCGACGACGTTGGCCCTCGTGCTCAAAGGTGAGTCCGCGTTCGTGCAGTTCCTCGCGTTTGCCGACGCGATCCACACGAACGCACGAGCAACGCATGGCATCGCCATGCACAAGCTCGCCGAGATGATCTTTGAGTGGCTCACGACCACGCGCGGCCTCGACCCCGATCGTGCCGGCGAGGCGCTGGCAGCGGACTACGCCCGCGGCCGCCGCCACGACTGGCCCGAGATCCTGCGTCCCTGGGCGAAGCCGCGGCAGGCGCATCGCAAGGACGACGACGCGCACGAACAGAGAGATGCGACGGCGCGCGCCTCCGCACGACAGAAGCGGCATCTGGGTTCGAACTAGGTTCTTCTTGGGCCTGCATACGAGGCAGAGCAGCCAAGGTCGGCTCTGATCCAGCGCTTCACATCAGGCTGCCCGGATCGACATCCAGCGTGACGCGGCATGTCCTGGAGGCGCGATCCTCGACCGTGCCGAGCGCCTGCATTGCGCGGGCAAAGGCGTCGGTCGTGTAGCACTTCGCGAGCATGTGCCAGCGCCAGCGGTCCTTGACCTTGCCGATCACCGCGGGCGCAGGGCCGAGCACTTCGATGCCTTCAAGTCCACGCGCCGGTTCGCACGCCTGCTGCAGCACGGTCTGCGCTTCTACTTCGGTCGCCGCTTCGGCAAGCACGCGGATGAGTCGCGAGAACGGCGGATACCCGGTGTCTTTGCGGAATCGCAGTTCCTGCTGCACAACGGAATCGAAGTCCAGTTTGGCCGCAGCCTCGACCGCGTAGTTGTCTGGGCAATACGTCTGGAACACGACGGTGCCCGGCTTGTCGGCGCGGCCCGCGCGACCCGCGACCTGCGACAGCAACTGAAACGTGCGCTCCGCGGCGCGGTAGTCAGGGACGAACAGTCCGGTGTCCGCCGAGACGACCCCAACGAGCGTCACGTCGGGGAAGTCGAGTCCTTTGGCGATCATCTGCGTGCCAATCAAGATGTCGATGTGGCGCTTGCGGAACGCAGCGAGGACGCGTTCATGCGCACCGCGCTCGGCCATCGTGTCCGCGTCCATGCGCGCCGTGATCGCATCAGGAAACAGCTCCTTGACCACCGCTTCGAGCCGCTCCGTGCCGACGCCGAGTTCGTGCATGCCCTGATGCTTGCAGGTCGCGCAGATCTCTGGCCGACGCAGCTCATTGCAGCACCAGTGGCAGACGAGGCGGCCGCGGCGGCTGTGCCACGTCATCGACACCGAGCAGTGCTGACACTTCACGGCTTCGCCGCAACCTGGGCACAAGAGCACCGGCGAGTAGCCGCGACGGTTCAAGAACAGCAGCACCTGATCGCGCGCGCGCAGCCGCTCCTGCATCAGCAACTGCAGCGTGCGCGACAGGACGATGCCGGAACGCCGCTGCTCCTTCGGCTCGCCGCGAAGGTCTTGGACGATGATCTTCGGCAGCGTGCCGGAGCCAGCGCGCTTCTTGAGCGTCAACAGCTCGTAGACGCCGCGGCGCGCCTTGCCGATGGACTCCAACGTCGGCGTCGCCGAGCCGAGCACGACTGCAGCACCTTCGATCTCGCCGCGCGCGATCGCCATCTCGCGAGCGTGGTAAC
>SXPK01000108.1 GCA_005776365.1 Planctomycetia bacterium
CGAGGGCTATGGCCCCGGCGGCGTCGCATTCGTGCTGGAGATCCTGACGGACAAGCGCAGCCGAACGGCGCCGGAGATGCGGCTTCTGTTCGAGGACGCCGGCGGCAACCTCGCGGCGACGGGCTCGGTTGGCTGGATGTTCGAGCGCCGCGGTGTCTTCCAGGTCAAACCAGAATCGGGGACCACCGAAGAAGCGCTGCTGGAGTTGGCGCTCGGCGCCGGCGCCGAGGACCTTGTTTTCGATGGCGCGTCGGCGACGGTCTACTGCGCGTTGGTGGACTTTCATGCTGTCAAAGGCGGGCTCGAGCGAAGCGGCGTCGAGTTGCTTGCTGCAGAGCTGGCCTACGTGCCAAAACAGCACGTCGCGGTGCGCGATGCGAACGTCGCGCGAGCGGTTGTCGATCTATTCGACGCGCTCGAAGATCACGACGACGTGCAGGCCGTGTATAGCAACGAAGAACTCACTCCTGAGGTGGCCGCAGCTGTGGCCAAGAAAGCATGACCGACCGGCTCTTCCACGTTGGCTCGTCGCCCGCTGTCCGCACTGCGATCCAGAACGCGTTCGGCAAACAACCGATCACCGCGCAAGCGACTGATCTGCGTGCTGGCGATGCGATCGTCGTCGAGTCGTTTGCAGACCTTTCGAATCGCGCCGACGTCCTCGGCGGCAATGCCTTCTCTGCCTGTCGCGCCTGGAAGCAGACGCGCGGAGTCAGCGTCTACATCGTGGTGCGTGCGGAGGATCCGACCGGCGTGCTGCTGACGCGCTTCGTGCTGGCAGATGGCGTGGTGCGGATCGATGCCAAGGGCGCGATCGATGGCCTCGAACAAGTCGGGCCCAGAGACCGGAGCAAGGCGCATCAGAACATCGACACGCTGCTCCATCGCTACGGCACGGCGCTCAAGAACGCAGACCAGTCCGAACTCGCTGGAAGAGTGCGTGAATGGGAGTCCAGTGATTCCTTCTTGCAGCGGCTCCAAGACGCCGAGACCGGCCTAATCGACGGGCCATATAGCGCGCTCAAACTCGACGAAGAGTGGAAGCGCGCGCAGCGGTTCCACCTGCCGCTGTCCATCGTCTTGCTCGACATCGGGCAGGCCGCCGCGAGCATGAAGCCTGGCCCCGATCGCTCGGTGCTGCTCGCCGAGGTCGCGTCGGTATTCCTCAACGAGTGTCGCGACATCGACGTGCTGGGCCGATTCACGACCACGACCTTTCTGTTCCTGCTGCCGGGCACGCCGCCGCTGGGTGCGCAGGCCCTGGCCCGCCGCCTGCTCAATTCGCTCGGCGAGCGATCGTTCGCCGTGCCGCTCCGTCCATGCTGCGGTGTCGCGTCGGTGCCAATGGCCGGGATCGCCGACCGCCGGCAGTTCTTGGTCGTCGCGGAGGAGTGCCTGCGTCGCGCCAACGAGAGCCCGGACTCGGATGGCATTGTGGTGGCCTGGGAATAGTCGGAACCGAGGTCCGAATGGGGGGGATGCCGCGGCAGCAGCCGACGGCAGAGCCACATGTTCGACCGGTTCCTGCGATTCCAAAAGGCGAAGGCAGCCCTTGCGGCGGGACGCCACGATGAGGCCATCCGCCTCGCCGGGGATCCGGCGATCGCGAACGATCGCCGCGCCGTGCAGATCCGCGATGCGGCTCGGGCTGCGCTGCTGGAGCGCGCGCGGCAACGGCTCGAGAAGGGTGAGTTGGACACCGCATTGCGCGACTTCGAGCGGGCTGCACTCGCGGGCAGCGATGCCGCCGTGGAGGACGGGTTGGCAGCAGCGAGGCTGCGACTTTGCGAGCGCGATGCCTCGTTGCGGGCCGCGCGCGAGGCTGACGCGCGCATCCGCAGGTTGATCGAGCGCGGAGCCGTCGACGATGCCGCGGCAGCGCTTGCCGCCACCTCCGACACCTTGGCCGCGGACGCCGTTGCCAAGCTCGATCAGCGGATCGCGGCTGCTCGCGAGCGGGCGGTGCAAGCTGGCGAGGAGCGGGCGGCGCGTGCGATGCAGGCTGCGCCCGAGGCTGCACGGGAAGCCCTGGGTCTGCTGGCCGCAGGCGACTGTGCTGGGGCAGTGCGCCGACTGTGCGCGGCCAGCGGCGGTGTCGCAGCGCTTCGTTGCGGTGAGATCCGTGAGTCGCTCGAACTCGTCCTTGCGCGGGCGCGGGTCTTGCTCGGTGACCAGCCCGAAGCAGCTGACCTGGAGCTGGCCGAAGCGTTGGCTGCTGCGGTCGCTGCTGTTGGCGACGACGCGCCGCCAGCGCTGCAGCATGCTGCGCGCGCGTCCGCGAGTCTCGTTCGCGTTCCAGGCCTTCGCGCGGCGGGTCGCCTCGGCGAACTCGCCGCCGTCTTCGCCGAGGTCGGCGACGCTCTCGAGTCCAAGAGATACGCCGAAGCAGCGGCGAGCCTGCGACTGCAGCAAGCTGCTGCTGACCGATGCGTCGATGCTGCGCTCGGCCACGTCGCGGCGGGGCAAGTCGACGCGGCGCGCGCTGCCTTGCTGCAAGCGTTGGAGGTGGCACCCTCCTATGACCGCGCCCGCAGTGAGTCGGACCTGCTGGAACGCAGCGTGCTCGCACGCGGGCAGCGCCTTGACCAAGCGCGCTCCCTCGCTGCCGACGCGAGGCTGCAAGAAGCGCTCGAAATGGCGCTCGCCGATGCGCAGTCAGGGCCGGCGGGCGTGGCTGCGGCAGTGCTTGCAGCCGATGTGCGCGCGCGCATCGCAGTCGTCGACCGTGGCCTCGCCGAGATCCTCGCCGCTGCACATGGCAAGGTCGGTTCGAACTGCGCGGGGTTGCGCATTCTTGCCGTGCGCTGTGACGAGCTTCTCGCCCTGCATCGCGATCATGCCGACTTGTCGAAGGTCCGCTTGGCGTTGCTCGCGGAGATTGCGGCGCTGGAGTCGGTGGAGGGTGCCTTTGCGAATGGCGGCATGGCCGCCTTGGTGGCATCGGTGGACGCCATCGTCGCGCGACGCTGTCAGATGCTGGCTCCGACTCGGCTCGATGCGCGCTTGTGCGAAGTCGCGTCGAGGCTCCAGCAGGAGGCCGATCGCGCGTTGCTGGCCGGGCGCCTTGGCGAGGCCGAGGCGTGCGCTGTGGCGATTGCTCGCGCGGCCCAGCACGGCGCTCGAGTCAGCGACGTAGCGAGCCGGATCCAGGCTTCCTGCGCCTTCCGTCGGGCCAGTGCCGAAGCGCTCGCACAGTCAGCCATGCGCCGCGCCAACGAGCGCGACCTGGATGGCGCGGAAGAACGCGTCGCCGAAGCCATGCGGCATTGGTCCGATGGCGTGGTCGTACGCTCGGCCGCTCGCCAACTCGGCGCCATTCGCAGTCGCGAGGCGGCGCTGGCGCGCGCGGCCGGGTTCGCCAACGCGGGCGAAGCCTCGCTGGCGCGCGCCGAAATCGCCGCGATGGGCGAGACACCGCCGCTGCTGCGGACGAGGATCTTCGACATGAAGCGCAGCATCGCCAGAGCCCAGGGCCTCGACGGGGCCTTCGTGCTGCGTGTCGACGAAGGCGGAGAGTATCTGGCGCTGCGCGGCGAGACGGTCTCGATCGGAAACCTGCGCGACGGCTCCGCGGACCTGCCGATTCTCTGTGCACTCGCGGGGCGCCACGCGCGGATCGAACGCAGCATGTCCTTCCATGGCGGCATGCAGGATTCGATCGTTGCCGAGACCGGCGAAGTGCAGGTGAACGGGGAAGCCGTGCAGCAGCGGGCACTACGTTCTGGCGATCGCATGCGTCTTGGAGCCTCGTTGCAGGTCGGCTACTCGATGCCATGCTCGCGATCGCTGACGGCGATGCTGCAGTTGTTCGGCGGGTTCCAGGTAGCAGGGACCGATCGTGTGCTGCTGTTCAAGGATCGCGGCCGCGATGGGCGCATCTGCATCGGCGCCGGCAAGGACGTGCACGTTCGAGTCGCGGCAGCGACTTCTGAGATCGAGCTCTTCGCCTCCAAGGCCGGGCAGTTGCGAGTGCGCTGCGCAGCTGGAGGCGAGGTTGACGGCGAGCGATTCGTCGACGAACGCCCGTTGCACGCCGGCGCGACGGTGCGTGCAGGCGGGGTCAGCTTCGTGCTGATGCCATGGAGCCCACGCGGTTGAGTCGCCGCGGTCGGGCGGTGTTCCCTGCCTGCCTGCGCCGAACCGGTTTTCTGCGCGGCCTGGCAATAGTCGCGAGGTCGAACGCAGTGGGGATGCAGATCCGCCATGCACCTGATCCTGATCACGATCCTAGCGTTGGCTTTCGCGGTCACCGCTGGCCCTGCCCAGACCTCGATGGACGCAGTTGCCATCCGTGGCGCCACCGAGCTGACGCCTTTCGCCGCGCTGGGATCGGCTCGCGCCGCGGCTGGAGCGCACTGCCATGACCTATGGCGGCAACGCGGGGAGCGCATCGCGCAAGAACTGCGTCCAGCTTGGGTCCCTGCTGCGGTCTGCGATCGCGCGGTGGAGCGCTTTCTCTGTGCGCAACATCCCCTGGACATGCTGAAAATCGTCGATCGCGATGACCACGAGCGCGAGCACGAGTTCGGCACGAGTTGGCAGACGACTCTGTGGGTCGCGGAGGATCCCAAAGCAGTCGAAGTCAGCGAGCGCCGGCTGCGTGCGGCGCTCGTCCAGCTGCGCGAACAGGCGCTGATGTTCCTGCTCGGCACGTCGTGCTGGTGGGGGCTCTTGGCCTTCCTGGTCGGTTGGGTGGATCGGCTATCGCGCGGCTACATGACGGCGCGGTTGTCCATGATCGGTGTCGCTCTTGGCCTCTCGATCCCCTCGATCGCTTTCCTCCTGTAGCATCCATGCAGTCCATGCCCCTTCCGAACGAGGTCTCCGACGGCGCTCCTGGGCCCCACGGCAGGATCGACTGGGAAGCTTTCTATCGCGACTACCGAAAACCAGGCTACGTGCCGGGCTTCGAGATCGTGACCAAGCTCGGCGGCGGCATGTTCGGCCACGTCTACAAGGCCAGGAAAGAATCGATCGGCAAGGACTATGCGATCAAGTTCCTGAAGGTCGACGACGAGGCAGTGCGTGACGCAGTGGCTCGCGAACTGGAAGCCGTGCGGCTGTTCGCGCAGATCGATCACCCCAATCTCGTTTCGATCGAGGACATGGGCGAGGTCGACGGGATCCCTTATCTGGTGATGAGCTACGCCGGGCAGGAGACGCTGAAGAAGCGGCTCGAGCAAGGCCTGATGCCGCGTGAGGAAGCCTTGCGGTGCTTCGTGCAGGCTGCGCGCGGCCTGCAGGCCTTGCATGAACGGTCGCTCGTGCACTTCGACGTCAAGCCAGCGAACGTCTTCCTGAAGGGAGATATTGCGCGCGTTGGTGACTTCGGACTCTCCAAGTTGGTAACCGAGTCGCGCAACTCCTTGTCCTTCGGTCGCGGCACTCCCTACTACATGGCGCCGGAGATGCTGCAGCGCCGAGGCGACCACAAGAGCGACATCTACTCGCTCGGTGTCATGCTGTACGAGTGCTTGTGCGGCGACGTGCCGTTCAAGGGCGACAGCGAATGGGAAGTGCTGAAGAAGCACGAACAAGAAACGCCGAAGTTCCCCGACCATGTCGGAGCCGAGGACCGGAGAGTGATCCTCTGTTGCATGGCGAAGGACCCTGATCACCGCTACGACAGTGTCGCGACGATGTTGCGCGAACTCGAAGCGCCGGTTGCTCTTGGCGACAGCGTCCGGCTGCGGCATCCGGCTCCGTCTCGCCCAACTCCCGGCTTGCCGATTGCGCCCATGCCGCTGCCGTCATTCACGGACGCGCGCCCCGCGCTCGGCGAAGGCCCCGGTCCTTCGGGACGCGATCCCAAAGACAGTCCGCATGGGTTCCCGTGGCGGGAATCCGAGGATCGAAGGGGCGTGCTCGCGTGGTTTGTGCGCCTCTTGCTCAGTCTGGCTGAGATCGTGACGCACTTGGTGTTGCTCCCGGTGCGGCTGCTCAGCGGGGCAGCGGGCAAAGGTGCGTTGTGGGTGCTCAAGCTCCCGTTCCGCATCATTCAGTTCGCCGCGCATGTAGTGGGCTACTCTGTGGTCGCGGCGCTCGTGCTGCTCGCGATCGTCGCCATCCTGGCGGTGGTGGGCGCACTCTGACCGAGGCCCGGGGCACGAACGAAGATGGCCACTGTAGACCACGACATCGAGAAGCTGCAGACGATGGACGACGCCGCGTGGGCGGCGTTGCAGGATGACTACTTCCGGCGCGTCTACTACTTCTGCAAGCGCTACTGCAACGATCACCAGACTGCGGAGGACCTGACGCAGGACGTATTCCTCGGCGCGGTGCGCGGCATCGGCGGATTCGATCGCCAGTTCACGCTCGATCAGTTCGTGTTCGGCATCGCGAAGAACCGGGTGGTCGACCATTTGCGCAAGCACAAGATCGCGCTCGTTTCGCCCAAGAGCGATGGCGACGAGACGCAGCCAGGTCGCTTGTGGCTCGAGTCAATGGCCGACGACAGCGAAAAGGCGCCGAAGGACCAGGCGGTGGTGGGCGAGGACGAGGTGCGCCGGCAACGGGCGCTCGCCTTGATCCTCAAGGAGTTCGTCGGCGAACTGTGGCAGGCCGGCGAGTTCGACAAGCTGATGATCTTGGAGTACCTGTTCGTGCTTGGAGGGCGCAACCGCGACGCCGCAGCGCGTTTTGGCATCGAGGACGAGAAGAGCGTCGCTGGCATCAAGTTTCGCGCGATCGAGAAGCTGCGTGGCCTCGCGCGCCGAGCGGATCCGAATCACACCCTGTTCCGCGGCCTCTGGGAGCGAGGAGCACGATGAGCGGCGCCGACGACCTCGATCCAGCGCTGGCGTTCACCGTGGCCGCAGTGTGGCGACGCGAGCGGATCTCATGCCCGCACCCAGATTGGATTGCGAGTTGGATGAACGACGGACTCGACGGCGGGGCGCAAGACTTCGTGCGCTTTCACCTCGAGGAGAGCCAGTGCCCCTACTGCAACGCCACGCTCAGCGACTTGCGCGCTCGCGAGGACGCCGCCAAGGCGGCTCCGATGCAGGACCTCAAGGATCGACTGCTGCGGTCGACGGCTACCGCGCTGCGCAATCGGCGCTGAATCTGCTTTTTCGCGCGCCGCGAGAATAGTCGCGTATCCGGCGCGAATCGTCTGGGGTCGGAGCCGATGGGGGCTCCCACGATCCGGTCCCCGGAGACGAAATGATCCTCAAGACATTGAAGTACATGGTCCTTGGCTGTGCGGCGGTCGCAGGCCTGGGGTTCCTCGCGTTCGGCACTAGCCTCGGCAGCTACTTCGGCACGGCGGCGAGTTCCGTGCAGGAGAGCATCGAGAGCGCGATCCCGGTCGAGTTCGAGATCAAGCGCGCCGAAAACCTGATCCTGCAGATCGATCCACAGGTCGAAACCTGCAAGCGCGACGTCGCCCGCGCAGAAGTGGAACTCGAAGAACTGCAGCTGTCGGTGACGAAGCTCGAACAGTCCTGCGGTCACGAGGAGAAGCGCCTGCTTACCGGCGCGCGCTTGCTCGGCGGTGAAGGCGAGGCCTTTGCGACGCTGTGCAGCGACGTGCCGACGCGCCGTCGTGTGGAGCGCGACCTGCAGCGCACGGTCGATTCCTTTCAGAACAACAAGAAGATCCTCGAGACCAAGCGGACGCTGATCGCTAGGCAGACCGAGGCGGTCGATGTCGCCAAGCAGCGGCTCGCGGCGGTGCGGCAGGAAAAGGACATCCTTGCC
>SXPK01000109.1 GCA_005776365.1 Planctomycetia bacterium
CACGCAGTATGAGGAGCCTTACTGCAAGGGCGGCCGCGTCCCGCTGGGCGACGGCCGCTCTTGCGAGTTGGAACGCATCCATTTGGAGGAGGACGCCGGCAAGCTGGTGCACGCCGACGTCGGCACGCTCGTCGACTTGGATCGAGCTGGCGCGCCGCTGATCGAGATCGTCTCGCAGCCCATGCTCCGATCGGCCGAGGACGCGCATGCATTTCTCGTGCGGCTGCGTGAGATCCTGCGGTTTGCCGGCGTGTCGGAATGCGACATGGAACTGGGGACGATGCGCTGCGACGCCAACGTCTCGGGCGCGGCTATAGGCGCCAAGCTCGGCGTCAAGGTCGAGATCAAGAACCTCAACTCGTTCAAGATGGTGCAGCGCGCGATCGACTACGAGATCCGCCGCCAGAGCGCAGCGCTGCTCCTTGGCATGCGCATTGTCCAAGAGACGCGACTGTGGAATGACGAGAAGGGCGAGACTCGGACGATGCGCAGCAAGGAGCGGGCGGAGGACTATCGCTACTTCCCGGACCCCGACTTGCCGCCCGTGATCCTGTCGGAAGCTTTGATCGCGGCAGAACGCGAGGCGGTCGGAGAATTGCCGGCGCAGCGTCGCGAGCGTTATCGGCGCGAGTTCGGATTGCCGTCGCACGACATCGACGCACTGACGCAGGACAAGGCCGCAGGTGACTGGTTCGAGCGCGTGCTCGCGCACGGCACCGAGCCAAAGTCAGCAAGCAACTGGATGATGTCCGAGGTGCTGAAGGCCGCGCGCGAATCCGCCACTCCGATCGACGCGCTTCCGGTCACGCCCCTGCGCCTCTCAGAGCTGATCGCCGCAGTCGCAGCGGGCACGTTGACCGCGACGACCGGGCGTCAGGCCTTCCTCCACATGCTTGCCCACGATGTGAACTGCCAACAGGCGATCGCGACGCTTGGATTGTCGCGCATCACCGACCACGGCGCATTGCTGCCGCTGGTCCAGCGCGCGATCCACGAACTCCCTGCCGCTGCGGACGACGTTCGCGCCGGCAGGACCAAGGCGCTTGACGCGTTGAAGGGGCACGTGATGCGCGCAACGAAGGGCAAAGCGGATCCGCAGGCCCTCGACACGGTGCTGCGCGCAGAGTTGCTGGTCTGAGGCAGCAGCGGCGAGCGCCTCACGGCACCGCGTCGAATGACTCGAGTTCGATTCGTGGCGTCCAGTAGCCATCGCGAACCGGCTCTTCGCGAACGAGGTCCGTCGACAGGTACTTCTTGTTCGAGTCGCACAGGACCGTGACCACCGCGTCATGCGGTGAGCCATGACCGCGCGCTGCGCGTTCCACGAGTTGCATCGCGCCGAGCACGTTGGCGCCGCTGCTGATGCCAACGGCAAGGCCGAGCCGATTGGCCAATGCCTGCGCCATCAGGATTGCATCGCCATCCCACACGTCCACGACGTCGTCGAGCCATGCGAGGTCCACCACTGCAGGGACGAAGTCGTCGGAGATGCCCTGGATGCGATGGGTGCCGACCTTGCGCCCAGTGCGCAGCGTCGGCGAGTTGGCGGGCTCCAGCGGATGCACCTTGCACGCCGGGAATGCCGCGCGCAACGCGCGCCCCACACCCATCACCGTGCCGCCAGTGCCGACCCCGGCCACAAATGCGAACGGCCGCCGGCCGAAGGCTTCCAACTGCAGCAGAATCTCCGGCCCCGTGCCGCTCGCGTGAGCGCGGACATTGGCTTCGTTCTCGAACTGCCGCGGCGAGAAGACGCCTCTGACACCATGTGCATCACGTTGCGCACGTTCGATGGCGCCGACGAACCCACCCTCTTCACGACTGACATCACAGACCTCGGCCCCAAAACGCAAGATCAGCGCGCGTCGCTCCGGACTCATCCAATCCGGCATGTGAATGCGCACCGGATGACCGAGCGCACGGCCCAGCGCGGCAAAGGCGATGCCCGTATTGCCAGAGCTGGCCTCGACGATCAGGTCGCCGGGAGCCAGTCGATCCCCGAGAATCGCCTCAGCGAGGATATGGCACGCCATCCGGTCCTTGATGGAGCCGGTCATGTTGCGGGCCTCGTACTTCGCGTAGATGCGGCGGCTCTCTCCGTCGCAGCGATAGTGAATCTCCACGAGCGGCGTCCGGCCGACCAACGCGCGCAAGGCGGCGACTTGACGCAACCGGCTGTCCGAGGCGACCAACACATCCATGCAACGCGGTTCCAGCGCTGTTCTTTCCGCGCGCTGCCGTATCCGCTCATGTGCGAAGCCTGTGGCTTGCGCGCCGACACGCCCGCCCGCATCCTCCCCCGCCCGTTGCTCGCTCACTCACACATGGAACACGCACTTCGCATCCGAGAAGTCACCAAGCGGTTTGGCGCGCACGTTGCCGTCGACCGTCTCACGCTCGAGGTGCCCAAAGGCTGCATCTTCGTCTTTCTGGGCCAGAACGGCGCCGGCAAGACGACGACCATTCGGATGGTGATGAGCATCTTCAAGCCGGATTCCGGCGCGATCGAAGTGCTCGGTCAGCCCGACGCGGCGCTCGTCAAGGACCGCCTGGGCTACCTGCCGGAGGAGAAGGGCCTCTACAAGAAGATGAAGACGGCGGAGATCGTCGCCTACTTCGGCAAACTGAAAGGCATGGATCCTGCGGACGCCGACCAGAAGGCATCTGCCTTGCTGACTGAATACGGACTCGGCGACTGGCTCGACAAGCGGTGCGAAGCGATGAGCAAGGGCATGGGCCAGAAGGTCCAACTGCTCGGCACGCTGATTCACAACCCGGACCTCGTGATCCTCGACGAGCCCTTCTCCGGCCTCGATCCCGTTAATCGCGACGTGATGCGCGACACGATCCTGCGGATGAAGCGCGAAGGTCGCACGGTGATCTTCAGCACGCACGTCATGGAGCAGGCCGAGCAGTTGTGCGACCGAGTGATGATGATCCACAAGGCGCGACTGCAGTTCTCGGGCACGCTCGAGGAGGTCAAGCGAGGCCGAGACTTCGGCATCGTCCTGCACTACGACGGCGACGGCACGATTCTGCCGCAGACTCCCGGCGCTCTCCGAGTGAACGACCACGGCAAGCAAGCCGAGATCTTCCTCCACCCAGGGGCGGACCCGCAGACTGCATTGCGCTGGCTCGTCGACAAGGTGCGGATCCGGAAGTTCGAGCACCGCGCGCCGACGCTGCACGAGATCTTCGTACGAACGGTCGACGAGGCGAACGCGCGTCTCGCAAAGGATGGCGGCGCCCGCGCACAGGAGTCGAACTGACATGGCAAGCAAGACCCTGCTCGTCGCACGTCGCGAGTTCCTCGAGAACGTGCGAACCAAGACGTTTTGGCTCGGCATCCTGGCGCTCCCGGCCCTGCTCGCGATTTCGCTCGGGGCCGGCGTGGTGCTGGCGAAGCTCAAGGAGACGAAGTCCTACGCCGTTTTGGACCTCAGCCAGGACGGCATCGGTGCGCGCATCGAACGCGCAGCGCGCACGCCCGACACGAAAGACATGATGCAGTTGCTGCGCGGCACCGGGCTCCCGCAGAAGTTGCAGGAGATCAAGGCAAAGTATCAGGACGTGACCGAGCCCGGCACTGACGGCAGGGACCGTGAGATGCCGGACGAAATGCGCCGCGAGTTGCAGCGCGCGATGCTGGACATACCGGCCTCAGACTTCGAGAAGCTCATGGAGCACGGATCCGCCGCCACGTCCTCGGACAAGTTTGAGTTCGTCGATCTGGCGGAACTCGAGCTGGCGGACCGACCCATCGAGGAGCAGCGCAAGAAGCTGCAAGAACTCGTCGAGGCGAAGAAGCTGTTCGCATTCTTCGAGATCGGCGCTGACCCGCTGAAGCGGCTCGATGACTTCCGTTACGTATCCAACAACGTCACCGACAGTGCCCTGCGCAAGAACTACGACGCGGCGGCAACCAGCGTCGTGCAGAAGATGCGCATCGAGGACGCCGGGATCGACGCGCGTATTGCGCGATCGCTGCAAGAGGTCGTGCGGTTTCGTGAACAAAAGCTCGGTGCCGGTGGCGCGGCGGAGGATGTCAAGGCAGGCGACAAGGCCAGCAAGTGGGCCCCGGTCGGCTTCGTCTACCTCTTGTGGATCGCGATCATGACGGCTGCGCAGATGCTGCTGACCAACACGGTTGAGGAGAAGAGCAACCGCATCATCGAAGTGCTGCTGTCCTCGGTGTCGCCGCTCCAGTTGATGGCCGGCAAGGTCTGGGGCATCGCGGCAACTGGAATGACTCTCGTGCTGTCCTGGGTCGCCTGCGCCCTGCTCGGCGTATGGATGGCGCCAAAGCTGATCCCGGGCCTGGATCTGCCGCTGCTCGACATCATCGGCGACCCGCTCTACCTCGTCTCGTTCGTCGGCTACTTCCTCGCAGGCTACCTGCTCTACGCAGCGATCCTCGTCGGACTCGGTTCGGTGACGAACAGCCTGAAAGAAGCTCAGAACCTGCTGCAGCCCATCTTCGTCATCCTGATCGTCCCGCTCGTTTCGATGCTCTTCTTGGTCGAAGAGCCCAACGGCACGGTCGCCAAGGTCCTCAGCTACATCCCGCTGTTCACGCCCTTCACGATGATGAATCGCGCGGGCGGGCCACCCGAGGCCTACGAGTATGTCCTCACGAGCGCGCTCCTCCTCGTCAGCATCTGGCTCGCGTTCCGG
This sequence comes from Planctomycetia bacterium, assembly GCA_005776365.1. GTDB lineage: Bacteria > Planctomycetota > UBA1135 > UBA1135 > UBA2386 > SXPK01. The sequence goes on from SXPK01000109.1 coordinate 4,675, forward strand.
GCCGCGGGCAAGGTGTTCCGCATCGGCGTGCTGATGACCGGCAACCCGCCGAAACTGAAAGAGATCGTGTCCTGGTTGCGGGAACGGTGAAGTCCGCGCCGCGCGCGCCTCAGCGTTCGCCAGACTTCGGCAACGGCAGCACGAATGCGCCACGGAAGTCACGGCGGTTTTCTGGCACGACCGAGTAACGCTGCGGCAGGTGCTCATCCCAGAAGGCACGGACCTCTGGCTCGGGCGTGCCGGCAAAGAAGTCCAGCGCGCTGCGCGACATCAGCACCGGGAGATCCGCGGCGGAAAAGCGCGCAGCCCAGGCATCAAACCACTGCGCCAGTGTGACGCCCTTTTCGCGTTCTTCGAGCCAGAGGTGAAGCGCTGCGCCAAGGTCGATGACGACCGCGCCGGGCACGCCGGTGCGCACGCCATCGAGTTCGTGACGCTTGCCAACGATGAGGGCGACCTTGTGCCGAGCCTGGATCGCGGCGAAGTCCTGCACGAACTCTGGGCTCACCGGCTCCTTCCACTGCGGCGCGACGTGCGCCAAGGACAGCAGGAGCCCCACAACCGTCGAGAGCGCGAACTCGCGCAACCGCAGAACACGGACGCCGACGAGAACCGCGAGCGGCACGACGCCGATCAAGTAAGCCCCGCCCTCGTCAATGCGATGGTGTCCGAGCAGCAGCACCGCCATCGGCATGTGCAGCATCAGCGCCCACAGGGTCGCAGTCGCCCAGGATCGCGCCCGCCTGACGAACAGCCCTACAGCAGCTGCCACGGACCACGGGGCTCCCGGCAGCACCCACTCGCGCAAGAACACGTCGGGGGCCGAACAGAAGTCGAAGTCGACGATCTGCTGCGAGCAGTAGCGAAGGATGTCCTCTGCCTGACCAGTGGCGCCGGCCCCGAGCATCGCAGCGACGCCGGCAGCACTCGCGCAGTGAATGCCGCCAACCCAGATCCACCATCTGGTCGGGATCCCGCGCCTGGGGCCGCCCCAGCAGAAAGCCGCCAGCGCGATCGTCGGCAACAGGACGTGACCAAAGGCGTGCACCGAGGCCGCGAGCCCTGTGCACAGACCGACTGCGACCGCCCGCGACCACTTAGGCTCGAGCAAGAGTCGCGCGAATGCCCACCAGGCCGCAGCAGTTGGGCCGGCAAACACACCATGGATCTCGGCACAGGTCGCGTAGTAGAGGCAAGGGCCGGCTGACATCGCCGCCAGCGCAGGCAGCGCACCGGAGCGAAATGGCTTGGGCGCGAGCAGGCGGAACATCCGATGCAAGCACACTGCAGCGAGGCCCGAGCCGAGCGCAGATGCCAGCAGCAACGCCTCCAGAGCCGTCAGGCCAAGGGGCGCGCCGATCTTGTGCAGCGCCCCGACCACATGCAGGTAGGCGACGTGCCGCGGGTAGTCATAGCGGCCCTGCTCGACCCAACTGAGAAACACCTCGCCATCGACGCCGTGCAGCGTCCGCTGCGGCAGCAGCAGAAACACCGACGAGACGAGCAGAAACAGACCCAACGACTCTGTCCAGCGCTGGGACCAGAGCGGCTCCTTCCTTCTCCCGATCTCGACCCGTGAATCGTCCATAGCGCTCCGAGCGGAGCGCCAGGGCGG
>SXPK01000110.1 GCA_005776365.1 Planctomycetia bacterium
CCTTCTTGCCACATGGCACTGCTTGTGCATCGGCACGCTGTTCGCGCAGCACCCAACCGCCACGCCGCAGCAAAGCGAGGACGCAAGGCAGCCGATGTACGTCGCGCCCCGCAGCGACGAAGGCAAGCAGACGCTGGCCGCAATGCAACTGGCCCCGGGACTGCAAGCCAGCCTCGTCGCGAGCGAGCCAGACCTCTGCAACGTCGTCGCGTTTTCTTTCGACGACATGGGTCGGGTCTACGTCAGCGAGACCTTCCGCATCCACGACGGCGTGTTCGACACGCGCGAATACATGCAATGGAAGGATGAGGACCTCGCGCTGCGCACCGTGGCGGAACGCGTGCGCAAGTACGAGAAGCACATCCAGGCCGAGCTGCCGAAGTACGCGCGCTACACCGAGCGCATCAAGCTGCTCGTCGATGACGACCGCAACTTCGTGTTCGACAGAAGCTCCGTGTTCGCCGACGGCTTCGCGCGGCTCGAGGACGGCATTGCGTCCGGCGTGCTGCCCGTTGGCGGCGATGTGTGGTTTGCCAACATCCCCGCGCTGTGGAAGCTCACCGACACGGACGGCGACGGTGTCGCCAATGCGCGCGAAGCGACCTTTGACGGCTTTGGCGTACACACGTCTTTGATCGGCCACGATCTCCACGGACTCGTCGTCGGCCCCGACCGCAGGCTCTATTTCTCGATCGGCGACCGCGGCTTCTCGGTGCGCACCAAGGAAGGCGAGCTGCTCGACCATCCACACGAGGGCGCAGTGCTGCGCTGCGAACTCGACGGCAGCAGCCTCGAAGTCGTGCACCGCGGCTTGCGCAACCCGCAAGAACTCGCCTTCGACGACCACGGCAACCTGTTCACGGGCGACAACAACAGTGATGGCGGGGACCGCGCGCGACTCGTGCAGATCGTCCACGGCGCCGACAGCGGCTGGCGCATCGGCTTTCAATGGCTCGACGACCGTGGCGCTTGGAACAAGGAACGCATGTGGATGCCGCTCGACGAAAAGAGCCCGCTCGCGACGTTGCTGCCGATCCTGAACGTGACCGACGGCCCGTCGGGTCTCGCGTTCGATCCAGGCCACGGGTTGCCTCTGCGCTACCGCGACTGCCTGTTCCTCTGCGACTTCCGCGGCGGCAGCAGCTACAGCGGCGTGCACGCCCTGCGCCTGTCGCCCATGGGCTCGGGCTTCGAACTCGCATGGCGCGACCGGCCGGCGTGGAGCGTGCTCGCAACCGACGTCGACTTCGGACCAGATGGCGCGATGTATGTGAGCGATTGGGTCAATGGCTGGAACAAGCCAGGCAAGGGGCGGCTCTACCGCATCGAGACGCCTGCGATGCGCAACGACATGCAGGCGCGCATGACGGCACGATTGCTCGGCGAGAACTTTGGCGCCAAGCCAGAACTCGAACTCGCGACGCTGCTGCGGCACGTCGACCGCCGCATCCGGCAGAAGGCGCAGTTCGCCCTCGTCGACCAAGACGCGCAGGGCACCTTGCTCGCGGCGGCCAAAGACGTCGATGCCGGCAAAGCGCGCCTGTGCGGCGTGTTCGGGCTCAGCATTCTTGCGCGCAAGAACCCGATCGCAGCCGAGCCTCTGCTCGCACTGACGAAAGACGGCGACGCCTTGGTGCGCGCCGCAGCAGCGCGCGGTCTCGGCGAGAGTCTGCGCGAGGACGGCAAGCCGGCGCTCCTCCTACTGCTGAAGGACCACGTGTCCTCGGTTCGGCGCGAAGCCGCGCTCGCGCTTGCTCACCATCGCACCGAACTCGGCGACCGAGCAGTCACGGCGCTGCTCGAACTGGCTGAGGACAATCACGACCGCGATCCGGTTCTGCGCCATGCCGCCGCCGAGGCGATTGCGGCATCGCTCGGCGCCCGCGGTCCATCCGTGCGCGGCGAAAAAGTGGATCTCGACGGGCGCGCAAAGTCGTTTGCAGCGAAGGCGCAGCAGAGCGGCAGCGTCGCGGTCCGCCTCACTGCAACGCTCGCGCTGCGCCGAGCGATGTCGCTGCACTGCCGCGTGTTCTTGTTCGACGAGAACCTGTCGGTTCGCCGCGAGGCGGCACGAGCGATCTACGACCTCGACATCCAGGGCGGAATGGACGAGCTCGCATCGGCCCTTCGCGACCCTGCTGCAAGCGAGCGATTGCTCGACGAGACCCTTGCCTGGCGCGCGATCAACGCGGCGCGCTTGCTCGGCGGCGCGCAGAACGCCGCCGCGATTGCCAACTGCATCACCAATGCAAGACTGTCCATCGGCATGCGCAACGAGGCGCTGCGCGTCCTCGGCGAATGGCACGCGCCGCACGGGCAGGATCGCGTGCTGGGCAACTGGCGTCCCCCCGTTCGCAGCGACGCCGACAGGCAGGACCGTTCGTTCGAGCCACAGATCATCACGGCGCTCGGCCTCGACGCCTTGGCCGAAAGCGCAGCGGCAGCCTGCGGAAGGCTCTCGCTCGCGTCGACTTCGCAAGCGCTCTCCACGCTCGCCGCTAACCGCGCGCGCGCCGGGGCTTCGCGCACCGCGGCGCTGCGCGCGCTTGCGACGCTCGACGCTGCGGCAGCGGCAGCGGTCGTGGCCGCCATCGGGAAGGACGATCCGACCGAACTCCGCGTCGCCGCGGTCGCGCTCTACGCGGAGCAAGAACCCGAGAAGGCCGCGCCGGTGCTGGCATCGCTGTGCGAACAGGCTTCGCGCCGAGAGCGCCAGCAAGCCTTCGCTTCGCTCGGCGCCTTGAAGTCCGAGGCGGGCGCCACGGTGCTCGCGAGTTGGCTCGACAAGCTCGCGCGCGGCGAAGTGGATGCCGAGGTTTGCCTCGATCTGCTGGAAGCGAGCAAGCAGCGCGAGGAAACCGTCGTACGCGACAAGCTCGCAGCAATCGAGCACGCGACAGATAGAAGCGTCAAGCTCGCCGCGTTCGCCAACTGCCTGGAAGGCGGCGATGCCGACCGCGGCCGCAGCATCTTCTTCGACAACGAAGCGACGCGGTGCACACGCTGCCACTCGATGGACGGCAAGGGCGGCAACGCCGGCCCCGCGCTCACCGGCATCGGCGCGCAGGGACGCGCGCACATCCTGGAATCACTGGTCGTGCCTGGCGCAAGAATCGCCCAGGGCTTCGCCACCACCGTCCTCGAACTCCACAACGGCGAACTCGTGTCCGGCGTCATCACCAAGGACCAGGACGGCGAGATCGAAGTCATGAACGTCACCGGTGACGCATCCAAGGTCTCGGCTTCGCGCGTCAAGTCGCGACGCACGGCAACCGAGAGCGCGATGCCGGCGATGGACGGAACGCTGACGCACCGGCAACTGCGCGATCTGGTCGAGTTCCTCGCGGCAAAGAACGCAGGCAAATGACGAGGAAGGGCAGCGGCACGCGATCCTCGCGGCGCCATGCGATCCCCTTGTGCGCTTCGATCCGCCGGGCGCGACCAGGGCCCGATCCACGACACTGACGCACGGCATCCTGCCGCATTCCTGGCTGCGGCCGGACCGAGTTCCTAGGCTGCTTGGCATGTTCTGCCAATCGCCTCGCCACGTCGTTCTCGCCACTTGCTTGGCCTTCGTGCTCGCGGCCCCGACTGCCAATGCGCAGACGACCGCTGCGCCCATTGCGCCAAAAGACCCGCTTCGCATCGACTTGCTGGGCCCCGCGCAGTGGCGCACCCAGTTTGGCCCGACCAACGTCGGCACCCTGCTTGCGAGCGAGGCCGGCGCAGCGATTTGGAAAGGCTACGTCATGCCGTTTGAAGGCATGGTCAAGAATGCGCTCGGCCTCGACGACGCGGCCTACGCCGAGGCGCGCGCGCGGCTGCTCGACTACGGCGGCGCGATCACGATCACGTTCGACTTCGACGGCGAGGACGAAGGGCTCCGTGTCGCGTTTGGCCCCGACGGCAGAACCGACTTGCCGACGCTGTGCAAGGACCTCGCGACCATGGCCGCGCGATTCGCCGGATCCGAGTGGTCCGACGAAGCCAGCGCGCCGGCCAAGCTGCAGATCGGGGAAGAGCAGTTCGTCTCGAAGCCCACGATCACCGGGACGGACCCAACCGACCAGACCGCCACCTTTGCCGTCAGTGGCGACGCCGGCTTGAACGCAGCGCACCGGGCAGCCGAACCGCTCGGGGCCGAACTGCGCGCGCGAGCCGGCGAGAAGGCATTGCGACCGCCATTCAGAATGCGCTTCGATGTCCAAGCGACGATCGCTGCGGCCGACGGCACGCCGGACACCGGCACGAACGTGATGCTCGGCATCGCGGCGCTGCGTGAGTTCGACCTGTCGCTCGGAGCCGCAGGCCCGCAAGCGCAGGTCGAAGCATCGATGCGATTCGATGGCACCGATCGCGGGATCTTCGCGTTCCTGGTCCCGGACGCAGATGGCCTGCCCGCGATCGCATCACTGCGCCCTGCCGACATCGCATTCTGGAAGACGGGACGCTGCGACTTCTCGGCGATCCGCACGGTGGTGCGATCGGCTGCCGAAAAAACCGGAAGCGACGCCGCGGAGATCGACGAGCAGATGCCGCCTGCGATCTTCGACCCGCAGAATGGACTGCTCTCGCACTTCACCAACGAATACGCGTTGGCAAGCACGGCACAGTCCCTGGAAGACCTCGAGGCCAACCAGTCGAACTTCGTCTTCGCCGTGCGCATCCGTGACCATGTCGCTTTCGCGGACAAGTGGAACGCCGCGCGCAAGGAACTCGGCTTCACCGAGTTGTCGAGCGAGGAGAGGGACGGATTCGTCGTGCAACGCCTCGGCGGCCTCGTGGCAGTGACGACCGCACTCGGCCCCGACATGCTCGCCCTCGGCTATGGCCGCGATGCGGGCGACGCCATCGACGCATGGATCGAGAAGGCGAAGGACGGCGCGTGGACCAAGTCGAAGCCGCCGATGCCACAAGGCCTGTCGCGCGCCGCGCCCGCCGGCTGCAATGGCGCCGCCGAAGGGCAAGTCGCGATGGTGCTCAGCCAGGTCCTCGCCATGTCGTCCTTGCTGCCATTGGTGGTCGGCAACATGGACCTCGACTTCGACCCGGAAGAAATCGATGTCGAGGCCGTGCAGCAGTTGCTGAAGGCGCACAACCTCGACATCGCGCGGTCGTTGACGGGCTATCGCGACGGCGTCTGGCGGATGCGCGTGTTCTGGTAGGGTGAGCCTCCCGCTTGGTGCGTGCCGCAACGCGACCATGTCTGCAACTTCGCACGGTGCGGGCCGGTCGTGGATGACCAGCAGTGGATCAGCGCCTGCCGCTGCGACCGCAGCGGTCCATTGCTACGCCAGCAATTCGCCGCGCACCTTGCCCGCGACGTCGGTGAGCCGGAAGTCGCGACCCTCGAAGCGATAGGTCAGCTTCTCGTGGTCGATGCCGAGCAACCACAGCATCGTGGCCTGCAGGTCGTGCACATGGATCGGGTTCTTTTCGATGCGGTAACCCAGCTCGTCCGTGGACCCAACCACCGCGCCGCGCTTCATCCCGCCGCCAGCGAGCAGCATCGTGAAGCAGTGTGGGTGGTGGTCGCGCCCGAGGAACTTGCTCCCATCGCGTTCCTCGTTCATCGGCGTGCGGCCGAACTCACCGCCCCACACCACCAGCGTGTCATCGAGCATGCCGCGACGGCGCAGGTCGGTGAGCAAGGCCGCATAGGGGCGATCGAGTTCACGGCACTTCTTGGGGAACTGCGTCATCATGTCGTCGCTCGGGCCGGTGCCGTGCAGGTCCCATCCCGAGTCGTAGAGCTGCACGAAGCGCACGCCGCGTTCGACCAGTCGACGCGCGAGCAGGCAGTTGTTGGCGAAGGACGCAACGCCGGGGCTTGCGCCGTAGAGCGCAAGCGTTTCCGGCGACTCGCTCGCGATGTCGACGGCCTCTGGCGCCGACATCTGCATACGGAAGGCGAGTTCGTGCTGTGACAAACGCGCCAGGACCTCAGGGTCGCCAGTGCGAGCGTGTTCGCGGTCGCCGAGCGCTCGCGCGGCATCGAGAATGCGGCGACGACCTGCGCGATCGGTCCCGTCGCGATCGGCCAGGAACAACACGGGATCGCCTTGGCTCCGCAGTTGCACGCCTTGCAGCGACGACGGCAGGAAGCCCGAGCCAAACACGCTCTTGCCCGCACTCGGCAACGTGCCGGAGACGAGCACGACGAATCCCGGCAGGTTCTCGTTCTCAGAACCGAGCCCGTAGCAGACCCAACTCCCCATCGCCGGCCGGCCGATGCGCGGCGAACCGGTGAACATCAAGAACTCCGCCGGCGCGTGGTTGAACTGGTCGGTGTGCATCGACTTGACGACGCACAAGTCGTCGACGACCTCGCCGAGGCAAGGCAGCAGCTCGACGACGTCGAGCCCGAGACGTCCTCGCTTCTTGAACGCGTGCCGCGAGCCGAGCAGCTTGGGGTGGCCTTTGATGAAGGCGAATCGCTCCTTGCTCAAGAACGAGTCTGGACACTTCATCCCATCGTGCTTCTGCAGCTCGGGCTTTGGATCGAACATGTCGATCGGCGATGGCGCGCCTTCCATGTGCAGGTAGATGACGCTGCGCGCGCGCGCCGGATGGCGACGATGCGGAGTCGGCGAGAGCGATGGCGCGAGCAACGACGAAGCCGCGATCGCCGACACTCCGAGGGCGCCATTGCGCAAGAACTCGCGCCGCGTCGGCACCACGAAGTCGATCGGACCCATGCGGACACTTTGCCGCGACGGCAGGAGCGCGCAACGGGCTGAAGCTCTCCTCGAGATCTCAGCGCTCAGTGCGTGGATTCACACGCAGGCTGCTGCGGATCAGCGCCCAGCCCACGTCGCACCCGAGCGACTCGCACCACTCCGCAGCGACGTCAGCGCAGGTGTTGAGAAACCAGTAACCACCCTCCGCCTTCACGAAGTCCATCCGCAACTCCTCGCGCCGGACCTCCGCGCCGCCTTGGAACTGACCCTCCAACCCGCGCGCGAACTCGACGACGCGTTCGCCTTCGACCTGCATCACGTCCGCCTCGCACCCGTGTTGCGCAAGCAGCCGAGCGAGACTGTCGCCGTCGCGGGCCGCCCAGACGCGACGGCAATACGTCCCCTGCGTCGGCCACACCACCGTCGGAATCGCCCGCCACCATGCCTCCTGCCCGAGGGCATACCACGCCCAGTCGCCGTAGCCGTATTCGACATAGCGCGTCGGCTCGTGGACGGGATCCGGCACCACGATGCCGACATGCATGGCCTCGCGAAGCACATATACGGATGCAGGGCGCGCCACCTGCACAGGCGGCAACACCAGCGAGGTGCAGCCGATGGCTGGCACGGCGGCAAGCAGCATCCACAGGGCGGAGCGTCGGGCGGCGGGACTCAGGGCAAGACTCGGCATCGCGCGGGCGGCGCAGCATAGGCACTCGAACAGTCTTCTGCGCCAGCTAGAGCCCGCTTGAAACCAGCGCGCCGGGCGATGGAATCCGGCGATGAGCAATGTGAAGCGCGTGGCGGTCACCGGAGCCGCCGGTCAGATCGGTTACAGCCTGCTGCCGATGATCGCCTCAGGCGCGATCTTCGGCCCGAACACGAAAGTCGTCCTCCAACTCCTCGAAGTGACGCCGGTGCTGCCGTCACTCGAAGGCGTCAAGATGGAACTGCACGACTGCGCCTACCCGCTGCTGCAGGACGTGATCTGCAGCGACAAGGCGGAGGTCGCGTTCAAGGACGCGGACCTGTGCTTGCTCGTCGGCAGCAAGCCACGCGGCAAGGGCATGGAGCGCAAGGACCTGATCCTCGACAACGGCCCGATCTTCATCGGCCAAGGCCGCGCGATCGCCGAGGTCGCTGGACCCGACGTGCGAGTCGCGGTCATCGGCAACCCGTGCAACACCAACTGCCTGATCGCGATGAAGAATGCCAAGGGCGTGCCGGCAGATCGATTCACGGCGATGACGCGCCTCGACCAGAACCGCGCGAAAGCGCAGCTCGCACTGCGCGCCAAGACGCATTGGTCGAACGTCAAGAACGTCGTGATCTGGGGCAACCACAGCAACACGCAGTATCCCGACTGGCACAACGCGACGATCGGCGGCAAGCCGGCGGCGCAGGTGATCGGCGACGATGGCTGGCTGAAGGGCGAGTTCATCAAGACCGTGCAGGAGCGCGGCAAGGCGGTCATCGACGCGCGCGGCAAGTCGTCGGCGCTGTCGGCGGCGCAAGCCGCTGTCGACCACGCACACAGCCTGTTCTCGGTGACGTCGAAGGACGACACCGCAGCGTTGTGCGTGTTGAGCGACGGCAGCTACGGCACCCCCGAGGGCCTCATCTCCAGCTTCCCGTGCACGACCGACGGCAAGGGCAACTGGCAGATCGTCAAAGGCATGGCGATGGATGACTACTCGCACAAGATGGCGAAGCTCTCCACCGACGAACTCTGCCTCGAGCGCGATCTCGTCAAGCACCTGCTCGGCTGATCGCAGCGCGGCACGCGCTACTGCCGCCGCGCTCAGCGCGGTGGCATCGGCATGCAGGCCTGCGCCGGCATCGGCACCATCCCGCACTGCGTCGCGACGAAGAGCATGCCGCGCTCTCCCTTGGTGAACGTCAACTGCTCGCAGCAGAGTTCGCAGCGCACCGTCTGGACAACGTCGCCTTCGACCCCCACGCCGTTGCGCATGCACTCGACGATCGTGAAGCAGCAGGGACAGTCGATGCCGAGCGCACGGATCGCCGCGACAGCAGGGACAGGCGCGGTCCCCGACGACGTCGCGCACGCGGCAAAGCCGAGCGCGAGGACTGAGATCGAGGACATGACAGAGTGGCGACGCATGGGTCGCGTATCGGCATCGCGTTCTCGTGAGCTGCAGAAAAACGCGCGCCGGAGCCAACCGTGAGCGCGTTGCCACCGACGCAACAACGCCAGGCGAAGGCGCGCGACACGCTGCCCAAGGTCGTCATGGTGCTCGGCGCCGTGTCGTTCTGCACCGACGTTGCGTCTGAGATGATCGTGCCGCTGTTGCCGGTGTTCCTCGCCTCGCTCGGGGGATCGCACCTCGCGCTCGGCGTGCTGCAAGGCGTCAGCGACCTCGTGGTCGCGGCACTGAAGTTCGCGAGCGGCTGGATCTCGGACCGGCAGCAACGGCGGCGGCCTTGGATCCTGTTTGGCTACTCGCTGTCCGCTGTGCTGCGCCCGCTCTACGCCGTCGTCGCGACGCCGTGGGCCGCCGTCGCGGTGCGCACTGCAGATCGCGTGGGCAAGGGCCTGCGGCAGGCCCCGCGTGATGCGCTGCTCGCAGACGCCGTGGCGCCGCATGCCCGCGGGCGCGCCTTTGGTCTCGTGCGTGCACTCGATCACGGCGGCGCGCTCGCAGGTTCGCTGCTGGCCTTCGCGCTCCTCGCGACGGGCTTCACCGAGCGCGAAGTGTTCGCGCTCGCGCTGGCGCCCGGCCTCGTCGGCGTCGCGCTGGTGGCGATGTTCATCAAGGAAGCAGCGCGCAGCAGGGAGCTGCGCAGCGCCGGCAGCGACGGCGGCGACGTGCGCAGATTGCTGCCGTTCCTCGTCGTCGTCGCCTTCGCGGCTTGCGGCGCAGGCATCGACTTGTTCTTGCTCGTGCGCGCGAGCGAACTCGGCGCCAGCCGCGCGCAGCTGCCCTTGCTGTGGGCGCTGTTGCACGTCGTGCGCTCAGGCCTCGCTGCGCCGATGGGAGCGAAGTCGGACCGGCTTGGCCGCAAGCGCGTGATCGCCTGGGGCCTCGTCGCGCAAACGCTCGTGCTCGCGGCATTCGCGGTCGTCGATGACCTCGCCTGGATGTGGGCGCTATTCGCATTGCATGGACTGCATGCCGCATTCGTCGACGGCGCCGAGCGGGGCTACGTCGCTGACCTGGCCGGCGAGAATCGCCGTGGCACGGCATACGGCGTCTACCACGCGGTCCAAGGCGTCGCGGCATTCATCGCGCCGGTCGCCGTCGGCTGGACTTGGGACTCGCACGGCGCCGCGCCGTCGCTCGCGCTCGCAAGTGCGACTTCACTGCTGGCGCTCTGTGCCCTGCTCACGCTGGTGCGCGACGACGGCAAGCGCGAAGGGCCCTTTGCGCCCTTGCAGCCGCGCCTGCGCTGAGGTCAAACGACGCATCGCCATGGACCTCGCCGC
>SXPK01000111.1 GCA_005776365.1 Planctomycetia bacterium
ACGTCGATGACTTGATCGACGCGGAAATCGAAGCTGATCTCCTCATCGACGTTGATCAGTCTGCCGGTGCCCTTGAACTCGTTGAAGATGATCGCACCCGACATGGCGCGTCCGTCCTCGAGGCACAGCTTGACCCAGTCCGCTTGACGGGCATTCATCAGGAGGTCGAAGATTTCTTCACGCGTGGGGCGCGTGGCGTTGCGTTCAGCCGTTCTCATACCAATGCACTCCTTCCGGACGCGTCGCCGAGGGCGGCTGCGACCGGATAACCGCTTGTAGGCCGGCGCCGCCGACCTGGCGGGCAATCCCGGCTTGGAACAGAATCCTTGACCAGGATTCGAACCGGGAGGGATTTTGCCAGAGTGCCTCCAACTCGGCAAGGTGCCTGAACCCTCCTGCCATTTTCGAGACTTCTCGCACGCGCGCCGTCGTGGCCCGCGGCGCAGGCGCGGGCAAGTCGATGGTGTAGACGAGTCCGACGTGGACGCTGCCGACATCGGTGGCGTCGTCGTTCAACAACCCCGCAAGACGCGGCGGCGGCGGAGATTGCACGGCCAGACCTTCTCCGTCGACGAAGCTCAGCTCCTCGTTGAGTTCTTGCTGCAGTGCGGCGGAGAGGAATGCCGGCCCGTCGGCGCAGGGCGCGATGCCCTGGGGATTGACGTGGCCGCCAATGCCGATCGACAGCAGGTTGTGGAGTCGGGCTTCGGTCTGCGCCTTCTTCCGCTGCACGCAGAACACCTGGTCCGGCCGCCGCAGCACGCAATACGGGATCACCTGTTTCCATTCTGGCTTCGTCTCGGCCTCTGGCCGGTCGACGAAGAAGCCGCGTCGGCCAATGTCGGCCCGCATCGTGGATTCGGCGTCATCGAGCGCCAAGAACCCCTGTGGCCACGTGCCACCGAAGTAGTCGGCGCGGCGCACGACGAACACCTTCTCCGGCTCGGCCATCGTTCAGCTCTTGGTGTCGTCGTCGGGTTTTGCTTCCGACTTCTGCAGCAAGTTGCGCAGGCCTGCGAGCGACGTCAATTCGCCGCGATGGCCCTTTTGCTCGGCAGCCTCGCGGCCGCTCTCGATGGTGAAGACGTGCGGGTCATGCGATCGACCGCCGCCGCCGCCACGACGCTCGCCGCGATCGCCGCGATCGTCGCGGCGCGGATTGCGACGCTCGCCGTTGCCAAACCGTTCCCGGCCGCCGCCCTGGCGTTCGCCGGGGCCTTGCGCAGCGGCAGAAGGAGCGCCTTGCGCCGGCGCTTCCACGCCGAGGCCGCGATCCCGTTCGGGTTTGCCCTCGGGGCTCAGTGGCGCCGAGCGGTTGCGGCCCTTTCGGCTCTCTGGTGCGCGTGCGGCGCGTGACAGGAGCGGCGTCGCCGGCTCATCACGGCGCGGTCGGCGCTCCCGACGGCCTTGCCGTGGCTCCATGCGCTCGCCGAGCGTCGGCTGGCGTCCCTCTTGGACATGCCGCGGCGGATGCATCGACAGCGATATCTTGTTCTTCTCCCGGTCGAGGTGCGCGACAAAGACCTGCACGACTTCTCCGACGACCAGCATCTGGTGCGGGTCGCGCAGTCGGTGCGGCGGGATCTGCGAGATGTGGATCAGGCCATCTTGGCCGATGCCGAGATCGACGAATGCGCCGAACTCAGTCAGGTTGGCGATGCGACCGCGCAGTTCCATGTCGACCCGCAGATCCTCGAAGGTGTGCACGCCAGCGTTTGTCGTTGCGGTGACTTCGCCACGCGAGTCGCGGCACGAGTGACGCAGCGCCTGCACGACGAGCATCACGCGGTTGTGGTCAGCGTCCGCGCTGACGAATGTCCCGAGATCGATGTCGCGGAGGTCCTTGCCGAACAACTCTTCGACGGCCACGCCGCGAGCGGCAGCGATCTTGCGGGCGAGGTCGTAATCGCATGGTTGGACCGGCGAGCGGTCGAGCGGCTCCGTGCCGCCCTCGATGAGCAGGTAGGGGCTGCAGAAAGCGGCGGCATCCGCCGTCATGCCCGCGACCTCGAGCAACTGCGCGCGGTTTTGGAATCCGCCGAGCTTCTTCTTGTGCTCGAGAATCGCCTTTGCGCGGTCCTGCCCGATGCCCGGTGTGTGGGCCAGCAGATCTGGGTCCGCGGTGTTCAGGTCGACGCCGATCGCGGCGACGCACGACGTCACCACGGCGTCGAGTTCGCGTTGCAGCATGCCCTGATGAACGTCATCGAGCGTCTGGCCGAGGCCCAGCGTGCGGAACTCCATGCCGAGCAGTTCGCGCATCGGATCCTGCAAGCGGCGGCCGAGTGAGATCGCCGTGCGCACGCCGACCTCGACGCCTGGCATCGACCGGCGGCCCGTGGCGCTCGTCGCGAACATTGCCGACGCGGCTTCGTCGACCGGGATGAGCATCGGCAGCTCTTCCTGCGACAGCGCCGCGCGCAAGGCCTCGACGAGCTTCTCGGCCGAGGCTTGGCGCTTGCCGTGCGGCAGCGCGATGGCGGCGGGCTTGTCCGCGCGGATCAGCGCGCAGATGTCGGCGACCATCTGTTGGCGCTGTTCATCGGTCTCGCTGTGCAGGGTCTTGTGCTGCGCGACCGAGCCGTCCTCGGCGATCAACGCAAGCCACGCCGTCTTGCTGCTGTTGCGCAGCGCGAGCACCTTCTTGTGCCCGAGCGGCGGGGCCAACAGTTGCGAGCGGAGATTGCGCGCGTAGGTGCGAACGGATTCGCGGTCGGCCTTTTCTTTGATGCGGCGCCGCACGTCGCGGCCGCAGCCCTCACGCAGTCCGCTGTTCCAGGCGTGGTCGAATACGACGTCATAGAACTCACGCAACTGCGACCCCTCGGGCAGGTCCGCGGCGTAGATCGCGCGCAGCAGTTCGCGGTGCTGGTTCTCGGGCAACTCCAGTTCCAGCTCGAGGATCTTCTCGCGCTCGGCGCGGCGCAGGGCGAGCATTCGCCCGGCGGCAATCCGGTGGATCGGCTCGGCGAAGTCGAAGAACTGCTGATAGCGTTCGGCGCCGCCCTTGCCCGGATTCGTCGCCTTGGCGCGCAGGATCCCGAGGCGCAAGGCCTCGCGACACCTGGCGCGCGTCTCCGGGTCGGTGACGATCTTGTCGGCGAGGATCAGCGCGACGCCTTCGAGCACGGACTCGACCGAGGGCATCCCATTCTGTTCCTGCACGTAGGTCTCTGCCGCAGCGGCCAGCGATTGGTCGCCGAGTTGGCGATGCTGGATCGCCATCGCGAGCGGGAGCAAGCCCTTCTCCTCCATCTGCACTGCCGTCGTGCGGCGGCGCGGGCGCAGCGACTGGTAGTAGTCGTCGACGAGATCTTGGTCGAAGCAGGACTCGAGCCGGGCTCGAAGTGCCTCGACGTCCCTGCCGCGTTCCTTTGCTTGCTCGAGGATCGCGACCTTGCGTTGATCGAGCTCGTTCAACAAGTGCAGCCGGTCCGCGATGGCGACGAGCCGCTCCTCGAGCATGCCGCCGATTTCGTGGCGTCGGTACCTGGCCACGTAGGCCGCGGGGGCCCCGCGTTCGAGCAGGTCCACTGCTGCGAGAACGTGGTCCTTTTCGCTGTCGAACTCGGCGCAGAGACGATCGAGGGTCGGTTGGGTTGCCATGGGGGCGGAGCCGTGGGGAGGCCCAGGCTGGCTGTCAGGTAAGGAAAGGCCTGCTCTCGAGTGGGTCCGGCTGCTCCATCGCAGCATGCAGCTCGGCTCAGGCGGGCCGGGCGCTTTGGAAACGGCGAGGCACGATAGCAGACAGGACGCGATCGCCACAGGGGCTAGCTCCCGCCCGCGCATCGCTTCGTTGCGCAATGGACTTGGAGCCTCCAAGATCCCCCCTCCTGATGGCGGCGGCCCCAGATCTCTCGCACACCAGTCGCATCTATGTGCGTGCGCCCAACTGGGTCGGCGACTTCGTGATGGCGACTGCGTCGCTGGCACGGATCCGCAAGAATTTTCCAAAGGCGCACATCGCTCTCGCCGCCCGACCCTTCTTGGAACCGCTCTGCAAGGGCAGTGATTGGTTTGACGAGTTCCTGCCGACGCCGGAAGTGAAGGGCGTTTCTGGCATGTTCGCTGAAGCGGCACGGCTACGCCGCGGTCGCTACGACCTCGCGGTCGTGCTTCCCAACTCCATGTCGACGGGGCTCGTCGCCTTCCTCGGCGGCGTGCCGGTCCGGCTCGGCTACCTGCAAGGCCGGTCTTGGTTGATGACGCACGGTTTGCGGGCAATCACCGCTCGCCACTTCTGGCAGCGGCGGCGCGGGCCGCGGCGCATTCCCGTGCCGATGCCGAACTACTACCGCGATCTGCTGGACGTGCTCGGCCTGCAAGGCGACGCGCTGCACCCGGATCTGCCGATCACGGAAGCGGCGCGCTCCTGGGTCGACGCGCACCTGCAATCGCTGGGCGTGGGTGGAGGCGAGAAGATCGTGCTGTTCGTGGTGGGCGCGAACTTCGGCGCCAGCAAGTTGTGGATGCCAGAGCGCTTTGCAGAGGCTGCGCGGCGTTTTTCGGCGAGTGGCTATCGGCCGATCGTCACGGTCGGTCCCGCCGAGGTCGAACTGGGGCGGCGCATCGGTCAGGATGCTGGCGCGATCACGCTCGTCGACCCGGTGCTATCGCTCGACAAGCTGTCGGCGTTGGTTGCGCGCTCTGCGCTGATGGTCACTGGCGATACCGGGCCGCGGCATCTCGCGGTTGCATTCGACCGCCCTGTCGTCTGTCTGATGGGGCCGACCGACAGCCGCTACACGGACTACTGCCTCGAGCGGACCGCACTGATCCAGAAGCAGTTGCCGTGCACGCCGTGCCAGATGAAGGTCTGCCCGCTCGGGCATCACCAGTGCATGCGCGACATCGGCGTCGACGAGGTGGTGCAGAGAGGCATGGACTTGTTGGCGAAGTTCGGTTGACAAGGGTGCTGCCACAACGCCGCACTGAACCAAAGGTCGGATCGGGGGTCGCCCAGAGGCCTCGCATCGGCTAACTAAAGAAGGCACGGCCGCGTGCCCCAGATCGCACATGTCCTCCGGAACCTTCTTGCTGCTGGTGGCCCGCGATGGCCAGACGGAGACGCACGCGTTCCGTCAGGATGTCGTGACGATTGGGCGCGCCACCGAGTGCGACCTCGCGCTGCCCGACCGGTTGATCTCGCGCATGCATTGCCGCATCGAACGGATCGACGGCGGGTTCGCCTTGGTCGACCTTGGCGCCCAGAATCCGGCCCGCATGCGCAATCGCCCGGTCGTGCGCGCAGAACTCCGGGCCGGCGACTCATTCACCTGCGGCGGCTACGAGATCACCTTGTCGATCCCGGCCGAAGAGCACGCGTCCGTCGAGGACACGCGGCTCCACGGCGACGCGCGCAGCACGCACGATCTGTCGACCTTCGTGTCGATCGCGCGCGCGCTCAACGAGCAGATCGATCTGACACGGCTCCTGACGCAGATCGTCGATGCCGCGATCGAGTTCTGCGGCGCCGAACGCGGGTTCCTGATCCTCGGCGCTGGTGAAGCGCAGACCGTGGAGGTCGCGCGCAACTTCGCGCAGGAGGAGGTGCTCTCGCCCGAGCACAAGGTGTCGCGAACGATCGCGCGGCGCGTGCTTGCGTCGGGTCAGGCCGAGTTGACGACCAATGCCCAGCAGGATGATCGCTTCCGCGATTTGCAGTCGGTGGCCGACTTGCGCCTGCGTTCCGTGCTGTGCATGCCGATCCGCATCCAGGGCAAGACCGGAGGCGTGATCTATGTCGACAATCGACTTCAGCAGCAGATGTTTGGCGATCGCGAGAAGCAACTGCTGACGTCCTTGTGCGACTACGCCGGCGTTGCGATCGAGAACGCCCGCGGCCGCCAGGACCTCGAGCACCGCTCGTTGGAATTGCAAGCGGCGCTGGCTCGCGTCGACCAGCTCAACCTGGCGCTGAAGAGTCAACTGCAGGAGAAGACCCAGGAACTGACGGTGATCCAGGAGGCGTTTGCCGTGGGGGCTGGTGGCGTGCGCACCAAGCATGACTACCGGTTCATCGTCGGTCAGGGCCGCGCCATGCGCGCGCTGTTCGCGTTGCTCGACAAGTATGTGGACGCCGACGACCCTGTGTTGGTCTCCGGCGAGTCCGGCACTGGCAAAGAACTCGTGGCACGCGCGATCCACTCGCAAAGCCGCCGCGGCCAGAAGCCATTCGTCAGCGAGAACTGCGCAGCCTTGCCCGAGGCGCTGCTCGAAAGCGAGTTGTTCGGCTACGTGAAGGGCGCGTTCACCGGTGCAGTCGGCAACAAGAAGGGGCTGCTGGAGCGCGCGGACGGTGGAGTTCTCTTCCTCGACGAAGTCGGCGACATGCCGCTCGATCTGCAGAAAAAGTTGCTGCGCGTTCTGCAGGAAGGCGAGGTTCGTCCTCTGGGCGGAACCGAAACGCGCAAGGTCGACGTTCGCCTGATTTCGGCAACCAACCGCAACCTCGAGGAGATGGTCAAGGACGGCGAGTTCCGCGAGGACCTCTTCTACCGGATCTCGGTGCTGCCGATCACCTTGCCGACCCTGCGCGAGCGGCGCGAGGACATCCCGCTCTTGTGCAAACGCTTCTTGGCCGAGGCGCAGGGATCACCGCACGGGCGCGTTCGGCTCGATCCAGCCGCGTTGCAGCGGCTCCAAGACTACGCCTGGCCCGGCAACGTGCGCGAACTGCAGAACGAGCTGCGCCGCGCCTCGATCCTATGTGACGGAGTGATTCTAGAATCGCATCTCGCGCCGCACGTCATCTCAGGCTCGCGCGCCACCGCGGCTCCCGCTGTCGATGACAATCTCGCGCCGAGCGAGCGCGGCACCACGCTGCCGGAGATGGTCGCTGACCTGGAAATGCGGGAGATCAAGAAGGCGTGGGCCAAGTCGGGAGGCAACAAGAGTCGCGCAGCCGACATGCTGGGATTGTCGCGCTTCGCATTGCAACGCAAGCTGGAGAAGTACGCGTTGGACCCCGAGGGAGGATCTGACGCTGCGGGCTCCGGCGACGAAGCAGCGCGCGAGCCGTCATGACTTTCGCGCAGCCATTCCGTGACTACGAGATTCTCGACCGTGTCGGTGCCGGCGCCACGGGACCGGTGTTCAAGGCACGGCAGCTCCGACTCGGACGCATCGTCGCCCTGAAGGTGCTGCGCCCGTCGCTCGCTCGCGACACGCGCTACGTGGAACGATTGCGCCGCGAGGCGCGCATCGTCGCTGCGTTGAGCCATCCGAATATCGTCACGGGATACGACCTCGGCGAAGAAGGCGGCTACCACTTCTTCGTGATGGAGTTTGTCGAAGGTCGGTCGTTGCGCGCGCTGCTCTTCGAGTGGGGGATCTTCCCCGAAGATGAAGTTCGCAGCGTCGTGCGGCAAGTTGCCGCGGCCCTCGATCATGCGTTCAGCAAGGGCGTGATCCACCGCGACATCAAGCCCGGCAACATCCTCATCGACGACAAGGGCGCAGTGAAAGTCACCGACATGGGGCTGGCCAAGGGCCCTGCGGACTTGTCGATCACGCGCGACGGATCGACCGTTGGCACGCCGCAGTACATCGCGCCGGAACAGGCGAAGAGCCCACAGGACGCCGACATCCGTAGCGATCTCTATTCGCTTGGCGCGACGCTCTACCACATGGCTACCGGGCAGCCACCGTTCCAGGGCACGTCGGTGGGCGAGGTCATCGCGCAAGTCCTCCATGAGACGCCGATCTCGCCGCGCGTGATCAACCCAGAACTCTCGGAAGGCATGTCGCTGGTCGCGCGAAAGCTTCTCAGCAAGAGTCCGAAGCTGCGGTATCAGACGCCGCGTGAACTGCTCGATGACTTGGATCGACTCGATCGTGATCAGCGACCGCAGGTGGATGAATCGCGATTGGTTGCGGGCGAGTCCGATCGATCGCCACGACTTGGTCGGCTCCTCGCGATCGTCGCAGCTGCGACTGCACTTGCAGGGGGCGGGTTCTGGATAGGTTGGCAGGGATCCGCCGCGCCCGGTGCCAGCGCAGGCGCATCTGAGTTTGCCACGGTCATCGACGCCGAGTTGGCGAACCTCGAACTGCCGGGCCAGCGGTGGTTGCGTTTTCTCGCCAGGGTCCAGGATGCGCCGGAGGGCTCGGCCCAGTGGCGACAGGAACGACAACGCGAACTGGTAGCTGGCCTGCAAGCCGCGCTCGATGTGCTGGTGACGGACCTGCTCGCCCTTGGCATTTCGCGCATCGCGGTCGAGGCCGAAGATCCGCAGCGGTGGGCCCCGGGCATGTCGCTGGCGCGCGACCACGTGCTGTCACCGCTCGCTCGGGCCTTGGGCTTGCCGCGGGACCAACTGCCTGCCTCAGTGGACACTCGCGGTCTCGACAAGGTCCTCACCGAGATCGAAGAGATCGCACGACGTCGTGACCAGACGTTGTCGGAGCGCGCGCTCAGGCACCTCGACGTGGAACTGCCGCTTCGCGCGGAGGACCGGCTGCGTCAGGGCGATTATTCGGGAGCCGAGCGGGTCTGGCGCGAGGGCTACCTCTCCTGGTTCGACGGACTGCGTCAGCCCACGCCCGATCGTCTTGCTGCAACCACTCGATTGCGACTCGAAGACCGTTTTGAACGAGCGCGTGATCAAGGACTGGCTCAAGTCGATGTCCTGGAGAAGCGAACTGCCAACGCGCTGCGCAACGAGGCAACGGACGGCCTCGCGGCGTTGCGCGCCCAAGCAACCGGCGACGATCGAAGCCCGCGTGCGTTGGAAGCGCGCATCGCCGCTTGCGCTAGGTTGCGCGAACAGCTGATTGCGGCCTACCCACCTTCGTCGCGCTTCAGAACGGCGAACGATCCATGGCACGAATTGGCTGGCGCCTTCGCATCGTTTGATCGGGAACAGCAGGTCGCGTTCGAAGCTGCGGAGCGGACCCATGAAGAACAGCTCTGTGACCTCGCGTGGCGCGCCTTCGTCGATGGCGATGCCGCGGCTGGATTGGCAGTCTTGGCTGGCTGTCGGCAGCGGGCAAATGACGAGACCGACTGGATCGAGCCGCACCGGGTCGCGATGCGCGCGGCTGAGGCCGTTGCCCGCGCCGTCGTTTCCTCGTTGAGCTCCGCTCCGCCCCCCATCCCCGGCTATCCGCGCAACGGCGGCGTTCCGGTGGAACTGCGCGCATCCTCGGACGGTTCGCTCGAAGCGCGAATCGGGGCCGGTCATTGGCGCGCCGCGCAGTTGTCCGAGTTCCGTTTCGGGGACCTGTGGCGTCGGGCACTCCAAGCTGATGGAGATGCGATGTCCGCGTTGTCGCTGCGGGACCTGGCAATCGGTCGCACGACGCTGGCGATGGCCAGCGACCAGCTCGAATCCCTGGGCGAAGACTTGCAGCAACTCGACGTCGCGATGCTGCGCGATGAGATCTGGCCCCGACTCTTGCGAATTCGCAATCTCGCGCCGGGAACTGGCGAGGATCGCGCCACGGCGCTGCAGCGGCTGCAGGATGCGTTCACTGCGAGCAAGGAACGCGGCGATCCGAGCGAGGCCGAAGCGGCGCTATCGCAATGGGAACTCGCCTTTGGCTTGCAGGCTTCTGATGCAGAGCGTGCCGCCGCACGCCAAGTCAAGGATTGGGCCGCAACGGAGGCAAAGCGTCAGCGACGGCTTGCGGACCTTCAGCGACGCGCACCCGACGGCGCAACCATTGAAGTCGCTGCGCACGATGGGTTCCGCGCGTCGATCCGCATCCCGCCGCAGAGCATGAACGGAGCCGGCGAAGGCTGGCAACTACGCGAAGGTCGCATGGAACACGTCGGCGCATCGGCGGACTGGGCTGCGGCGGTTCGCCGCAAGCTGGAACTGGACCCGGGGCTCGGTGCCGCCTGCCGCGACGCCGCCCTGGAATGCGAGTTCGCGGTTGCTCCGAGTGCGCGGCAGCAATCGATGCAGGTGTTCGAGTTTCAGGGCGCAGCATGCGTGGTGTTCACGACGGGAGATGGTTTGCTCCGTGGCGGCATCGTGCAGGGGCCCTTGAAGGACGCCGAATCGGTGCAGTCCGCAGTCGTGCGCGCATTGCATGCGACGATCGACCGACCGGCTCCCGCGCCACGTGCGATCCCGTCAGCTTTTCACTTGCTGCGCTTCTCCATGCAGGCTGCACCGGGTCGTCGTGCCTCGACGATCGTCGTCTCGGTGGATGGCATCGAGTTGTGTCGAGCTTTTGTCGACGGGACGAGTGATGCGCCGGCGAAGTTCGCCCTCTATCCGGTGCAGGACGTCTCGTTGCGCAGCGTCCGCATTGCCGCGTCGGAGTGACGTCTGTTGCTTCAGCGAGGCGGAGCCGCCGACGCGGCTGCCTCGCAGCTGCGAAGCGCGCCTGCGAGCAGGTCGCGAGCGGTCGGCGAGGCGCGCCTTGTCGGCAGGACTTGCGCGATAAAGGCAGCTCGCGTGTCCGCGCGGCGGGCCAGCGACAGCTGGTCGGTCTGGCGGAGCGCAGCGGCGAGGAGGCGGTCGCCATCTGCGCCGGCGCCGTATTCTCGCAACAGCAGGGCCGTGCCGAGCGCGCCGCGCTGGTCGCGCTGCTCGGTCTGCATGCGATGACGCAGCGCGAGGTCTGCGATCGGGTCTGGTGCAGCAGAGCGCGCCGCCAGGAGCAGGGCCCACGCCGCCGTCAACTTGCCGTCGTCGATGTGCGCGGCTGCGGCGAGTCGCAGGCTCTCCCCTTCCGGCATGCGCAATCGCGCTCGCGAGACTCTCGCTGCGGTGTCGGCGGCGACCCGCGCGAAAGGATCGGAGCTCGCATGGGCGGCCGCCGCAAGGCTCGCGGCAGCGAGTTCATCCTGGCCAAGTTCTCGATCGAGCATCGCGATCGCCAGTCCAAGTTCCTGGCGTCGAGGAGCGTCGGCCCACGCACGGGCAAGCTCACTGCGTGAGCCGACCACGTCACCATGCGCACGAAGTCGTGCCGCGCGCAAGATGCGTGAATGCGCGCGCCATGGCGCATGGCTGGCGCAGCATGGCTGCGGAGCATCGATGCCTGCGTCGGCCAGATCCCGTGCGAATGCTGCGGCAGCCTCGACATGGCGTCGAGCCGCGTCGCTCCCCGCAGTGTCCGAGGAGCAATGGACCAATGGTCCGGTCTTGCTGGTTTGGATGCGAAGTTCGAAATGATCGTCGGCACCGCGCCAGCCGAGCATGTCGTTGGCCTTCTCATAGGCTGCGCGCCTTGGCAGCGATTCGGTTGCTCCAGGGGCCGTTGCGAGAACCCGTCCTTCAGCACGCGCAGCCCAGCGCCCGTCGTCGCGTCGCTCGTAGCGCACGACCCAGGATCCGTCATCGTGCAACGTCGCTGGCGCCATTGCGTGGTAGGGCAGCGGGTCCGCGCCTGGAAACTCTGCGCGCGCGGCGTCGGCACAGATCCACGCGACGAAGTCGAGTGGGGCGCCGCAGGCTTCCACGTGGTGCGGTGCCGTTGACTTGCAGGCGGCGGCTGCGAGCAGCAACAACGCAGCCGTCGAGCGTGGTGAAAAGAACATCAACGCGCGCAGGATCGGGCGGCAAAGCCGACGTCTTGAGGCGTCGTTTGCGGCCGGGAACGGCGGCGGTCAGACGACTTCGCAAGACGTGTTGCTGAAGCTCGCTGTCACTGGGCGTTGCCGACGCGTTCCGCGACGGCGAACGCGATCGCGCGTTGCTCAGAGTGGGACATACTGATGTGGATTCGATCGATGCCAGCCACTGCGGCAGCCGCCGCGGCAGCTCCGTGCAACGCGACGGACACGCGACCCGTGCCGTCGCGAATGACTTCGATGCAGCGCGGGGTGACGCCCTGGTCAAAGCCGGTGCCGAGACACTTCGCGATTGCTTCTTTCGCTGCCCAGCGCGCTGCGAGCGCTTCGTGCGGACGAGCCTGACTCACGCACCACGCGTGTTCCGCATCCGTGCATAGACGCGAATAGACCTTGCCGCCGTCTTCCCGAAGCATCCGCTCGAAACGCGCGACGGACGCTTCGTCGACGCCGATCGCAACGATCATGCGCGATCTCCGCCGACGCGCGCAGATTCGACGATGGCAATCTCGCGCAAGCTGTTGTGGTCGCGCCAAAAGGCTCGCAACGGCGCGCCGTGCGTCGTTGCTGGAGCCGCGAGCAACAGCACGTGCTCCGGCCAAGCCGCGGCCCGATCGGCAGCCGACGGCGTCGCCAGGCCGCGTGGATGGCTGTGCCCGAAGCCTAGCAACTGCATGCCCTGGGACTCGGCCAGCAGCAGAGCACGAGCGAACTCGAGCGGGCAGGCTTCGAATCGATCACGGGGGGCGGGGGCGATGTTGGTGAGGGTTTGCACAGTCAAGACGCGGACATCAAGACCGTCGCGGCCCCCGAGCAGCATGGCGCCGACTTCGTTGACGCTCGCGGCGGCATGGGACATCCAAACGTCGACCACGCCATTGCTCGTCAGCAATCGCGTCGGCGCCGGCAGTCGTCGGCTCGGGATGGGCACGAGCGGGAGCATTGCCCGGCCAGCATACAGGTCGCCCCCGGCGACGCGCGTCGACGCGGAGTCGGTGCGAGGATAGCGTCGAGCGCACGTTGCCCATGGACACGCCTCTCTACGGAACACCCAAGTCGCATCACGCACCGCTCGGACCCTTGTCGCCGCCGCTGATGCGTGCGTCTTCCACGGCGCAGCCAGATGCTGAGAGTGTGCGCGCGCTTGGCACGGCGCAGCGGAGCGGCGAGTTCTATCAACGCATGGGGCACGAGAACTGCCGGCAGTTCGAGAGCCTCGCGGCCATGCGCGAAGGCAGTGACGGCGCAGTGTCGTTCGCTAGCGGCATGGCTGCGATGAGTGGCTCGATGCTAGCGCTGCTTCGCGTCGGCGACCGTGTGCTGGTGCCGCACGAGGTCTATGGCGGCACGGCAGCGTTTGCGGCGCAGGACCTGCCGCGCTTTGGCGTCGAGGTCATTCGTTTTCGTGCGCTCGAGCTAGGCGACTTGCGCAAAGGGCTCGCGCAGCGGCCGAAGCTGGTAGTGCTCGAGACACCGATCAATCCGACGCTGCGGCTCGTCGATCTGGCGGCATGCGCGCTGCTCTGCAAGGAAGCCGGCGCGACGTCGCTCGTCGACGGGACCTTCGCACCGCCACCGATCCAGCGCCCCATTGCGCTCGGCGTCGACCTCGTCGTCCATTCGGCGACGAAGTTCTACGGCGGTCACTCCGACCTGCTGGCAGGCGTAGCGTGCGGCCGCCACGAGCACATGCGCTTGATCGAACAGTTCCGTCGTCGGACCGGTGCGATCCTCGCGCCGGATCCAGCGTGGTTGTTGTGTCGCTCGTGGCCGACGCTCGACCTGCGCATCAACGCGCAGCAGGATGCGGCGCGCGAGCTTGCGCATCGGCTTTCGGCGCTCGTGCGCGAAGGGCAGATCGACGACGTGATCTACCCTGGAATGCCCAGTCATCCAGACCGCGACCTTTGCGCCCGGCAGATGCATGGCGGCGGCACGATGGTGAGCCTCATCGTCCCCGGCGGGCTCGATCGGGCGCGGCGCGTGTTCGACGCTCTGCAAGTGGTCGCGCGCGGACCCTCACTTGGTTCGGTGGAGTCGCTGGCTTCGCTGCCCTCCTTCACCACGCATGCGTTGTTGTCGGCCGAGGAACGCCGCGCCGCCGGCATCCCCGACGGACTGCTGCGGATCTCGGTTGGTCTCGAAGGGGCCGCGGCGATTGCAGCGGACATCGAGCAGGCGGTTCGACGGACAGCCTGAGCATTGCTCCTGCCGCTGCCCGCGGGTTGCGCGGAGAGGCGCGGTTGGAGAATGTGGACGCATGACAGCGACTTTCCGTTCGCCGCGAGGCAGCCATCTGACGTGCGCGAACTGGCAGATCGAGGCGGCATATCGGATGGTCCAGAACAACCTGGACCCCGACGTCGCCGAGGATCCGGCAAACCTGATCGTCTACGGCGGCCTCGGCAAGGCCGCGCGCAACCACGAGGCGCTGAGCAAGATCCTCGCCACACTGCGACGGCTGCAACCCGACCAGACCATGCTGGTGCAGTCAGGCAAGTGCGTTGGCGTGATGCGCACGCACACGGATGCACCGCGAGTGTTGCTGGCCAACAGCAACCTGGTCGGCGACTGGGCTACCTGGGACGAGTTCCGTCGCCTCGATGCGATGGGGCTGATGATGTATGGCCAGATGACCGCGGGCAG
>SXPK01000112.1 GCA_005776365.1 Planctomycetia bacterium
CCTTTGGCGACGCGCCGCCCAAGCACGCCGATGCGCTCGCGCGCCTCGTCGTCGAGTGCGACGGCGAACGCCGCAATGAAAACGGCGACAGCGGCGATACCGACGCCGTCGTGCTGGCGCGATGGCGCAGCGGCAAAGGCTCGGTGCTCGGCCTCGGTCTCGAACCGGACCTCGCGTCGCCGGACCAATCGCTGCGCGACAACGCGCGCGCCTTCGTCTTGCGCGCCACCGATTGGCTGCTGCTCGGCAGCGACGGACCGCTGGGCTGTTGGAGTCTGCCGACGACTCCAACGATCGCCCGGGGCAAGGACACGAGCGCAGTGCCCGCAGCGCCGGCGCTCGCGCATTGGGGCCTCGTCGCGCACGTGCACGAGGGCGACGGCCACTCCCGCACTCCCGATCAAACTCTCGCCGACGATTTGCTGCCCGCATTCAAGAGCGGCGCCAGCCTGGTGTCGCTCGATCTCGTCGATCCTTCGGCCGGCCTGCCGTTGCCATGGGCAGAGACCGATCCGCTGGCGCGCCCAAAGGCCTACCTCGGCTCCGCGTTTGCACGTGGCTACGAAGGCGGCGGGCTCGCGCAACTGTGCGTCGAGGCGCATGCGCGCGGCATGCTCGTGCATGCCTTGCTGGAGTCGGCGCCATTTGGCGATCTTAGGCGGGTGCAACTCGCATCGTTGCGGTACGTCGCGCGGCAGTGGACCGATGCGCGGCGGCTGGCGGACGGCGCGGTCGATGGCGTCGTGTTGCGGCCGTCCTTGCTCTGCGATGACGGGCTTGCACTGCGCGTGATGCAGGACTTTCAGCCTTCGTTGCGCATTGCGGCGCTCGGCGGCACGTGGCGTCGCACGCTCGGAGCCGCGGCAACGCTCGATGCAGACAGCGGCCGGCCGCGCGGCTTGCGCGCGGCGGGCATCTCGGACGGTTTTCGCGACGGCTTCCCGGCTGCGCGCGTTGCGGTCGGTTGCCTCGATGCGGATCCGACGAAGGGCAGCTACCCGGACTGGATCGCCGAGCAGGCAGTGGCCTTCACGCGCGATCGGCGCGGCCAGGGCGGCGCGATGTTGTGGCAGGGCATTCGTGGCGGCGCGGCCCATGAACGTGCGCGCAGCGCCGCGATGGGTGTCTCGATGGAGCCGCTGACCGCTGCAGTCGCGGCGCGCTGCAGCGCGACTGGCCACGATGGCTACCGCGCGGCGCAAGCGGCCCTGTTCTCGGACGTGCACCCGGACTTCGCGCAGACCGTGCCGGCTGCGGCGGCGACGGTGCTGCTGCGCAACAACCACTTTCGCCTGCTGGGCACTGGCGGTCGGCTCGAACTCGATCGCGATGGCCTCGCGCGTTTCTCGCAACGCAATCAGAAGGACGTCGCGGTGATCGCGGACAGTTTCTTTCGCACGCGCTTCTTCGGCGGACGTCCCGACGCGAATGAGCTGCGCTCTGTGCAGCGCGACTTCTTGCGTGGCGAGGGCCGCGGCGAAGGCGGCTATGTTGCACGGGCCGATGTGCCCGATGGCGGCGCCTGGCCCCGGCAACTCGCGCATGGCGAGGCGCCGCGCTGGCCGCAGAAGCTTCGTCTTGCGTTGCCGCAGGAGGCGGGTCGCTTCTCGCTGCGCATCGAAGCCGACGCTGCGCACGGCAGTGGCGTGCTGGCGATCGGCATCGACGGCGAGCCGATGACCTTTCTGCCCTTTGCTGAAGGCAGCGTCTCGATTCGCGCCGACGTGCCGCTGCACGCGGTGACCACGGCGCTGCGCATGCTCGAACTCGAGGTCGTCGACGGCGGCGCGATCGCGCTATCGCTTCTGCGACTTTCGCGGGCGGGCGACGTTGCTGCCGATGCGGATGTGCTCATTGCAGCTGGCAGCCTCGCGACGCTGCGCGAGCGCAGCAGCTCGACCTATCACCCCGAGCATGTCGAGGTCACGACGGTCGCCGATTTCCCGGGCTTCATCGTGCGAACCGAGTGCGAGCGCGCGGTGCGCGGGCTGCAGCAGGAACGGCGCTTTGCGCTGCGGCATCATCGCACGCTGCGTTGGTCGATGGCAGAAGGCGAGGACGAGGGCCTGCGCGAGCCGTTCGTGCTCGCCGCCGACGATCCGACGATCCCCGATCTCGCAGTCGTGCCGCTGCGCCTTTCGCGCTACGAGCGATTTGCGTTGGACGGCGGCGACCTCGTCTTTCGCCAGCAGCCCGAGGCCAACGCGAAGGCCGTGTTTGGTTTCGTGTTCGTCGATCGCGAACGCGCCCGCGATGACCTGTTGCACTGGCAACGCGCGCTCGCGGCGATCGAGCGGCCTGCGTCGCTCGAACTGGGCGAACGCGGCATCGCCGATCTGCGTTCCGATCTGCCCTTTGAATGGACGCGCGTCCTCGCGATGCGCAGCGCGAACACTCCCTTCTTGGTCCGCGAAGGCGGGTGGTGGACCTTGCGCGGAGCGCAGCACGATGCCGGAGCCGATTGGCTGCGGGTGCTGCACATCCCGGGCGATACGGCTTCTGTGCTTGGCGGCCGGGCCCTGCTGTCGTCGACGCGACCCGGCCCTGGCGGTGCCGGTCTCGTCGCGCTGCAGGACCCGAAGCCGGATCGGGTGGTCGTGCGCGTGCTGCAAGCAAGTCCGCTCGCAGCGGCGTCAGTGACCATGGGCGCGTCCTTCGATGCGGTGACGATCGACGGCAAGCCGTGGGCGTTCTGGAATGGTCGCACGGTGACCTTGCCGGGCGACGTCGACCTCATGACAGTCGCGGTGCGCGAAGTCGGCAGGGTGACGCCACGAGTCAGCGCGACGGCGGCGAGGTTGTCCTGGTGCACATACGACGAGGGGCGCGGCGAACTCGTGTTCGCTGCGATGCCCGAGCCGGAGCGGCCGGCGACGATGCCCTTCACTGCGATCCTCTTCGGGCCGGTGCCGACTTCGGTCGAAGGCGGCGAACTCGTCGACGAAAAGGAACTCCGGCATCAGGACGCGGAGGCCGCGGCTGCTGCGCGAGCGGGCGGCACGACGATTCGGTTCTTGCCCGGCATCGTGCGCGTCCGATATGGGAGCCATGGGTCGTAACGCTTCCAACGTGGGTCTCTGCGTCGCCTTGCTGGCCGGGCTCGCGCTGGTCGCGTTCCCGTGGCTTGGCGGCGGCGATGAGGACCAGCCCATTCCGTCCGCCTTCGTCGCTTCGGACCTCGCGGCGGCACCCTTGTTCGATGTCCTCGCGGCACACGATCGCGCGTGTCGCGATGGGGACGTGGCGGCCTTTGGCGCCGCGGTCACGCCCGGCTATCGCCTCGCCATCGAGCGCTCGGTTGGTGCGGTGGATCGGCGCGTCGATGCCGCGCTGCTGCAAAGTCGCGTCACCGACGGCAACGGCCTCGCGCCGATCGCGGCGCGTTCAGGATGCCGCGGCAAGTCTGTCGGCGATCGCGCCTGCATCCTCGGCAAGCCCGCCGCGGGAATGGTCGGCATCCTCTGCATCGCGCTCTCGCGCCAAGATGGCGCATGGCGGATCGACCGCGTTGCGCATCAGCCCCAGGTCGCGCTCGATGACGCGACGCTGATCGCAGTGGTCGAGTCCTCGCTGTTGCAGACGAACTAGCGCTGCTGCGCAGTGAGGGCGCGGCTGCACATCGCGGCGCTGGGCTTGTGTCGGAACAAGGCCGCGCCATGATCCCGCGCGATGACGAGACGCTGCGCATCCGTACGACGTGCTGTGATCTCTGCCCGCTTCGTTTGCGTCGCTTGGCTGTTGTTTGCCGTCGCGGCGCCGGCACAAGGTGTCGGGACCAAGCCTGCGAACAAGCCATCGACCAAGTCGCTTTTGGCGTTGCCCGCGCCGGTGCAACCGAGCGAGGCCGTGCAGCGGTTCCTCGGCGTGTTCTCGTTGCCAGACGGCGGCGCCTTCGAGGTGCGGGCCGACGCGGCGGGCAGCGGCATCATGTTGCTCGGCATCGAGGTCGCGAGTTCTGTCTTGCTCACGACCGGCAAGCCGCCGACCGACGAGGAGCGAGAGATGCTGAACGCCGCGGCGATGCGCGTGCAGCAGGCGCTCGCGCCCTTCGTCACCTTGCGCGGTGAAATCGACGGCGCGCAGTTCCACGGGCGGGATGCGCAGAACGCGGTTGGCAAGTCGATCGAGTCCTTGCGTCCGCAGTTCGGCACCACAGCGCAGGTCGTCTATGCCGGCAGCGATCTTGGCGCACGCACGACCTGGGCCTATCTGCGCGGAGCCAATGGCTCGGTCGCGGTCGCGGTGCAATGGTCGGCCTCGGGCAAGGTCGCGGGCGTTGTTGCGTGCAAGGCCGAACCGCCGACGCGGTTGCCATTCGCGGTCCCGCGCGGCGACTGGGCGGTCGGCGCGATTGCCAAGCGGCCGACTACGATCTCGGTCGAAGGCAAAGGCGCGGGCCGCGTCCTCGTGATCGAGCACGCGGGGGCGCTGTTCGTATGCCCGTGGAAGGGCGACTTGCGCTGATCCGCAGGCTCAATGCAGGGTGCGACCTTCACACTGCCGCGATGGGCTTGCCTGCGGAGTGGGGGACGGGTTCGCTGTGCCGCCCTCCTTCTGCATCTTGCGCGTGAGAGCGCGTCTGTGAGCCATGACCCGTCGATCCGACAAGCCCGAGCGTCCGTCCCGCCTGAAGAAGAACTCGGCCAAGGCCAAGCCCGCGGATGGTGCCGAAGACCTGCCGATGCTCGAGCCGGTAGATGCCGAAGAGCTGCCGACGCTGGAAGCGATCGACGCTGCGCCACCCGAGCCGACCTTCTTGGTCACGTTGCAGTGCGCAGCCAGCACGGAAGCCGGCTTCGACACGCGGATCACTCTCGAAGTGCCCGACATGGAGAAGAAGGGCATGGCCGACGCAGTGGCGGCGCCGTTGCAGCACGCGTTCGCATCGGGCAAGGCCGCGGTGCGGCATCATCGTGTCGTCATCAACATCACGGGCGACGCGATCATCGGCAGCGCGGTCAAGGAGCGTTGCGGGCAGCTGTTCGACGCGCAGAAGGCCCGCAAGGTCGTCCTGCGCCGCGGCTACGGCGATGAGGTGCTGTTCGAGCGCGAAGCACCGAAGGCCAATGTCTCGACCAAGCGCGAGGGCAAGAGGCTGACCGTCGCAGTCGATACCGGTGCGCTCGAGTCCGTGGACCTCGGCGTCGCGCTGCAGGCAGAGTTGGTGCAGATCGCGTCGCAGAGCCAGGGCATGCGCGTGCAGTTCATCTTCCGCGGCGAGCACAAGGCGGACGCGTCATTGCGCACGCTGGTGGAGCAGATGCTGCGCGACAGCGGCGCGCTGGCGGTGTCCTTCGGGCAGCGGGTCCTCTTCGATCACGAGATGGAGGACCGGGTCCGGATCGAAGTCCGCGGTGAGACGGTCACGATCCGTATCGCGCCCGCCGACACGGATGCCGAGACCGAGGAAGCGCTCGCCTGGCGACTGTCGTCGCTCGGCGACCAAGTGCGCGGCAAGGTCACGCGCCTCGATTTCGCGGCGCCGCCGAGCGAAGGCGTGCGCGGCGCCGCGGTGCGCTATTGCACGCAAGGCGCGCCACAACGCATCGAAGTCGTCGCCGGTGACGCGTCCGAGATCGTCTGGCCCTCGTTGCTGACTGTCGGTGACAAGGCGGGCGAGACGACGTTGACCGTGACGCCGAACGGCCGTTCGCGCCCGGCGATGCTCGCGGGCTTTGGCAGGGAGGTGCGCGATTTCCAACCGGCGGTCGCCGGCAAGAGCGTCGTCGTGCACTGGCCGGAGGGCATGGTGCTCGACGCAGAACTGGAGGCCGCGTGCAAGACGCCGCTCGTGGCGTTGTCGGCTGCGCGGGTTGCCTGTTGTGTCGGCTCCCAGCGTGATCCTTTGCATCCGGCTCCGGTCCTGTTGACCGAAGACGGCGGCCTCAAGTCGCTGCGCGTCGACACCGAGGCCGGCAAGCCTGCCGAATTGCAGCGTGCCTTCGATCGGTGGCACAAGGCCAACGCGAACGCTCTGCGCGGTGCCTCGGTGCGGCTGTCCTTTCTTGGTTCTGTCGCGCCGTCGCGGACCTTGCTCCGCACGCTCACGGATTCGATCGTCGCGCAGCAGTGCAACCGGCTCGAAGTCGACTCGGGATCCAGCATCGACCTGGTGTGGCCGCGGCTCCTCTCGATTGCTGGCAGCGCCAAGAGCGGATTGTCCTTTGCGGCGGATGCTGCGGGCCGCGACCTTGCAGCGACGCAGCACGCGCTCGAGCGGGAACTGGCGGCGGTCGAAGGCCTCGCTGGCGCGGTGGTCTCGGTCGCAGAAGGTCCGCTGTGTGAACTCGTCGTCGCCGCCGTCAAGAAGGCCGGCGCCGCGAGCATCCTTGTTGGCGGCGTGCAGGTGCTTCCTGCGCTGCTGGAGTCTGCGCGCTCGAAGTCTTCCTTGCGGTTGGTAGCGACGCCGATCGCCGATGCCGCGATGGCGCAGCGCATGCTCCTGCGCGAACTCGCGATCGTGCTCGGCGAAGGCGGCGCAGCCGGCCTCGACGTGACAGTCGTGTGGCCGTCCGTCAACGCGACAGAGGGTCTTTGCGCGACGCTGGTGCAGGAACTGATCGCGCGCGGCGCGGCGACGGTGGCCCTCGATGACGGCGCTGGCCGCACGAACACGGTGCACCCAAGGGTCGTGCGCGAGTGGGTCCGCTTGCTCGGCAAGAAGGACGACGCGAATCCGCCGTTGTCGATGTTTGGCGTGATCCTCGATGACGTCGAGGGCGCGCAGGATCAGGTCAAGGCAGCGCTTTCCGCACAGTCCAACTTGCTTGCCGGCCGACGCGTGTTGCTCATCGGCTTGCAAGGCGGGGACGAAGTGCCGTTCGTCGGCGCGTCGCCCGTGGTCAAGGCCGCGCGCGCAGTGGTGGATGCGCAGGCGCTTGCGACCCTGTGCTACCGCGGCAAGGACGCGCTCGGCCGCGGCTGCTTCGGCGTGGCGAAGAGCACGCTCGAAGGGCTCGCCTTCGGCCAGAACTTCAACGACCCGCGCGGCGCCTGAGCGACTGCGCGGCGGTCAGCGAATGCTGCGAAGGGCTGCCGCATAGCCGGACCAGAAGGACAGGATCGTGGCGGCGGCGACCGCCACACCGAGGACGTAGATCGCGACACCGACACCCTTGGCTAAGGCCGTGGCCCGGCGCTGCGCCACGTCGCGGCGACGCCCGATCGCCCGTTGCAGCGCATCTTCGAGAGTGCCGGTCTTTTCGCCGACCGCGAGCACGGTCAGGGTCTCGGCGTGCACGGCGCGCAGTTGGGTCAGCGACTCCGCGATGCCGCGCCCCTGCTGGGCGAGTTGATCGGCGAGGAAGAGGTGCTGCCGAATCGCGAGCACGGGGCAGGCCGCAACGGCTTGTTGGTTGGCAGTGAGCAACGGCACCCCGGACGCGTAGCAAGCGTGAAGCGTTTCGAGGTAGGAGAGTTCTCCGAGATCGGCGACCAGCGGCCCAAGGACGGGCAGCGCCAGCACGCGTTGGTGGCCGGCGCGCGCCGCTCGGATGACAAAGAAGCCGAGAAGGGCCACAGCCACGATCGTGCCGCCGATGATCCACGGCAACCGCGGCGACCCAAGACGCGCCGCGATGAGCGACACCAGGAATGCCACCACCGCGAGCGTCAGCGGGTAGAGCAGTTGGGAGCGAAGTTGGCGAATGAAACTCGCGCGCTGGTGCCGCCGTGCAGAAAGTTGGCGCAGGCTCGCCGGTGCGCGGCCGACCTTCCACGCGGCTCGCAGCGCAACGGTCTCGGCGACGGCTAGCTGGATCCCGCCGCGGCCAAGGGCGCGCGCCACCATGTCGTCGCCGTCGCCGGGTTCGCCGCCAAAGGACCCCGCCGGCAGTCCTGCGTCGATGGCCGAAGCGATGTCGAGCATGCGGTCGCCGGCGCGCTCATCGGCAGTGGCATTGAGTCGGAGGGTCATCGGCGGTGGTTTGCGGTGAGGGGTTTTCCGACGATGGCGTGGCTGTGGTATTGCGACAGCCATGAGTTCGCAACCGCCCGACTTTCCCGCGTCCGCTCCGGTGCCCGAAGCGCACGAGTCGATCGAGGGCATCGCTGGCGTCTCACTCCGCCTGCTCGCTGGCACGGTAAGCCGCAAGACCCTCGATGCGCTGAAGCGAACGGTGCAGGCAAGCCCGGACGAGTATCCGTGGCGAGTGGTGAATCAGGTGGTCCTCGCCGAGCCCTTCGATGCCCAGGACCTGGCGCAGAAGGGGCTGCGGTCGCAGCGTGATTGGATCCTCCGCGGCGGTCGGGAGAACCCGGGGAAACCCCTGGGGCTGCAGGCCAAGACCTTCTTGGCCAAGGTCGTAGCGCAGCTGCTTTTTGGCCTGCTGTTCGCGATTGTGCTCGTGGTTCTGCTGCTGACGATCAACCATAAGTGGCCGGAGATAAACATCTACCGAGTGCTGGAGTGGGTCAGGTCAACCTTCCCGCAGCTTCTCCACAAGTAGGGGAGAGATTTATCCCGGGGGTGTTGAAATCTCCGTCAACGAAGGCATGATCACGACCCTGCCTCGAACGCCACGCAGCTAGCCTAGCTGCGACGACGGACGGGTCGGGTAGGGAGCGGCGCAAGCCGTAACCTGCGAAACGTTCTCTGACCTTTCTGACCCATCTGACCAATGAGTCAGGTCGTCGACTGTGGTTCGCCTCGGGAAACCTTGGTTCGCCTCGGGTGACGATGCAGCAGACACACGAAGGGTTGAGGCTGTGTGGTGGAGACCAGTATCCCCCTCCCTAACCGCCCTCTCCATTACCTAGCCTCACCCGCATTCACGGGCCTCAGTTCTGACCGGCTGAGGCCCGCCTTTTTTTCTGCGCCCTTGCTTCGGTAGTTTCCGGGCTCCGGCGCACTAGCGGCGGCAACGAATCATGACCACTCCAGGGTTCCGCAAGGGCCGGTCTGCAGGGGGCCGAAACACATCGGACCGCGATGGCGCCGATGGCTTCATCAGTGGCTCGATGTTCTCGCAGGCGCAGATTCTGCACCTGATGAAGGCCGAGTTCGCTCGGGCGCGACGCCACGGCTTGTCGCTTGGGTGCCTGCTGCTGCAGGTCGATCGCATCCCACACCTCGTCGACCTGTATGGCGTTGAGTTGCGTCCCACGCTGCGGCAGACCCTGATCCAACTCGTTCGCGAGCACACTAGAGGCGCGGACTTGATCGGGATGATCCAGGAGGACCGCTACATGCTGGTCCTGCCGCACACCAACGTCGAGCAGGCGCGGGTGGTCGCCGAGCGCTTGCACGGGATCTTCAACAAGTGCGAGGTCGGCGTCGGCGGCCGCGTCTTGAACCTGACCCTCAGCGTCGGCATCAGCGCGACAGGCCAGAGCGATGCCATGTTCTTCGACACGTTGGTCGGTCAGGCCGAGGCTGCGCTCGATTTCGCCGTCGGACAAGGCGGCGATCGCGTCCTCTCGTTTGGCGAGACGCAGTTGCTCGGCCAGGATCCGACCGCGCCACACCAGGACTGAGGCATGTCGGGCCAAGGCATGCAGGTCCTGCTGGTGGAGGACGAGCCGACCATCGCGGTCACGCTGAAGGACGATCTCGAGGACGCTGGCCATCTCGTGACCCACGTCGCGGACGGCAAGCAGGCCGTCGACCTGCTGGGCCAGCAAGTATTCGACTGCGTCATCACCGACGTGCGCTTGCCCTCAGCGGACGGACTGAAGGTGCTGCAAGCCGCCAAGCGCGCTCGGCCCGACACCGAGGTGTTGATGATGACCGGTTACGCGACGGTCGAGCAGGCGGTCGAGGCGATGCGACTTGGCGCGGATGACTACATCCAGAAGCCGTTCCTGAACTCGCAGTTGATCGATCGCTTGGCGCGGATCAGCAAGGTTCGCGCGCTCATCCACGAGAATCGAATCCTGCGTCAGGAACTCGATGGAGGCAAAGGCGGCCTGCCCGGCGTGATAGGCAAGAGCCGGGCGATGGACATGGTGTTCAAGACCGTCTCCACCGTGGCGCAGAACGATGCCTCGGTCCTGATCGAGGGCGAGAGCGGAACCGGCAAGGAGCGCATCGCGCGCGCGATCCACACCCTGTCGGCGCGCAAGGGCAAGCCCTTCGTCGCGCTGTCGTGCGGCGCGTTGCCCGACACGCTGCTGGAGACCGAGCTCTTCGGTCACGAGAAGGGCGCATTCACCGATGCGCAGAAGCTCCGTCGCGGCCGCTTCGAGGTCGCGGACGGCGGCACGATCTTCTTGGACGACATCGACGACATGCCGCTGTCGGTTCAAGTCAAGCTGCTGCGAGTGCTGCAAGAGCGCGAGTTCGAGCGCGTCGGCGGCGAGCAACTCGTCAAGGTCGACTTGCGCGTCGTTTCCGCCACGAAGTTGCCGTTGATGGACTTGGTGCG
>SXPK01000113.1 GCA_005776365.1 Planctomycetia bacterium
CAGTATCTCGCCAATGATCTGACTGAGTTGCTGAAGCAAGGCGACAAGAAGGGTGGCGCGCTTGCGACGCAGGATCCGCAGGTCCGGCAGCTCCGCGACAAGTCCTTGCCGCAAGCATTGCCGGACTGCCAAGGCTACGAGATCGACGGCGCGCTCGCCGCGGGCTCGCGCGGTGGCCTCGACTACTACGGTGCTGCGACCGTCGAGGACTCGGTTGTGGTCTACCTCATCAGCGGTGAGGGCCAGTCTGCGGCGTCGGTCGTTGCTGCGCGGATGGCGCGCGACGAAGTGCAGCGCGCGCTCGCGCAAGCGGCCGCGCCGCGCAAGGCGTTGAGTCACGCCAACCGCGTGCTGCAGCAGAGCCTGCCTGCCGGCGTCTGCGCCAAAGCGACGCTGCTGCAAGTGTCCACCGCGGGAGCGAAGCTCTATCAGGCCGGCGCGCGTTCGCCGTTGCTCGTCTGCCAACGCGGCGAGATCAAGGAAGTGGCTGCCGAAGGCCTTGCCCTTGGCCTCGACGACGGACCGGTGTTCGAGAAGTCGCTGCGGCCGCAGGAGATCGCGATGACCGCCGGCATGCGACTCTTGCTCGTCAACGAAGCGGCGTTGCGCACGCAGTCATTCCGTGAGCGCGTGCAGGAGCACACGGCGCGGCACACCGCGATGTTCATGAACATGGTGCTCGGTGGCATCGAAGAGGACGCGGGCAGCGACGGCCTGCGTGAGGACGTCGTCGTGTTGACCTGCAAACGCAACGCCTGACCTGTGCGGAGATCGCCGTGACCCCCTTTCAGAAGCGCATCGAAGAGATCTACCTCGAACGCGACCGCGCGCGCGGCAAGCAAGGGACGCTGCTGTGGTTCGTCGAAGAAGTTGGCGAGCTCGTTCGCGCGATCCGTCGCGGCGAACGCGGCAACCTCGAAGAGGAGTTCGCCGACGTCTATGCCTGGCTTGCCACATTGGCGTCGCTGCACGGCCTCGACCTCGACGCGATCGGCGCGAAGAAGTACGCGAACGGCTGTCCGCGATGTCGCGCAGTGCCGTGCTCGTGTCCGCACCAAAAGCCCGTGGCATGAGCGGATCGCAGTGCCGCGTCTTCGCCACGCGCTAGCAGAGATTGCTTCGCGCCACGGCTAGCCCGCGCTCTTGATCTCACCCCTGCTGCCAAGCTCTCGGCGGTGCAGCCCTGCTTCAACGGATTGCCAGTGGCATCGCGTTCGCCGCGATCGCAGCACCATCTCCCTGGCGCCAACCCATTCTCATGGCCGGCGAGGGGGCCGAAGTTGCGCCAGCTCGCAGCCGGGAAGGCAGATCGCGTGCTTTCAGGCGACGCATCGCGCGCTAACTTCAGGGATCCTGAGGATCTCCTCCATGCGTCGACTTGCCCTCCTCTCCTTCGTCCTTGCCGCCGCGTGCGGCATTTTCCACCGCGACAACTTCCACGAAGCCCAGCAGCTCGTCGATTCGGTCGTGCAGCGCTACCCCGACATTGTTCGATTGACGATCCACGCCACGCCGTCCGGCGAGTCCGCATGCCGCGTGATCGCGAGCACCAATGCAGCGCGCCTGGGCACGTCGTCTGACCCGGAGGACCTCGACGCGTTGCGGACCGGAGAACCGGTCGTGCTCGAGGAACCAGACGGGCTCGATGTGACGGTCCCGGTGCTGCCGCTGGACGGCAAGCACACCGCCGTCGTGGGAGTGACGCTGAGCAAGCCGGTCGACACCGTGAAGGGCATCGAGCGCGCGAAGCACATCGCCAAGGCCATCGCCGATGCTGCGAGGAGCCAGCCAATCCCGCTCTGGTGACCTGTGCCAGGCGGTCTCGATTGCTCAAGGCGCGTGACCGGTGCGTCCGTCGGTTCCCCCCGTCGGGCCGTTAGTCCATGAGAACCGCCCAATGACCGCGCCCGCGCCGATCTCTGCGCCAGCAGTCTACGTGCAGGTCGCGCTCAATCTGCCGCTGCGCCGTGAGTTCACCTACTCGCTGCCCGCTGGCGCTTCGGCCCGTCCTGGCAACCGTGTGCTGGTTCAGTTCCATGGGCGCAAGCTCGGTGGTGTGGTCGTCGCAGTGAGCGACAGTTGCGACCTGCCGCCGCAGAAGGTGCGGTCCGTCGAGAAGGTCCTCGACTCGGATCTGCTGTTGCCCGAGAGCCTCATGCGTCTCGCAAAGCGGATGGCGGAGAACTACGGCTGCTCGCTCGGCGAAGCGCTCGACGCGACGTTGCCAGCAGTCGCCAAGCAACGCGGCCAGCGCCGCATCCCGTGCCTCGAAGTGAAGGCGCCGCGCGACCTCGCTGTCGCCGCGGTCGCAGAACTGGAGACAAAGCACCAGCAGCAGTCTCGCGTCTTGCGCGCGGTGTTGGAGTTTGGCGCGCCGATGCCGACTCTCGAAGCGCAGCGTCGCACGAGCACCAGCGACAGCCCGTGGAAGACCCTGGTCAAGAACGGACTCTTGCGCCGCGTGCTCGTTGCCGAAGAGCTGCGCGAGTTGGAACCGTCACTCGACGAAGCTGCGGTGCGCCATGTTCTCAACGAAGAGCAGCAGAAGGCCGTCGAGCAAGTCACCGCCACGATCCTCGCCGGCGCGCATCGCACGTTCTTGC
>SXPK01000114.1 GCA_005776365.1 Planctomycetia bacterium
CAATGTCACGTCCATCAGCGCCGAGACTTGGCCATACCACTTGCTGACGGATTCGTAGCGGAGCAATTCGCCGCACGCCTGTGCCGACGTCATTGGATCGCCTCCGTCGCGCGCAAGCTCCGCCGCGCCAGCAAGGACAGCGACAGGAGCAATGCGCCCAGCAGCCAGAGCGAACCCTCGAGACTGTGGCCGCGGTATGGCACCCCGGCGATTGCGCGCGCTACGGTCGCCGCCGCTTCCCAGATGGCCGCCGTCGTGTCCCGGTTGCCGGGCAGCAGTTCACGCAGCACGATCTCGACCGCAAAGCTCCCACCGAGCAACAGGCACCACAAGATCGTCGCCAGGTTGGCGGATGCGCACACCGCCGACAACAGCACGCACAAGAGCGTCATCACGACCGTGAAGGTGAGCAGCGCAAACAAGGCGCGCGGCATGAAGGGCGCCGTCGATTCAAAGTAGGTCCAATCCTCCGCGAACAGGATGCCGACGAGCCACAGCAAGAGTCCGCCACCGACCGTCACGCAGCCAACGAGCGAGAACGCGCCAAACCACTTGCCGACGAAGTAGCCGAACGGCGAGATCCCGCGGGTCCAGTAGAGTTCGAGCGCGTTCGTCGCGCGGTCCTTCGCGATCGTCCGCGCGGTCGCCATCGCGGTGAGCACGAGAAACACGAAGAAGCCCTGCTCCATCGCCACGACCTGCTCGACGTAGAACTCCACTTCCGTGGGGATCCACATGCGCATCGCCGGCGGCACGTCCTCGGCCGCATCGCGCAATCTGCCAGCAAAGGGCAACAAGCCGAGGTAGCCGAGCAGAATGACCAAGCGAACGAACAGCGGCGAAACGCAGAACAGCAAGGTGCCGATGCCCCACTTGCTGCGGAACAGGACGTTGCGCTCAGCGCGCACGAGCGGACGCAACCGCTGCCACGCGCTGGTCGGCCGGTAGTCTTTGGGCCGGTACTCGAGGCCGTAGACCGTCATGCGCTGACTCCCCGCTGCGCTTCTGCGCTGCGCACGGCGCCGAGGAACACCTCCTCGAGCGATCGACGATGCGGAACCAGTTCGCGCACCGTGCCGCCGCGCCCTTGCACCAATGCGAACAGTTCACGCGGTTCCAGGTCGCCTTCGACCTCGACGACGAACCGACCCGCGCCCTGCGACGCGATGCGGACGCCGGCCAGAATGTGATCGGGGATTTCGACCGTCGCCGGCTCGACCTGCACGTGATAGCGACGCTCGGTGGCCCGGCAAAGGTCTTCGATGCGCCCTTGCGCGACGACCTTGCCTTGTTCCAGCACGACGGCCGCGTCGCACACGGCTTCCACGTCTTGCAAGATGTGCGTCGACAGCACCACCGACTTGCCGAGCTTGTGCGCGAGACGATGAACGAGGCGAAGCATCTCCGCGCGACCATCGGGATCGAGTCCGTTGGTCGGCTCGTCCAAGAACACGACCTGCGGATCATGCACGAGCGCGGCGGCGAGCTTGGCCTTTTGCCGCATGCCAGCGCTGTAACCCGACACCGGGCGGTAGCGCTGTTCTTCGAGCCCACACAGATACAGGGCCTCGTGCGATCGACGGTAGGCATCGCGCTCGGGCAGGCCACTCAGTTGGCCGAGCATGCTGACCATTTCGAAGCCCGACATGCCCGGAAGGTGGCAGTCGCGTTCCGGCATGTAGCCAACGCGAGCGCGGATTTCTGCCGCAGGCGCGGACTCGGGCAAATCGAGGATGCGCATCCGGCCCGAGGTCGGCCGCACGAGCCCAAGCAAGGACTTCAGGATCGAACTCTTGCCGGCGCCGTTGCGACCCAGCAAGCCAACGGCGCCCGTCGGCAACGTGACGGTTACGCTAGAGACCGCGGTGAAGGAGCCGTATCGGATCACCACGTCCTGCAGTTCCACTGTCATTGGTTACCAGCCTTCGGAGTCGAAGCTTGAGGAGTCGCCGCGCGCGAACTGCGCACTGCGAGCCACTGATCCAGTATTTCCGAAGTTCGCGCCGCAAACGAGAGCCGTATCGCGTGACGTTCCTCCTCGAGGTGCGTGTTGGCCACGATCTCACGCACCGCGTAGTCACGGCGAAGTTGAACGAGAAACCCATCCGACTCGCGGCGTCCCGGATCTGCATGGATCGCCAGACCGCGTTCCGACAAGCCCTCGCGCAGTTGACGCAAGATCGGCACGTGATGTCGCGGCCGATAGGAGACGTCGGCCATCAAGATCCAGTCGAAGGGGCCAGGCAAGCTGCAAGAGTTCCAGTCGTGCTCGACGCAACAGATCCGCGACCCAGCTTCACCGGGCGATATGCCGCACTCCAGTTGTTGCCGCCCATGGAAACCGGCGAAGGCCAGCGCGTCGGGCTGGAAGTCGGCGAAGGTGACGGAGGCACCGCAGCGAACCGCAGCGGCACCGGGTAGCCCAAGCCCGCAACCCAGATCCAATACCCGCAGGCCCTCGGCGCCACCGCGGCGGCAGACCCAGCGGGCGATGGCAACTGCCGCCGGCCAGAGTTGCGCCCAATAGGGCGGCTCGCCGCCACGCTGGCCAAGATCCTGCTCCATCGCCGAAGTCCCCTTGGGCACGACGACAGAGAGGGTGCCCCCACCCATCGGCAGGCGCACCCGGCGGAGCGGATATCGCGCAAGCCTCGAGTCCTTTCGCGCCTCCGGCACGGTCATGGGCAACTTGCTTACCATGTCGCCCGGGACTTTTCCGTCGCCCCATTATGGTCACGACGGCCCCAGCCCGATTGCCG
Source organism: Planctomycetia bacterium (assembly GCA_005776365.1). Taxonomy (GTDB): domain Bacteria; phylum Planctomycetota; class UBA1135; order UBA1135; family UBA2386; genus SXPK01. The sequence goes on from SXPK01000114.1 coordinate 2,760, forward strand.
ACGAAAGATGCGTCGCTAGCGTCTTGCTCCGTCGGCGCGTCCCCTCCGCGTCGCAAACATGCAAAGCAAGCAGTCACTGAGACGCCACCTTCTCGCGGTGTGCACCTTCTTGGTGCCGCTCGGCGTCATCGCTTGGATCGGGGCCACCGAATTGCAGCGGCAGGCCGACCAGGTGCGGGGCTCCGTCGACCGCGAGGGCCTGCACTTCCTGCAGGCGGCCGCTTCCTCGCTGGATTCGAAGTTCGACGACTTCCTGCCCCAGGTCGTCAGTCAGTGTGAACGGTTGCTCCAAGACTCCACGCCAGCGCGTGCCGCGCGCCGGCTCCAAGCAGCGGGCTATGGTGCCGTGCTCGACATCGTGCTGGTCGGCGACGATGGTCAGTTGACGTATCCGGAAGCAGGGTTCAGGCGACTTGCGCTGCCTTTTCATCGCGACAGCTACGGGCGTGATGAAGACGGCAACCGAGACATGCTCCGCAAGGTCGACCTGCTGCTCTCCCACGAGAAGTTTGCAGAGGCAGAAGAGTTGCTCTCCTCTCGCAGTTGGGAGCGGACGGGTCGGCGACGATCGAACGAAAGTCTGCCAACCCAAATGGGACTGTGGTTCCGCCTCGCCACCGTGCAACGCAAGTTGGCGAAGTCGAGCGAGTCGCTCGCCACCTTTCAGCGGGTGCTGGACTCGGCGGCGATGCTGCGAACCAATCCGCGGTCGATGCGGAACTTGGACCCCGCGCTCGACAGCGAGATGCAGACGCTGGCACTTCTTGCTGAGGTCGCAATCGCCGAAATGGACGCAACCGGCGACAAGCACATGGATCTGCTCGAAGCCATTTCCGCGGGCGAACGAGACCAATCCAGCGAACCGATGCTGCAGACCGTCGTCGATCGACTCCTAGCCGGCGTCCCCGCCGCAGGTCGTTCCCAGGCGACGGAGTTTGCCGCAGATTCGACCTTTCACTTCCACGCGCGATCCTTCGCCGCTGACTACGAGCGACTGCTCCGCGAAACGGTTCTGCGTCGTATTCGCGCAGAACCAACCGAGCCGGCGGGCAAGGACCTGCGTCCCGTCCTCACCGCCGGACCTCCGAGCACGCTGCTGCTGTTGCACGAAGCTCCGCCGGAGCTTGCCTCTCGATGCGCGTGGTTCGCAATCCGACTGGACGCCGGCCAACTGCTCGCAAGCGCCCTCGAACCGATCCTGCGCGGCGAAGGCTTCTTCCGCCTGGCGATCGCCGACAGCGAGTCGCTTCCGATCATCGCGCCGCCGCCCGCGCCAGCCGACTACGCGCCGCCGGCGCTCGCGTCGCACGGAATGATGCTGCGCGCGTATCCCGCAGACATGGATCGCTACCTGCGCGACGCCGAGCAAGGGAAGCGCAGCGCCGCCTTGCTGATCGGCTTCCTCTTCCTAGCGGCGTCGGTCGGTGCAGCTTGGACCTGGAGGTCGGTTTCGCGCGAAACGGAGTTGCTCGGCCTCAAGGTCGAGTTGTTGTCGCGCGTCAGCCACGAGTTGAAGACGCCGCTGGCGTTGATCAGTCTCTACGGCGAGACGCTGTCGCTGAAGCGAGCGCGCGACGCGGATCAAGCCGCGCAGTTCGGACAAGTGATCACGCGCGAGGCCGGACGCCTCGCGACGATGGTCCAGCGCATCCTCGACTTTTCGCGCCGCGAAGCCGGCACGCTCGTCTACGAGCGACAGTCCGCAGACCTCGCCACGACGTTGTCGCACGTCGCAACCACCTACGAATCCCATCTTGCCGCGAAGGGAACCACGCTGGCCATGGATCTGCAGCCAGGCGTCGAGGCCTCCGTCGACAAGACGGCACTCGAAAGCGTCGTGCTCAATCTGCTCGAGAACGCGGCGAAGTACACGCACGAAGACGCCGAGCACGGCGGCAAGGTCGAGTTGCGGCTTCGCGCTAGTGGCAACGTCGCCGAAATCGACGTTCTCGACCATGGACGCGGCGTGCCCGAAGGCGAGCGCGAAGCGATCTTCGACCGCTTCTACCGTGCCAGCAACGCCGGCGAAGTCCGCGGAGCAGGGCTCGGTTTGAGCCTCGTGCGCCACTTCGCGCGCGCCCACGGCGGCGACGCTTGCGTGTTGGCACGCGACGGCGGGGGCTCCGTATTCCGCATCACATTGCTGCTCAGCCAGGAACCAAAGGCATGACCGAACCACGCATCCTTGTCATCGAAGACGAACCGGACCTCCGAGCCGGGCTACAGCACAACCTCGAACTGGAGGGTTTCGGCGTGGACACCGCCGCGGATGGCAAGCAGGGCCTCCGCAAGGCCATGCAAGACAAGCCGACTTTGATCGTGCTCGACCTGATGCTGCCGCAACTCCCAGGGCTCGAAGTCCTGAAGCAGTTGCGCGCCGCGGGACACGCGACGCCTGTCATCATCCTCTCGGCCAAAGGCCAGGACCGTGACAAGGTCCAGGGTCTCGAGATCGGCGCTGACGACTACTTGACCAAGCCGTTCACGCTGAGCGAGTTGAATGCACGGATCCGAGCAGTGCTGCGCCGCACGACGGTGCGCCGCCCCGAACTCGCGTCGACAGAGGGCGCACCCGTTCTGAAGTTTGAGAACCTCGTCGTCGACTTCAGGCGCTTCACCGTCGCGCGCGACGGCGAGGAACATCAACTGTCTCGCTACGAGGCGGAGATCCTGCGGATGCTGATCGACCGCCGCGGCGAAGTCGTGAGCCGGCAGGACTTGCTGCGTAAGGTCTGGGGATACGTGCACCTGCCCACGACTCGCACGGTTGACAACCACATCGCCCGGCTGCGCAAGAAGCTCGAGCGCGACATCGACCATCCGGTGCACGTCGTCACCGTGCACGGGCTCGGCTATTGTTTCGAATCGAGGCCGCTCGAAGAAACTCCAACGTGAATTGGTTCCCCACAGCCCTGCTGGCGGTGTGCGTCGCAACGAACGCAACGGCGCAGTCCGTGCCAAACTCACTCCATGCCGCATGGCTGCTGGAGACTCTCGACCTCGACATCAAGGGAGCAGCCAGCGCCTACCTCGCGCTCGCTCGCGATGCGCAGGCACCAGCCATCGACCGCCAGATTGCGGGCGCTCGACTCGAGGAACTCCATCGACTCGGAGTCCCCGCCGTGGGCGCGAACACTGCTACCGAGATTCTGCCGGCCAACTTGCGAGTCGAGAACGACCCGGCATCGGCAGAGGCGCTTCGAACGGCGATCGCCGCCGTGCTGGCTCCCCCCACTGCCGAAGCTGGCACGCAAAGCGCGACGGAACGGAGCCGAGATCCGTCATTGCCGCCGCTGCGTCCGCTGGTGCATCTCGTCTTGCAGGCTGCGCGCGAGACCGACAACCTGCCACGATCGCCCGTCGGGCGGCTTCAGCAGTTTGGAACTAGTGGAGCAACCCGCGTGATCGAGCTGATCCGCGCCTATGAGATCGCGCGCGCAGAAGTCAGTGGCCGTCTGCAAGAAGCAGCCGACTTGCGCCAGCGCTCCTTTCCGACCTGGAAGCCGCAGCCGTGGCCGGCAAACAAGGAAGCCGCGTGGAAGACCGTGCGCGAAAACCTCGTGCACTGGCAGCAGGAACGACAGATGAGCAGCACGGAGCGGGACATGCTGTCGCGGCTTTTGACCGTGCTCGAAGCCGAGGCGCTCCAATCTCCCGAATCTGCGCTACAGCGACTCGATCGTTTGCCGCTATACGCAGAGCGCTTGCGAATCGGCATCGCGAAGGACCGCTGATCCGCCAGCGAGGGAACAGGGAACGCACCAAGGCAGTCGCCGTTTGAGCGTCGGGGCCGGAGCGAGTCCTCCCGAAAAGAAAAACGGCGACGCCAAGGCATCGCCGTCGATTCAGATCAGCCGCAAAAACGGCTTGCTGATCTGCACCACAGCCAGGAGCGGGCTTGGCTCAGCGGCCGTAACCGGGCGGAACCGATTCGCCACTGGTCGCGTCCGTGGCACTACCCTTCGGAGCTTCGTCGAACCAGGTGCCTTGGTAGAAGTCGAGCGGCTCGACCGGCGTGCTGGCTGGCGGCAGTTCCGTCAGTGCGTAGAGCGGCGTCAGCGGCAGATCGAACAGGTGGATGCCGCAGTAGATGAAGTGCTCCACCGAGTGGTAGAGGAAGGTGAAGGGGAACGCGAGAACCTCGACGGCGGAGCCGCTATCGAGGCCGCTGCGGACCGATCGAGCTGAGTCGAACCCGTCCGTGGCACCGCCATAGACGATGAGAACGGGCGACGTGGCGACGACGAAAGCGTCCTTGCCGGCGCGACGGGCGGAGCCGCACGAAGCGAGCATGACCGTCAGCGACAATGTGACGGCGAGGAGGGCGTTGCGAGCGATCAAGGGAGTTCCTCGGATGGGGTCGGAGGGCTTCAGGGGTGCGGAGAGGAAAGCGCGCACGCGCCCCGCCGACAAGCCTGCAGCAAGAAAAGTCTGCGCTGGCATTTCCAATCCAACCGCGGATGCGACGGCGGCCTTTTGCAAGACCGGAATGCATCGTGATCCAGACTGCATCTCCTTGGCGCGGACGGACTCCGAACCTAGGATCCGCCCCCCATGAGCCAGTTCGGGGCCGACATCTTCGACGATCAACCGCCGACCAAGCCGCCGACACGGAAGGGCCGCAAGTCATCTCAACCCAAGGCTTCCGAGCCCGCGGCCACTGCCCAAGAGAGCGCTGCCCGCGATAGCGCTGCCCGCGATAGCACTACCCCGGAAGGCGCGCCCGCGGCTTCGCCGAAGAAGCGTCCGTCGCGCCGAAAGAAGCCTGCTGCCGCCGAGCAACCGGCGGAGGCCGATCCGTCGGCGCATGACCTTGGCGCGAAGGCACAGTGCGAAGTCCTCAGTCCGCGGCCCGAGCCAATCGATCCGCAGGCAACCGCTGCCAGAGAACCAAAGCAGGAATCGCGAGGTCGTCGACGCCAGTCGAGGCGCGAGGCTCCATCTGACGGTGAGAAATCCTCGGCCCCGCATTCGGAACGGCCGACGGACCTGCCACGAACAGCGCGCCAAGAAGCGCCAGCAGCCCAGCGAGTCGAGGCAGCAAGACCCAGTCAGCCGGATTACGACGACGAAGGCGAGGGTTTCGGCGCGCTTCCCATCGAAGACTCCGAACAAGGCCCCGGCAGCCAGGCTCACACGGACGGGACTTCATCGCGCACCGGTGACGACCCGCGAGGAAGGCGGCGCCGACGCCGGCGTGGCCGCCGCGGAAGCCGCGACGATTCTGCGCCTGGAAGGCATGAGCACCCCAACCAACGCAACGCGGCGCCATTTGGCCGCGACCCACAGGCAGACCAACCGCATCCGCACCGGGAACGTGGCGCTTTCCCTCGCGATCCTTCGGCGGTGGACATCGATCGGCGCGACAGCGGTCGCGGGGATTCTCGCGACCGCCACCAACACGGACGCGAGTTCGATTTGGAGGACGACCGGCAACCGCGGACGCCTCGTCGTCCGGTCTCAGACTTCAAGCCGGCGACGCCTCCAAGGCCCGCGCCTGAACCTCGACGTGTCGCCGTGCTCATCGACTTGGCGCACTTGTCGCACCTCGCGAGAGAGAAGGGCAGTGAGATCGCCTATCGCAAGTTGCACTCGGCGATCGCGGGCCATGACGAAGTCGTCCACGCGATTTGCTTCACGACCCGCGACCTGCCGGAAACCGCCCGTCGCGTCTTGTCGAGCCAGGGCTTTTCCATCGAGGACTGCGGCGACGCGGACGCTTGCGCCGAGGCACTGGCGGATCAGGCATCTCGCGCGGAGTGGCCGGTCGATGCCTTGATCGTGGTCGGCTCCCGCAAGGGCGCACGACTGCCGCAAGCCGCCGGCGGCGCCACCGTCGAAACCGCGGGTTTCGATGGCAACGGCGCTTCGGAATCGAACACCCGTCGTCTGCCGAGCACGTGTTTGTTCGTTCCGTGAACGACGAGCGCGGACATCGACCGCCTGCAGCCTCGGATCACGGCTGGACAGCCCGATGGTCGATAACAGCAGCGATGTGCCATCGGTTGCTTGCCCTGATCGCTGCTGCTTCAGTGACTCCTGCCCTGAGTTGCCAGCAACCCGCGCACGCCGTGCCCGCGCCACAACCGGCGGCTGAGACCAAGACCAAACTCGAACGGGTGACGGTTCGTGATTACGACGAACAACGCAGCGTCGCCTACTTCGCCGCGTGCGACAGCAACAGTGACGACCGGCTCGACGTCTTCGAGGCTCGTTCCGCGTTCTCCAGTGTTGGCGACCCGCAAGACATTCGCTGGTATCGCCGACTCGATCAGGACCGCGACGGCTTCCTCGATTGGCCAGAGTTCGACCGTTACTACCGCGACCTGACCCAGAACGGCGCCGCGCTCCACCTGACGCTCGCACGCGCGCTCGCACCATCGGTGGCGGTGACCGCTCCGCTCGCCGGCTCGGATCTGCGCGAGACCATTCGCGTCTACGACAAGGACCAGGACAGGCAATTGGACCGGGCCGAAGCGAGCGGCGCGCTGCGCGCGCTCGGCGCTCCGCAGGGTGCGCTCGCGCTGCTCCAACTGGTCGACTCCAACCGCGACGGGAGATTCAGCGAAGCAGAACTCGCGCCGCACTGGGATGGACTTCGCGGCAAGTCGATCCTCGCCCAACACATCGACAAGCCGGACGAGAAGCACGCGGCGCTCGCCGCGCTCGACCTCGATGCAAGCGGCGGCGTCAGTGTCGCCGAACTCGCCCGCGCCCTGCGCCGCATCGACCCGCAACTCGCACGCTGGGCAACGCAGATCCACGAAGGCGCCGACGCCGACAAGGATGGAGCCCTTCGCGGCGAAGAAGTGCCAGTCTGGAAGCCTGAGGCCATCCAGGGCATGGTCGAAGGCGCGATGCGGCGATAAACCCTCGCGGGTGACTCGCAGGAATCCCCCCTTCCACCCGTTCGACTGTCGCTTCCACCCAGTTGTCGTCGCGCTGCTCCTTTGCGCAGCAGCTCCGGCACAAGATCGCGTCGCTGCTCCAGCGAACGATGCAGCGGCGGTGCGAGGCAGTGCCGATGCCTCGATCCAGCAGGCGCTGCAAGCAAAGGCTCGCGGCAAGAACGCAGAAGCGGCGCGCTGCTTCGCCGCCGCTGCCGTGACGCTCGCGAACCTGCCCGCACCTACGACGTCCGATCGCATTGCGGCAGAAGGCGCAGCCGGGATGGCGCTCTATGTCGCCGACCGCCTGCCGCCGGGCCGCCAAGTCGGGAATGCACTGCAGCCGGCGCTGAGGAGCCCGCTTGCCGCGCTGGATCCATCGTTCGCCGACCAGCTTCAGATGTTCCTGTTGGCTGACCGCGTCGTCGACGGCGACCAAGCCCGGGCCAACGAGATCGCGGACC
>SXPK01000115.1 GCA_005776365.1 Planctomycetia bacterium
CGCCAGCACGAGTCCCAACAGCGTCAGGGAGTTGATCGAGAAACCAAACGCCGCCATCACCGCGAACGTCCCGACGATCGAGACTGGACTCGCGATCATCGGAATCAGCGTCGCCCGCCAGTCCTGCAAGAACACGAAGATGACGATGAGGACGAGCAGCGCAGCTTCGATCAGCGTCTTGACCAACTCGTGCAACGACGCCTGGACGAAGGTGGTCGAATCGTATGGAACTTCGCGCAGGATGCCCGGCGGCATCATCGGCGCCAGGCGCTCTAGTTCTTCCCGCACCTGCTGCGCGACGTCGAAGGCATTGGCGTCCGGCAACTGATAGACGCCGATGAGCGCCGCGCCCTTGCCGTTGTAGTGCGACGTGCCGGAGTAGAGATAGGAGCCCATCTCGGCACGACCGACGTCGCGCACGCGCACCACCGCGCCTGACTCGCCGACGCGCACGACGATGTCGTTGAACTCCTCTTCGCTGACGAGGCGGCCATGCGTGGTCAGGCTGACGACGAACGCCGGGTTGTCCGCGCTCGGCTCGGCGCCGATCGACCCGATGGCCGATTGCTTGTTCTGCGACTGGACCGCGCGCGCAACGTCCGCGGACGTCAGTCCCATCGCCGCAAGCCGCAACGGGTCGAGCCACACACGCATCGAATACTGCTCGAGGCCAAAGATCGTCACGCTGCCGACGCCGCGCAGGCGCTTCAACGCTGGCGCGACGGTGATGTCGGCGAGGTTGGTCAGGTAGCGCGAGTCATAGGCGCTGTCTGGCGAACGCAACGCCGCGACCATCGTGAGGTTGGACGATTGCTTGGTGACAGTGATGCCGAGTTGCTGCACTTCTTGCGGCAACTGCGAGAACGCCTGCTGCGCGCGGTTCTGCACGTCGACCGCAGCGATGTTGAGGTCGTAGCCGACCTCGAACGTGCACGTGATGATCGACTGGCCGTTGCTCGTCGAGTTCGAGCTCATGTACAGCATGCCTTGCACGCCGTTAATCTGCTGCTCGAGCGGGCTCGTGACCGTCTGCGCCACCGTCTGCGCGTCAGCGCCGTTGTAGACCGCGCTCACCTGGACTGTCGGCGGCACGATCGTCGGGAACTGAGCGATCGGCAGCGTGAACATCGACGCCACGCCGGCAAGCAACATGACGAGCGCGATGACCGTCGCGAAGATCGGCCGGTTGATGAAGAAGCGAGACATCGATGTTCCTTACTTGCCCGCCTGCTCTTCTTTGACCTTCGTGCCGTCGTGCAGCTTCTGCGTGCCTGCAACGACGACGCGATCGCCGGCGGCCAGCCCCGCGACGATGCCGACTCGCTCGTCTTCGCGGATCGACGGCTTGACGCGCACATTCTCGACCGTGTGATCCGCCTTGACGCGCCAGACGAAGAAGTCCGTCTCGCGGGCGACCAACGCGCGCGTCGGGATCATCACGACACCCGGGATCTCGCCGAGATCGAGTTTGACGTTGCAGAACGTGCCCGGTCGAAAGGCGCCGTCACCGTTGGCAAAGGTCACGCGCAACGTGATCGTCGACGTCGCCGCATTGACGACGTTGGACACGAAGGTCACCACCCCGGTCGCAGTCAATGTGTCGACGCCGCCGTAGCTGATCGTCGCCTTCACGTCGCCATGCTGCATCCGCTCACGAATCAGCGGCCACTCGGTGGCGCTGGGACTGAACTCAACCCACATTGGGTTCATCTGCACGAGCTGATTGAGCTGAACCGTGTAGCCCGGACCCACCATTTGGCCTTCGGACGCCAGCGCTTTGCCAATCATGCCATCCGTCGGTGCGGTGATGCGGCAGTAGCTGAGGTTGAGCTCGGCAGTCTCGACCTGCGCCTTCGTCGTTCCAACCGCAGCGACCGCGGCCTTCAGTTGTGCCTCTGACTGCGAGACCTTCGTCTGCATCTGGTCAAAGGACTGCTTGGCGACGGCGCCCGTCTCAGCCAGCGGCGCGCTGCGTTCGACATCACGCTTGGATAGATCCAACGCGGCCTGAGCTGCCGGGACCTGCGCCTCGGCCTGCGCGAGCTGCGCGCGCGCCGCGTCGAGTTGGGCGCGGAACGGGCGCTCGTCGATCGTGAACAACAGATCGCCGGTCTTCACGGTGGCTCCGTCCGCGGCGTGTTGTTTTTCCAGGAACCCTGCGACCCGCGCGCTGATCGCGACCGCGTGCACGCTCGCCGCGACGCCTGGATACAGGCGGATCCGCTTGATGGCCTCGGACGCCGCGATGGTCGTGCGCACGGTGATCTCGGTTGGAGGCGGCGGTGCAGTCAGCGGCTTCATGCATGACCCGCATGCCAACGCCAGTGCAATTCCCGTCCACGTGATTCGCTGCTTCTCGTTCATCGTGCGTTCTCTACTTGGTTGCTGTCAGCCGACGACGCGGACCTGAAGCTTGTTCTTCTGCGTCCCAGCCGGCCCCGAGGGCCCGCTGCAACGCGACATATCCCTGCGTCACCGCGGCGCTGGCCTCGACGGCCGCGCTCTGTGCGCTGAGCTTTCCCCGCTGCACGTCGAGCAGCGTGCCGTAGTCGACAAGGCCCGCGTCGTATTGTTGCTGCGCCAGGGACAAAGCCGACTCGGCGCTCGCCAACGCCGCGCCGGAACGACGGCTCGTCTCGCGCGCCAAGGAGAAGTCGCTCGCACTCGCGCTGACGTCGCCAACCGCGGTCAAGATCGCACCGCGATACTGCGCGAGCGCGGCCTCGGCCTCGGCCCGCTTCTGGTTCACTGCCGCGTCGATCTTGCCGCCAGTAAACAGCGGCAAGGACAGCGAAGGCCCAAACGAATAGGCCTTGTTCGACAGGTCCGACAACCCATCCGTGCCGGTTGCCGCAATGTAGAAGTTGCCTGACAGCGTCAGCTTGGGAAAGCGATAGGCCTCCGCCGCGCCGATCGCTGCAGTGGCCGCGATCAGCCGCTGTCGCGCGGCGCGCACGTCGGGCCGCCGCGTCAGCAACTCCTCGGGCAGGCCAATGCCCGCAACATCCGGAACGGTCGGCACCGGCTTGTGCTCGGCGAGCAGCGGCGCGAACTCCGACGGGCTGCCGCCGCACAGCACCGCGATGGTCGACACCATCGATGCGATGCCAGCATCGAGTTGCGGCAGCTGCGCGTCTCCGCTGTCCAGTTCTGCCTGCGCGCGCGAAACTTCGAGCGCGTTCGTCGTCCCGGCCGAAAATCGCGCCCGCGTCAACGACAGAGTCGTCGCTAGCGCGTCGCGGTTGCTGACCAACGCCGCACGCTGGGCCTGCAGCATGCGCAACTGCACGTAGTTTGCGGCGACCTGCGTGCGCACCGACACCATCGCATCACGCAACTGGTCGACGCGCGATTCGGCGCTGGCCTTTGCAGCCTCGATCTGACGCCGCACACCACCCCACAAGTCGATCTCCCACGACGACAGGCCGACGCCGTAGGCAAAGCTGTCGTATGGCTCCAGCACGACGTTTTGCGACGCGAGCTGCGCGATGTTGGTGAGCACGCGGTTGTATTGCGCCCCAGCCCCGATCGTCGGCCACAACTGCGCCTCGCTGGCGCCGACCGCCGCGTATGCAGCGCGCACGTTGGCGACTGCAGCCGCCAAGGTCTGATTGGCATGGTCCGCGCGAGCAACAAGTTCGTCGAGCAGCGGATCCTGCAATGCCGTCCACCATCGCGGCAACGGTTGCTGTGACGTCGAGATCGACGCGCCCATCACTGCGGCATCGATCGCAGTGGACTCGGGCACAGGCGTGGCCGATGGCGCATCGGGTCCGACCATGCAGGACGACAGCAAGAGCCCCAGTGCCGCCAGCCCCGGGCCGCGGTTGGCTCGCGTCGGCGCGGGACCAACGGGAACGATAGGACAGCCGGGTCTGAGCATTGCGGGATGCTACGGACCGCGCATCCGCACTTCGACCCTGCACATCCGCTCTTTGGTTGCGCGCTTGTCGCTGACGCCGTCCAACCGCACGATCTGTGCATGCGCATCGCACCCAGCGTCCTCGCTTCCCTGCTCGCCTTGGCGACGACCTTCATCGGCTGTGCCGGCAGCCATCGCGCGCGTGACGTCGATCTGGCTGGTTTGGACACAAGGCGGATCCTGACGCAAGGTCTCGATCTGAAGCGCACGGACGACAGTGAGTCTGCCCTCTATGTCTATCGCAACCAGCTCCTGACAAAGGCCCGATTCACGAAGCTGCTGCTGGAGCCCGTGAGCATCCATAGCGAAGGCGACCTCGATGCAAACGAGGCGGCCAACTACCAGACACTGGCGGACAACGCCTTCCTGCTCGTTCGCCAACAACTGGCGCAGGACTTCGATCTCGTATCGACGCCAACCGACGGCGCAATGCGGATGCAGATCACGATCCTCGACGCGCAACCTGCGTCCAGCGTTCGCCGCGTCGTCGCGTCGGTCAGCCCAGTGGGTCGTGCGCTGTCACTCGCGAACTATGCGGTCACCGGCAAGCGCACCGCCGTCGGTGAGATCACCGTCGAGATCCTGATCACCGACTCCATCACCGGCACCGTGCTCGGCGCCGCGATCGACCGCCGCGTCGGCACCGAGAACTTGCGTCAGGCGATCGACGTGTGGCAGACCGCCAACGACGCGCTCGCGCAGTGGGCCATCCGGCTGCGGGAGCAACTTCGCCTCATTCGGCAATCGCGCAAGGACTGACGATGGCTGACCCGAGCCCCGCGCTCGTCGCGATCTACTTGCGCCCTGGCGCGCGCCATCCGACCGTGGAGAAGCAGTCAGCGCTCGCCGTTGCGGACGTCGGACTCGATGGCGACCACGCACATGGCGGCAAGCGTCAGGTCACACTGCTGTCGCTCGAATCGTGGCGCCTTGCGTGCGCGGAACTTGGGCGCGACCTCGAGCCTTCGATCCGCCGCGCCAATCTCCTCGTTTCGGGCCTGCAACTCGAGTCCTCGATCGGCGGCGTCATCACCATCGGCGAAGTCGTCCTCGACATTCTCGGCGAAACGCGACCGTGCGAGTTGATAGACGACGGCGGCCGGACCGGGCTGCAGCAAGCACTGCGTCCGCAACGACGCGGTGGCGTCTACGGGCGCATTCGCAGTGGCGGCAAGCTCACGGTCGGCATGGAGTGTCGCCTGTCGCTACCGCCGCCGAGCTAGAACGAGACTCCGCATTCGGCCCTGACGAGGTTTGTCGACACGCCGCTACACTGCGAAGCGATGTCAGGGACTCCGCTTCGACTCGACCGCGACCAACTTCGGATCGTGCGCCTCGCCGCGCAAGGCTTGTGTCCCGTTGCCGGGATGCCGCCGATGCAACTGGTGGCGAACACCGGGTGGTTGCGCACACTCGGCGGCGTCGACGCCTACCTTGCCATCCATGCGCGGCAGCGAGGGATGCCGCGCGCGCTCGTCGACGACGTCGTGGATCGCGGCGATCTGCGCGTCGTGCCGGCGGTGCGAGGCTGCATCTACCTCGCGCCCAAGGCTGACGCCGACCTCTGCCTTGCCGTCGCCGATCTGCAATCGCGCGCGCGCGCCGAGCGCGAGCAGGCCAAGGCCGGCATCAAGAAGGGCGAGATTGACGCGGTCGCACAAGCGGCCTTCGCGACGTTGAAGGAGCTAGGCAAGCTGTCCACGGACGCGCTGCGGCGCGCGTTGCCACAGGGTTTGCTCCGCAGTCTCGGCGATGCAGGCAAGAAGGTCGGCATCAGTTCGCCGCTGCCACCGGCGCTCCGTCGCTTGGAGTTCGAACGCAAGATCGAACGGCGCCTCGAAGGCGGCAGGCTCGACAGCGAACGCTACGTCTGGCGCCCGATCGACAAGCCGCAGCAAAGCGCGGCGCCAAAGGAGCCCGAAGCTGTCGCCAGCATGCTGTTCAAGCGGTTCCTGCAGCACGCCGGCGCAGCGACGGTCGCGATGTTCGCCTCGTGGTCGGGTTTCTCGCAGCGCGACGCAAGGTCCGCGATCGCGCGCACCAAGCCAACGATGGCGACCGGGCCCGACGGAGAAGAGCTGTTCGTGCGCGACGACGTCGAGCACTTGCTGCGCATGGGACCTGCGCTGTCGTCGGCGGTCGCGTTCTTGCCCTTCGAGGACAACCTGGTGCACCTCTACTCAGGCCCGGCTCATCTGGTCGATGACGAGTTCCTCGACCTCGAAGCGCCACGCTGGGGCACGAGCAAGAGCAAGCCGCTGCCGCCCACGACGCTGCGTCAGATGCCGCACCTCGCGCTGCGACCCTTGATCGTCGACGGCAGACTCGGCGGCTTCTGGGAGTATGACCCCGACGCCGAAGTTGCGCTGCCGCGCTGCTTCCACGCGCCGTCGCGCGCATCGCAGATCCTGTTGGAGGAGCAATCCGAACTCGTGAGCGCGTTGCTACGCAGCGAGATCGGGCACGGGCGCTCGTTCTCGCTCGACACCGATGACGAGTTGCGACATCGGCTCAAGCTTCTGCACACGGTCAGCGGACAGAAGGTCATCGATCCGATTGCGCGCGACGATGGTTCCAAACCGCGGCGCATGCCTGGAGTCGGCGGGAAGGCCGGAGGGCCGCAGCGACTGAAACCGCCGCGCAAACCCACCACTGCCAAGGCTCCGGCGCAGGCCAAGGCGAAGTCCAAGAAATCGAAATCTGCCAAGAAACCGCGCGCAACGTAGGGATTCTCGCGTCCGCGACGCGAATGCCGTCACCAAGATGATCTCCGCCTATTTCCGCGCCTTCGGACAGTTGCTCGATCCCCGCATCGTCCGGCTCGTGGGTTATTCGGCGGCGATCGCAATCGCGGTGTTCCTCGCCTTGTGGGCTGGCGTCGCGTGGCTGCAGACATCGACGACGATCACCGAGTGGACGGCCGTCGAATGGCTCGTCGACATCCTTGGCGGCGTGGCCACGCTCGTCGTGACCTATTTCTTGTTTCCGATCGTCATGAGCGCAACCGTCGGACTCTTCCTCGAGCCGGTTGCGCGCGCCGTCGAGTCGAAGCACTACTCGCAGTCAGCCGCGCCGAAGGGCCTTCCGATCTTCGGCGCGCTCATCGCCACGTTCCGGTTCTTGCTGAAGGCACTGCTCGTCAACGCGGTCTTGCTCGTGTTCTTGCTGTTTCCCGTCGTCTATCCCTTCGCCTGGATCGCGGGCAATGCATACCTGCTCTCGCGCGAATACTTCGAACTGATCGCGCTGCGCCACGTCGATGCGAGGACGGCGCGCGACCTTAGGCAGCGCAACGGCCCATCGCTCTTGCTCGGTGGCGTCGTCGCTGCGGGCCTGTTCGCGGTGCCGGCGGTCAACCTGCTGGCCCCAGTCGTCGTCACGATGGCGATGGTCCACGCCTTCCATCGCTGGCGTGCCTGACGCACATCACGCTGGCGGGGGATACAGCACGACCGGCACCCGCGACTGGCGCAGCACGCCTTCGGCGACGGAGCCAAGCAGCAAGCGCCGCAATCCGCGACGACCATGCGTCGCCATCGCGATGTAGCTGGCGCCCTCCTTGTGCGCGAAGTCGGCGATTGCGCGCGGCACATCGGCTGCCTCGATCACCACGGCGCGCGCGCCGGCCCCGAGTCTTGACACCATAGAGTCGACCCGCGCTCTCCACTCGGCCGCCACCTGCTGCCAATCCACCACCGGAGAAGCCATGCCGCCTGCAGTCGGCTCGAACGGGACTTCTTCGACGACCGCGATGAGCACGATTGGCAACGACAGTTTCTGCGCCAAGACCATCGTCGGAGCAAAGGCGCGCTCGGATTCGGGCGAAAGATCCGTGGCTAGGACGATGCAGGCCATCGCAAGACCTTGCCGCCGATTTGCGATTCAGGCAAGTCGCCGATGTGCGGTGCGAAACGGCGACAAGCCAACCCGCGACTTTGCCGCCGCGGTTTGGCACCCTTCTGCGCATGCCGCAATCGTTCCGTGCACGCCTGCTCATCCCGCTCCTGCTCGCGTTTCCGCTCCTCGCCCAAGACGCCGTGGTCGAGCGCGTGCAGCCCTATCCCATCGACCTGACGCCGGAGTTCGAAGCTGCGATCACGAAGGGCACGCGCACGAAGAACGGCCGACCCGGCACCATCCATTGGACCAACTTCGCGAAGTACGACCTGGCGATCGAAGTCGATGTGAAGGCGGCGCGCCTGACCGGCAAAGGCACTTTGCGCTACGAGAACCGCTCGCCTGACGAGCAGCGGCAGGTCGTTCTCAACCTCTACCAAAACCTGATGAAGCCCGATGCGCAGCGCACGCGCCCGATCGTGCCGACCAAGGGCTTTGAGCTGATCTCGATCAAGGTCGGCGGCGAGAAGCTGCGCTCTCGCGTCAGCGACACGCGCTTGTTCGTCACACCAGCCGAGCCGATCCCGAGCGGCGGCTCCACCCAGTTCGACATCGAGTGGGCCTTCGACATCCCCAAGGCGGGCACTGCGCCACGCATGGGCCACGAGGGCGAAGACGTCTTCTACCTCGGCTACTGGTATCCGCAGTTCGCGGTCTACGACGACGTCGAGGGCTGGGTTGCGGACCGCTACCGCGGCAATGGCGAGTTCTACATGGGTTATGCGGACTACGAGATCGCGATCACCGTGCCGCAGGGCTACGTGGTGCGAGCCACCGGCGCGCTGCAGAACCCAGATGACGTGCTGACGGAAAAGCAGAAGAAGGCGATTGCCGATGCGATGACGACGCGCGACGTCGTGCACGTCGTCGACCAGGACGACCTCGAGAAAGGCGCCCAGACGAAGACTCACGAGAGCGGCAAGCTCACCTGGAAGTTCTCGGCTGCAAACGTGCGCGACGCCGCGGTCAGCATCGGCCGCACCTATCTTTGGGACGCGACGCACGCGGTCGTGCAAGCGGACGCCGACGGCAAGCCCGCGAAGCTGTGCGAGATCCACGCCGTCTACGAGAAGAACTCGGGCGACTGGGTCCGCGCGGCAGAGCACACGCGCGCGACGATCGAGCACAACTCAATGTCCGTCTACCCGTATCCGTGGCCGCACATGACCGCGTGCGAAGGCATCATCGGCGGCGGCATGGAGTATCCGATGATGACGATTTGTGGCGGCCGTCGTCCGCAAGGCGTCATTACCCACGAAGTCACGCACATGTGGTTTCCGATGCTGCTCGGCAACAACGAGAAGCGTTATGCGTGGCAGGATGAAGGGTTCACGGACTACTGGACCGCGGTCTGCATGCAATCGCAGAGCAAGCGCAACCCTGGCCCGCGCGGCGACGTGATGTCCGCCGCGGCGCAGATCGCCGCTGGCGGCAACGTCGTGTCGATGCGCCACGGCGACAGCTATGTGGACGACGACTTCGGCTTCGCGAGTTACACCAAGCCAGCTGCCGTGCTCGCACAACTGCGCGGCCTGATCGGCGACGAAGCGTTCTTGAAGGGATTCCGCCGCTACGCCGAGGACTGGGCGTTCAAGCACCCCTATCCCTTCGACTTCTTCCACACGATGAGCGACGTGTCGGGCGTCGACCTGGAGCCCTACTTCCGCACGTGGATCTTCGAGGCCTGGAGCCTCGACCACGCCATTGCGAAGGTTGAGGCGACAGACGCGGGGACGACCGTGTCGATCGAGGACCACGGCCGCGCGCAGCTGCAGTGCGTGATCGAGGCGACCTTCGCCGACGGCAGCAAGAAGCGCGACGTCGTGCCGACGCAGCACTGGAAGAACCACGTCACTGCGACGGTGACCTTTGCAGGCAAGGCGATCGCGGTCACGCTCGACCCGGACGTGACGACGATCGATGTGGCTCGCAAGAACAACGCGTGGAAGGCGGAAGTCGTCGACGAAGCGAAGGCTGACGACAAGGGACGCTGAAGCGAGCCGCGCACCTCGGCGTCACTTCATCCCGCAGCAGCTGCCGTCGTGATCGAAGTGATCGGGGAGCCGCCACGCCGAGGCTTCGCCTGCGGGCAACCGCGCGGCGGACCGCACGCGGATGGATGCGACCGCTGACTTGCGCAGGCCGTCGCTGGCATGCTGCCATGCCAAGAACGCAAGGGATCCATCTGGCGCGGCGGGCAGCGTGAACTCCGCCTCGCCTAGGGCAACCGGGGCCTCGAGCTCGATGATGCGATCGCGGTCGCGGATCCACTCCGCGCCCAACTCTGCTGAGAACAGAGGCGCAGTTGCGACGGCTCGGCCGACGCGCAGATGCGCGACGGCGCCGTCGCGCAAGCCGCGCACGCGGATGCGCACAGGCGCGCCGACCTCGGGCACGCCGCTCGCGACACGCACGGTCGGTGGGTCTTCACCAAGCGGCGCGATCCAGGTCCCGACTCGCCGCACGAACCCAAAGCTAGGCTCGATGAGGAACGATGCCTCATTGTCAGTCGAGCTGACGAAGTCGCCGATGGGGCTCGCAACGCAATCCCAGCCGCCGTTGTAGACCGCGGGCCATTGCGGCACGGTCATCGTCGCGTGGAATCGGCCAGGTTCTGATGCAGGCACGACCGAGCTGATCGGAGCGTGGGCCAGCATGCGCACGCTGTCTTGGCCTTGCTTGCACTCGTAGCAGAAGTAGCCGCCCGTGAAATGCGCGAGCGGGATCGCGTCGTAGGTGTGCGCGGCATGTTCGAGCAAGCGCGAGGCTGGGTTATGCACGGCGTGCGTGCGGTTGTTGCCATCCGCGAGCCACGCATCCACTGTCGGCATGCGTCCAGCGACGAGGTCGCGCGCGTCCAGCACCGCGGCTTTGCTGACCATGACGGCTGGCGGCGCCGAGAACGCAAAGGCCTCGAATCCCGCCGCGATGCGCGGAGCGCCGTCCGGCCCGGGCGGCAATGCAACGACGTTGTGGTAGGTGCCCGTCGTCGGCCCAGCGAACAAGGACAGCCGCTGCGCCGTGTCCATGCGCGACGGATCTGTCGCATCGTAGAACGCGAAGTACGAATTGTTGCCGTGCAGCGGTTGCTGGATCGTGGCGGCCCAGACATGCCGATCGTCGATGCGCAGGAAGTGACTGTCGAACAAGGTCTGGTCGCCGGCGTCTGGCCCGACAAAAACCGATAGCAGCCGCGGCCGCATCGGATCGGTCTTGAGGTCGAAGAACACCGCTGGCGAAGCGTGCGGCGTCAACGGCGGCGGCAACGGCTCGGCAACTACATCGACTGCGTTCAGCACCATGATCCCGCGCTCGCTGTCGATGCGCATCGTATGCACGCCGCGAACGGTGACCGGCAAACCAATGTCGATCGGCCAACGCACGGTGACCACGTTGGGGAAGTCGGTGACGTCAGTGATCTCGATCTGGTTCGTGCCACGCGACGCGAAGTACACGTAGGCTCGCTCGCGTCCTGCACCGTCGCGGATGCGCGTCGCGCTCACGTCCGACCACACCACGCCGAAGCCAGTCACAGGCCAGTAGCTCTCGCTGCGCACGTTCCATTGGTCGTCGACGAGCGCGCCGTAGATGCCGGTTGCGGCCGACGCAATGAACAGCCAGTCGTCACGATGTTCGCCGAGCGCTTCGTCGAAGCGAGGCATCCGCAGGGCATCGACGCCGCTGTGCGCCGCGCACGATGGATGCGAAAGCCGGAGAATGCGCTCGATGCCCGTGGAGGCGGCTAGCAACGGGTCGCTTGGTAGCACAGGAGCAGTTCCAGAACTGCCGCCACCGCCTGAGCAGGCGACGAGAAGAACCAACACAAGGAGCGCGGCGGAACGAGAGATGCGAAGTGCGTGCAAGGACAACGGGGGCCGCCGCGGGGGAGCGGCTGGATGACCGCAACAAGGATAAGGCTGCGCCAAGTCCGCGGCATTTGGGCCGGATTGCGCATTGGCGACGCCGATGCCGAGCGGCCAGCCGCAAGGGCTGTCGTGCGCAGTCCCATAACGAGCCGACGCGCGTGCTCCACACGTCCCTCGCATTCTGCCATGATCCCGCCCTCGCCATGACCCGCATTCTTCCCCGCGCGTCCGGTCCCCTCCTCCTCGTCCTCGCCTTCGCGCTGCCGCTTGCAGCCCAGAAGGGCGTCTCCGAACCGCGCATCGGTCTCGAGATCAAGCCACCCAAGGCTTGGGTCGAACTGCCGGGCCACGTGGATCGTGGCGCGACGATCCGTCTGTTCGCGGCGCCGCGAGCGCTCGCCGGCAAGGGCGAGGGCACGCATACGCCGATCTTGCGCGCCATGTTCTTCGCTGCTTCAGGCGATGCAAGCAAGGACGTCGTCGATGGCCTGCCGCGCATGACCGCGTTCCGTTCGCTCGAGGACTTCGCGACGCGCGGCCTCGGCGTCAAAGACGCCAAGAAGGAACAGGACAAGGCCGGCGCGCTCGCGTTCACCAAGATCACCGGTGTGCACGGCGACTTCACGTTCCACGGCGCGGCCTTCGCCGTCGATGGCGGCGAGGCGGCGGTGTGCTTTGACTGCTTCACGAGCCAATACGACAAGCTGAAGAAGGAATTCGACGCGGCGATCGGCGGCACGGTCGGCGTCGCGCGCGTCGCCGCAGCACGCCCATCTGCGCCATGGGAAACCGACGCGGAGTGGGCCACCAAGGACGCGCCGACGCGCAACGGTGCGCGCAAGTCGTGGATCACGGCGACTGTCGAAGCCACCACCAAGGAGCCGAGCACTTCCTTCAAGCCCGGCAAATCCAAGCACTGGACCGTCCTGAGCGCCGCCGACGCCGGCTTCACCAAGAAGACCGTCGCTGCTGCGGAGGCGATGCGCACGTGGATGACGCAGAAGCTCCCGGACCTGGTGAAGGACGCGCCGCAGCCCGCGGTGCTGCGCATCTTTGGTTCGATGGACCACTACAACGCCTACCTGACGACGACCCCCGCGACCCGCGACTACGACCAGAAGCGCCGCGAACTGCACTTCGTCAATGACCCGGACAACGGCGGCAGCGGCGGCTACGGCATGCTGTTCCGCGCCGTGATGTGGCACGCCTTCGACGATATGGACGACGGCATCCTGCCCGCGATGCCGCGCTGGTTTGACAACGGCATCTGGGAGTTCCTGCGCAGTTCGCAGTCCGACGGCAAGAAGGTCGAGTTCACTTCGAGCGACGTCGAGAAGGGGCGCATCGCCTACTACGGCCAGAACAACCAGGCGGTCCCTGCGACGTGGCACCTGATCCAGGAAGCCATCCAGAAGAGCCCGGAGGACAACAAGAACGAGCAAGTCTGGGGCTACACGCCAGAATGCGCGCGCATGATCCGCTGGTGGGTCTTGCACGACGGCGGCAAGGCCTTCGAACGGCCCAACTTGTTCGTCGACTACGTGCGCGCGGTTGGGCAGGCACACGTGCGCATGGGCGCGGACCCGATGCTCGACGTCGGGGGTCCGAGTCTGACCGAGGACGAGAACAAGAAGCGCAACAAGGCGCAGTACAAGTGGCGGGACGACCTGCTTGGGCAGATCAACACGATCGTGATCCCGCTCGACGAGGCGAAGTGGAAGGTCGCGAACGAGAAGTGGCTCGCGTTCAACCAGTCCGGCAAGTGAACGGTTCGCAGACGCTGTAGCCGTGGCCGACAAGCGCAGATTCGAACTGTTCGCCAAACTCGTCGAACGGCGCTTGCCGGGGGCGAAGCGCTTGTTCGACGTCGCGGGCGGCATGGGCAAACTCAACGCCGCGCTGACTGCACACGGCCTCGACGTGCTCACGTTCGACAGACGCTGGAAGCGCGCAGAGGTCAACTACGCAGAGCGGCTCTTCACCCTGGAGGAGCCGTGCACCTGCGACGCGATCGTCGGCATGCACCCAGACGGCGCGACACGCATCATCGTCGAGTATGCGGCAAAGCACGGACGCCCGTTTGCGATCGTGCCGTGCTGCTCTGACAACGGCATGTCCTACAAGCCGTGGATGCGGCATCTCGCCGAACTCGGCAGCTCGCTCTCACTGGATGTCATCGAGGATGCGCTGCCGATGGAAGGTCGCGCTCGCGTGCTCATCGGCACGCCGCGCTGACGCCGCGGACTGCGCAAACACGCAGTCCGCAATCTCGCGCCTCAGAGCTTCTCGACCCAGGCGCGGAAGTCCTTGTCGAGCCCCTCGAGATCGATGCCCGCGAACGCGGTGTCGACCGCCTTGGACAGGATCTCCTTCACCTTCTCGGCGTCCTCGAAGTCCGGGATCATGATGCCCGGGATGCCCGGGACCGATTCGCCGCCGGTGTCGTTGTCGCCCTCTTCCTTCTTCTTGGCGCGAAACGATTCGATGTTGTCCGCGACGTACTTGAAGTAGATGTCGAGCGAGGCCTTGGCCTTGTCGTCTTTGCAGACCTGGCGCAGGTAGTAGATCAACGCCCAGCCCTGCGAATACTTGAGTCCGGCGTTCGTGTAGTACTCACGCTGCGGGAAACGGATCAACGAACGCAACGGGATGAGGTCCTTCTTGTCGCGGATGTGGTCCTTCAAGAAACCCACGCGCCAGTCGAAGGGCTCGAACTTGATGACGCCGCCCTTGACCGTCATGCCGGCGAAGTAATCGCCGTGCCCCTCGTTGAACCACGAGTGGGGCGACACGTCTCCGACCGCGAAGTGGATGTATTGGTGGAAGGCCTCGTGGAACATCACCGAGCGGCAATAGGCCATCGAGTTGGACTTGGTGACGTCCTCGAACTTGGTGAACAGCACCAGTTCGCCGCTGCGGGGGTTGAAGTAACCAGCTGAGCCTTGGGGACCGCCGTACTTGTAGTAGTCCGATTCGGTGTCGAGCACGCGCACCGGGGAGATCGGCTCCTCCTCGTTCCGGGGCGGAAACATCTTCATGTAGACCTTCTCGCGCACGACCTCGAGGTCCTTGGCAATCTGCTGCAAGAACGCCTTGTTCGAGCTGTTGGTCAAGAAGACGTAGTGCTTGGCGTCGATCGCATACCAACCGGGGGTGCCCGCGATGCTGGCCTTGAGCGCCTCGCGCTTTTCCTCCCCCTTCAGCTTGTTGGGGTCCTTGCGAGCCATCGCGATGACGTCGGAGTTGACTGGCTCAAACAGGTCAAAGGTCTCGAGGCTCTTGATGTACCAGTCGCGGTAGGTCTTGCGGTTGGCTTCTTCGAACGCCTGATACCACGCCGCCCACTCGACGCCGTTCTTCTTGAAGTAGGCGATCGTGTGCGCTTCGGCGTCGGCGCCGAACTCGATCAGTTCTCCTTCGATCTTGCCGGCCTTGAACGGCTTGCGGATCCAGCGCTTGTCACAGTCCTTGTGCATCGCCTGGAGCAAGTCATCGAAGGTCTTGGGATCGAGCAGCTTCTCCAGCTCCGGGCTGATCTTGAGCTTCTCCTTGAGCTCCTTCTCCTTCTTCAGCTCCTCTTCCGTCTTCTGCTTGCCGGTCACCGTGACCGTCGAGATGCGAATGATGCTGAGGTCGCAGTAGGAGCCGGCCTGATATTCCTCGTAGAGCCCGCGCTTGCGCATCTCGTCGGTGTTGAGCTTCCAGTGGCCCACCACGAAGCGCTCCTCCGGCTTGATCGCGATCGAGTCCCACCCTTCCAGCGTCCGGATGCTGTAGCCCCAGTCCTTGATCTTCTGCGGCTTGTCGAGTTTCAGCTTCGACTGAGCGCCCGCGCCGACACACAGAACCAGAAGCACGAGGATGCAACGGGACCAAAGGGAAGATGGGAGCGTCATGGGCAGAGTCAGAGTCAGAGTCAGAGTCAGAGGAGAAGTTGCGAGCGAGCTTTCTGCTCCGCCGCCACTCTCGCGCATGGAGGGCTGATACGGGTCGCGTTGTGACCAACGACGGTCGCATTCTGCCTTTCCTTCTGCATTCTCACATGCGCAAGGTGCCCAAGTCGATCCGCCGCGGCGGATCGACCTGGTCTGCGCCCGCAGAACGCGTGTCCCGTGAAGCCGGTGGGCGTCTCGCCGACAAAAGCGACCAAGTACGGGAGGTGCAACGACTTGCGAACCGTCCGTTGCTCAGCTCGTGCGCCCGACGGCGGCGGCCATCCAGCCGAAGTCAGTATTGCCGCCGCTCAAAATCGCGCCGATTCGAAGCCCACGCAACTCGGGCGCAATCCCTCTCAGAGCAGCCAGCACCGTGGCGCTGCTCGGCTCGACGACCAACTTCATCCGTTCGAGGAAGAACAACGCCGCCTCGACCATCGCCTGCTCGGTCACCGTCACGACTCGGACGCGATGTGCCATCAGGATCTCGAAGTTGGGCGCGCCTAGGCCAGTCATCAAGCCATCTGCCCACGATCGCGCATCTTCGACGCGCGGCTGGCGAACCCCGGTCTGCATCGAACGCGCAGCGTCATCGACTGCGAGCGGCTCCGCTGCGAGCAAGGCGCACGAGGGACGCATGCTTTGCAGGGTGATCGCCGTGCCCGCGCACAACCCGCCCCCTCCGACCGGCACGATCACCATGTCGAGATCGCGCACGTCCTCCAGCAACTCCATCGCGGCGGTGCCCTGACCAGCGATCACCTCGGGGCTCTCGAAGGGGTGCACCATCGTCGCCGACCGCGCCACTTGTTCGCGCACGCAGACTGCGTCCCGGTCTTTGGCCTCGCACAGCACGATCTCAGCGCCGTAGCCCCTGACCGCCTCGAGTTTCACCTTGGGCGCGGTCTTCGGCATCACCACCGTGCATGGGATGCCGCGACTCCTGGCCGAAAAGGCAAGCGCCGCCGCGTGGTTGCCACTGCTGTGCGTGATCACGCCACGTGACGCCGATGCTTCGGAAAGGGCCATCACGGCATTCATGGCGCCACGCGCCTTGAAGGCACCGCACTTCTGGCGGTTCTCGGCCTTGAAGAACACGCGCGCCGAAAGCTCACGGTCCAGCGTCGCTGACGTGTAGACCTCGGTGCGGTGGACGCGGCCGCGGATGCGGTCCGCGGCCGCGCGCACCGCATCGAAGGTCACGATCGGGCGCGCGGCGTCCAACGGCCTCTCAGTGCGGCGCGACCTTCAGGCGGCCGTTCTTGCGCTCGACATCGAAGAGCTTGTTGCCAAGCGGCATGCCTTGCAGCTTGAAGTCCGGCTGGTCCGGCAGGAACGGGTCGTCCTGGATCTCGCCGTAGCGAATCGCGAAGCCGCCCGCGATGCGGAAGATGTTGTCGAGCATGAAGCTGTTCAAGAAGCGATGCACGCCGCGGTAGTGCGAGCCAAAGCCCGTCTCGGGGTTGTAGTGCTCGAAGCTGTTCGGCGTCTCGCCACCTTCGATCGATCCTGAAATCATCGAGACGGTCTTCTTGAGCAGTTCACCCGCGAGCTTCTGCGCCTTCTTGTTGCCGCGCTCGGCCCACATCGCCAGTCCTTCGAGGATGTGGCAGTTGATGCTCGGCCAGACGCGGCCGTTCCATGGGCAGTTCTTGCGCGTGCCCTTCCAGCGCCCGGCCGCGTCGTAATACGGATCGCTGATCGCGACGCTCGGCACGGGATACTTGGTCCAAAACTCCTTGCGATCGCCCAGCGTGTCGAGCATCCGCTCGACCATCTTCGGGTTCGGGATGTCCGTGGCGAGCGGGTAGAAGCCGACGGCGGCTTTGACGTTGGTCTTGCGACGGTTGTCAGGATCGAGGTCCATGAAGAGCCCCGCCTTCTCGTCCCACATCTTGCGACGGATCGTGTCCTGGATCACCTCGACCTCCGCCTGGAAGCGGTTGGCCATGGCCTTCTCCTGGATCTCGTCCGCGACCTTGTAGAGCCACTTCACCATCCGGTAGCGATAGGCGCTCGCATCGACGCCCTTCAACCGGAACTGCTCGAGCATCTCGACGGCGCGATCGGCCTTCTCGTCGATGACCGTGTAGCGACGCGAGAACTCTTGCCCGGCCTCGAAGTGGTTGACGATGTCCGTCAGGCCGCTGCCCTCAGGATCGCGATTGTTGGCGAGCCACTTCACGTAGCGCTGCATCGCCATCAACACGGCCTTCTTCGTCGCCTTGTCGGAGTGGATCGCGTCGAGCGACTCAAATCCGCCACCCCAGTCGGCGTGGTAGAAGTCCTGCGTCGCTCCAGCCATGAAGACACGGCCCGGAACCTGCCCGTTGTGCAGCAGGTTGTCGAAGAACAGCTTCAGACAGCCGCGAGCGAGTGTCGGATCCTGGAGCCAACGCGCCTCGCGCATGATCGCGGGGGTGCTGAAGCTCGTCGGCGCGTGGAACGGACCGTTGCCCTCGCATACCGCGGGCGAACTGAAGTTGCCGGCGCCGTGCGGCGCGCGCAGCAGATACAGCAACTCGAAGCGATTGCGGACGACGCGCTCCAGTTCCTTCCAGTCGCAGGAGAACTTCGGCACCTTCTCCCAGAACGCTTGGTAGCTGTTCTCGTCCTTCTGATCGGGGCGGCGCGAACGGAAGTTGACGCCCTTGCCCTTGAAGATCACGTTCGCTTCGAAGCGATGTTGCGCCTTCCCGCCTGCCTTGATCGGCACTGGGCGGAACAAGCCGCAATAGACGCGCGAGCCGGCGATGATCGGGCTCGGCTTCTCCATCAGACGCTTCGCGCGCGGAGTCGGCATCTCCTCCATCTCGCACCACGGCGTCTCCAACCAATCCGGCCGATCGCCGCCGCCTTCGCAGAAGTAGGCCTGCAAGCAGCGCCCACCCTTGCTATCTGGACTGGAGAAGTGGATCTCGACCGGGACTTCAGGGTCCTGGCCATTCTTGAGGAGCCGCTTGATGCGGTAGCTGTCGCCTTCGAGGCTGACAGGATCACCTTCAGGATCCGTGATCGACCACATCACGACGGTGACCTCGCGGTCTTCCTTGCCGGTGTTGTGGAGATCCAGTTGGCTGACGAAGCGGTCGTCCTGGGTGATGAACTTCGTTTCGACGACCTTGAGTCCAAGGCCATCGTGGAAGCTCAGCATCGCCTTGCCGTGCGCTTGCTCGATCTTCTCGAGCGTGAGCGGGCGTGGACGACCCTTGTCGAGGACGGCCAGCACGTAGAGCTGCTGGACCGGCGCACTGGAGATCAGCACCTCGTCAGCAAACCCGAGGCTGTCCACGAAGCGGGGGAACCGAGGCGCGTAGAGGCAGTAGCCGCCGCCAGCCAGGTCGATCTTTTTCTGTTGATTCATGCCGCTAGGAGGCCCGACGGGCGCGCGAGACGCGCCTCGGACGGAGGGGTCAGTTTCCGCCAAAGCGGCGCAAGCCGATCTGGCAGTTCGTTGCAAGATGCCAATTTCCCGTGACTTACGGCTGCCTATCCCGAACTGCGCATCGCGCTTTTTGTCCGGTCGCACCGTAAAAAGGACCAGGGAACGGACGCATCTTGATGCGTGCTCGCGGTCAGTCAAGCCTTTTCGCCGTGCCGACCCTGCAACAACTCGGAGTGCCCGGTCAAGACCGTGGTGCCCCGCGCGATCCCCCGTGTTCACCCTGCCCTTGCCTTGATCGACTTTCGATGCGTGCCTAGCGTCGGTGCGGTGCAAGCTGCCTTGACCACGCCCTTCCCTGTTTACGTGTTGCACGTCAAGGTCGGCTATGAGGCCAGAGCCGCGCACATGCGAGACGTGCTTGCCCGCGAAGCCCTCGAGGCCGACTGGGTGCTCGATTTCGACATTCCGGATCTCGACAGCAAGCACCTCGCGGAGTGGTTTCAGGACGGCATGGCCACCGCCTGTGCCACGACCTCCTGCGCCGCCAAACACCTCGAGGCCTGGCGGCGGTTGCTCAAGAGCCAAGCTGCAGGCGCGCTCGTGCTGGAAGACGACATGTTCCTCAGTGCGGATTTCCGCTCTGCGCTGACTGCGATGCTAGAAGAAGCCGAATCCCGCCATTCGCTTCGCGGCAAGCCCTACGTGCTGTCGCTCGAGAACTCGGGCTTGCGCTTCGTCCCCAAACAAGAGCGCGAAGAAGGCCGCCTGCTCTACCCAAACACACTGATCCGCTGTGCAGGCGCCTACTACGTCAGCAAAGAGGCCGCCGCGATCTTCATCGCCGGCGCGAAGACCGACCGCGTCGGCGCTCCTCTCGACTGGTTCATGAACGCCTTCTTTCCAGACCGCGTGCAGCTTTATTGGTGTCATCCGACGATCGCCGAGCAGGGCAGCCACAACGGGAAGTTTCGCTCGGGCATCGACCACAAGAAAGACGGCTTGTTGCGCAAGCTCAGCTGGAATGCCCAGCGCTGGTTCAAGTCGAAGTTTCGCAGTCGCTGAGCGCCGACGAGCGCGAATCAAACCACGTCCTGTTGCTGCGCCTCGGATCGCAGTCGTTCGATCACGTTGTCAAGTTCTGTCGGCAACGGATCCTCGAACACGAGCGACTCGCCGCTGACGGGGTGTAGCAGCGCAAGCCGCGCAGCGTGCAAGAACAGACGCTCGAGGCCATAGCGGATTCGATAGAGCTCGTTGAGCCGACCCTTGCCATGCGTCGTGTCGCCGAGGATGTGCCGACCGCAGTGATTCGAGTGGCGACGGATCTGGTGGTAGCGCCCGGTCGCGATGCGGCAGCCGACCAGCGCGCAACGCCGGAACGACTCGATGAGCCAGAACTCCGAGTGCGCGTGCCGCGGGATGTCCTTGTCGTCATGCAGTGCACGGTCGCAGACCCAGCGATCGCCGAGGTCCGGGAAGCTCCCGGGCCAGCGAACGAGCGCGAGATACTCCTTCTGCGAGGTCTCGGCCATCAGGCTGCGCTGCAGGTCGGCGGCGAGGTCGCGCGAGAACGCATAGACGAGGATGCCTGACGTCGCGCGATCGAGGCGATGCACCGGGAACAAGAACTTGCCGAGCTGGTCCCGCACGATCTGCAGCACTGCCGGCGCCTCCGGGTTGCGTTCGTCGCGGTGCACGAGCAGCCCGCTGGGCTTGCTCACTGCGACGATCGACTCGTCCTGGTAGAGAATCGGCAGCGAAGTCGGCGCTGGCGGCGGAGCAGGCGCGGCGGCGTCATGGAAAGAGGACGTCCCGGCCTGTTGTGACGCGGCTGCGGGCGCGGACTCCGGGCTGCACGGCTTTGCGTTGAGATCGTCGGTGGGTTCCACGGTGGCTCGCAGTGGGCCGAGCATCGGACAGGCTGAAGCAAGAAGCCGCAACGATGGCGGATAGCTTGCTGCCAGCGCCCGCGCATCGCGCCAAGCCCCACGCAACTATCGCATCGTGAATCTGTTCTCCTTGCTCCTGGACACCGCGACGCGCTCGCCGAACGCGACGGCGCTGGTGACCGATGATCGCACGCTTTCCTACCGCGACGCGCTTGCCGCCGTCGAAGGCCTGGCCGCGGCAATGCACGCGCGCGGCGTGACGAAGGGCGACCGCATCGCCGGACTCTTCGCGAACACACCGGAGCACTTCTTCGCTTACTTTGCCGCGGCTCGACTCGACGCCATCTTTGTGCCGCTCAACTGGCGGTTGTCCGAAGGTGAGATGGCGTCCGTGCTCAAGCACGCGGAGACGAAGGCGCTCGTCTATGAGCTCGAGTTCGAGCGCGCAGCCACTGGACTAGCGGGCTGCGCCGAGTGGACCGCGCCGGTAGGCGATCTGCTCGCGGAAGCGACATGCGCAAGGCCGCCGCAGTCAACCGACGATCCAGCTGCGATCGCGCAGCTCTACTACACGAGTGGGACGACCGGCAATCCAAAGGGCGTGATGCTGACTCACGGCAACGTCGGCACTCACGCGGCGTCGGCGGTGCGTGAACTGCAACTCGGGCCGAGCGATCGGTGGGCGCACATTGCGCCGATGTTCCACCTCGCCGACGCATGGGCGACGTTTGCGATCACGCAACAAGCCGGCGTGCACGTGTTCTTGTCGCGCTTTGCGGCGGTGCCCGCGCTCGACCTTCTCGAACGCCATCGCATCACGATCACGAACCTCGTGCCGACGATGCTCAACCTGATGGCCAAGGAGCCGGGCGCTGCGGCGCGAAAGTTCTCGCTGCGCGCGATGCTGAGTGGCGGCGCCTCGATTGCGCCAGAGGTCGTCAAGCAAGTGATCGCGACGTTTCGGTGCACCTACGTGCAGACCTATGGCATGACCGAGACGAGCCCCTACCTCACAGTGAGTCTGCTCGACGACGCGCAACGCCAGTTGTCGCCCGCGCAACAACTCGCGCTCCAGTGCCGCACGGGCCGCGCATTCGACGGCGTCGATCTCGTCGTCGTCCGCGACGACGGCTCACCCATCGCCCGCGACGACAAGGAAGTCGGCGAGATCCGCGTGAAGGGCAAGACCGTCACCAAGGGCTACTGGCGCAACCCTGAGGCCACCGCCGCCGCATTCGACGCGCGCGGGTATCTGTGCACCGGCGACATCGCGACGATCGACTCGCACGGCTTCGTCAACATCGTCGACCGCAAGAAGGACGTCATCAAGACCGGCGCCGAGACGGTGTTCTCCACCGAAGTCGAGAACGTCGTCTATCAGCATCCCGGTGTATTGGAGTGCGCCGTGTTCGGCGTGCCGGACGCGTTGTGGGGCGAACTGGTCGCGGTCGCGGTCGTGCCGCGCGCCGGGATGCGCGTGGATAGCGACGAGTTGATCGCGTTCTGCCGCTCGCGCATCGCGCACTACAAGTCGCCGCGGATCGTGCGGGTGATGGAGACGTTGCCGAAGACGGGGTCGGGGAAGATTCAGAAGCGGAGGTTGCGGGAGGGGACGGCCTGATGCGCACGATGGACCCGCATCGCGGGCGCTGCTACGCGCGTCCATGCCCGGATGCAGCAGATCTCAACAACCAGTGCTTGAAGATCCTGAGCTTCCAAATCCATGACCAGGAGCCGGGAACACGCGCGATCACACGCGCATAGACCCTCGCATCCGAGAGTCGCGGATTTGGGATCGTCCGAAATTCTGCCAGTACGAGGCGTCGCCAATCCCGACGGGCCGCCAGCGATGTCACCACATCGCGGCCGAAGAAACCCGCCAACCCGTGACGCTCTAGCCGCTCCTTCAGCAGTCGCGAAGGGTCCGAATGCGCGCCGAACCATGAGTTGGCTCCGTGGACGTGGTAACGGACATAGGTCTCGGCGAGGTGCATCTTGCGCCCGGGTGCCATTGCGGCGCCGATGACGAGCACATCGTCCGCGCGAATGCGCCATTCCCGTTCCAGGGGGCATGGCAAGATTTTGTGAAGCAGCCGTCGTCGCGCAGAGATGCCGGAGGTCGGGGAGCCAACCCACTCTCCGAGGGCCAGAGTGCGAAAGAACGAGATCCCGTGGTCGAAGGACTCCACCGCGTTACTGGACTTGTGCAACAACACTCCATCGCGCACGAACTCGACCGTGCAATAGACGAAGTCGATCCCCGGCTCTTCTGAGTAGACCTCGGTGAGTCTCGCCAAGTAGCCCGGCAGATACTCATCGTCCGCATCCAAGAAGCAGACCACTTCACCCGTCGACGCCGTGAACCCAGCATTGAATGCCGAGAGTTGGCCACCGTTCTGCTTGGCAACGACGCGGACCGTTGGGTGGCGGCGCGCGATCTCCTCGATCGCTTCCAACGAGCCGTCGGAACTCCCGTCATCAACCACAACGATCTCATGCGGTGGCGAGGATTGTTGCAGCGCGCTGTCGACTGCGCGGCCGACGAATCTGCCGTAGTTGTAGTTGTTGACGACTACGGAGACTCTCATGACGCCGACCGCTAGGAGCTGAATCTGCAAAACATCGCGTTCCCGTAGAGAGCGTCTTTGTAGATCCCGGCTAGGTCAAGTTCCTGAAGCCGGAATCCATGTTGTGCCAACACATCGAGGAGTTGTTGGAGGACGACTTGGCGGCGAGTCGATGGGTCGAATCCGAACTCCATGACGATTGCGCGAAGCTGATCGTCAGCGAGCGTCCTCGTGGCTCCGGTCAGGACCTGCATGTCGTTGCCCTCGGTATCGATCTTCACAAACGCTGGGCACGCACCGAGCTTTGTTGCGACGAACTCGTCGAGAGTGGTTGCCTCGACTTCCACGCCCTTTGTCGCGCCGACAGCGTCATCAAGCTCGAGCACCGAGCTAAGCAACGGGTTCTCATGCGAACGAAACGTGATTCGACCTACAGACGAGTGCACCGCGAGTTGATGCACGATGACGTTCGCTTGCGACTGGACGTTCTTTCGCAGAGTTTCCGCCGTCCTTGGATCCGCCTCGACGGCATGAACCACGCTGGCGGGGAATCGCTTGGCCAAGGCGAGGGTCCACAACCCGACGTTCGCACCGATGTCGAGCACGACCGGCGGCCTCTTCGCCGCGATCTCCGCAACGAGACCCGTGCGCAACAGCTTGGGTTCGGCGCCAACTGGATCAAACAGCAACTGCAAGCGATCGATGAGAGCCTTGGCCTTCACACCGTTCTTCAGAAACTCGTAGCGGGAGCGAGAGAGCAGCCGGAACGGAAACTTCACGTCTGGCCTCCGAGAAAAACCTGAGATACGTGGCGAAAGTCCAAAGCCGAAATCGAGGCTGCGCCCGCGTCAAAAAACGCGTGCCGACATCGAGTGGAGAGCGACCCAAGGCCACGCTCCAGATGCGCTAGCGAGTGCTTCATGCAATTCGTGAGCAGGACGTGGCCTGGGCTTATCTCGCTGCCTCAACAGCGTGTCAAGCCAGCCGACATCCTCGAACGAGCTAGGAATTCGGTTGCGTGCCCACGATGCGATGCAGCAAGTCAGCAAGCCGATGCCGTAGGATGTCCATGCGCCTGATCGAGCATGGCGATTTGTCCTCGCATCCCGACAGATGATGTCCCGCAATCGCCCAACCACGGCATGCCTGATCAACCACTTCACCTACGGCGCCTTCGTCGGCGACGCGATCCGTAGCGCGCTGGAACAGACGATCGCATTCGACGAAGTCGTCGTCGTCGACGATGGTTCGCGCCCCCAAGATCTCGATCAGTTGCGCAAGGCTCGCGGAAGCGATCCACGGGTTCAGCTGATCGAGAAAACCAATGGCGGCCAGTTGTCCTGCTTCAATGTCGGCTTCGAGCACACCCGGGCCGACATCCTGTTCTTTCTCGATGCCGACGACTACTGGGATCCCGGTTACCTAGCTGCTGCGCTTCAGGTCTATGAGCGACGACCTGACATTTCGTTCGTCGCAGCTTCGCGACGGCTCTGCTTCGCGGATGGCACGTGCAAGGAAGAACGACTCGTTGACCGAGACGTGGGGTTCTCCGTAGTTCGCTGCCATCGGCATCCACACTGGGTTGGCGCACCGACCTCGTGCATCTCTGCTCGGCGAACGATACTCGCGCAGTTCTTGCCCTTCGACGCGCACTCCACCTGGAGGACCTGCGCCGACGAGTGCCTCGTCTACGGCACGTCGCTGGCGGGGGCGCGAAAGTTCGAAATGGGCGCAATGCACGTGAACTACCGGCTGCACGACAAGAACGCATGGCACGGCAAGCGGCAGGATGCATCTGACATCCTCTGGCGTCGGCTCGAGGGGATGCGCATGTGCGAACTCCTGCGCAACAAGTTCGGGCTTCCAGACGACCTCGCCGCCCTCGCTCCGCTCGAGTTCCGCACGGTGCAGTTGCCCACTTCGCGCGACTTTCGTCACTACCGAGAGGTAGTCATCAACTCCGGCCTCGGGATGACGTCGAAGTTGATGGCATTGGTGGACCTGTCGATGACGTATTGGTTTGGGCGCAAGCGCGAACCCAAGAAGTGACCCCATGCACCTCGCCGTCCTCAACCCCGGCAGCAGCGACCACGACCTGCTTTTCACCGATGGCGCCGGCGCGCCTGACGACCGGGTCCACGCCCCGGTCAACTACCACGCCTACGCGGCCTGCACGAAGGGCTCGTTCTGCCGCGACGTGCGATCGCTCCCCTCCCAATCTCGAGACGTTCTGCTGCTGCTCGGCAACTCGATGAAGCCTGCGCTGCGTGCGCTCGATGCGTTGCGCACTCGCGGCTGCAGAGTCGCGGTCAGCTGGAAGGAAAGTGGCGCGGGACAAGTCGCACGACGCCTCGACGACCCGGCAAACCTCGAAGGATTTCGCCGCGTCTGCGCTGCTGCCGACGGCGCGATCAGCAGCACCCCAGAACTCGTCGCCCTCTACCGCGCAGTTGGCGCCAAGCGCACCGAATACATCCCGACGCCTTACCCGATCGACGACGCGCGTTGGGATTTTTCGCGGCCGCTCGCACAACGCTCCG
This sequence comes from Planctomycetia bacterium, assembly GCA_005776365.1. Classification (GTDB taxonomy): domain Bacteria; phylum Planctomycetota; class UBA1135; order UBA1135; family UBA2386; genus SXPK01. The sequence continues at coordinate 26,002 of SXPK01000115.1, forward strand.
GCGTCTTCGTCGGCACACGCGAGTGGGACGTGCATTCTCGCGCGCATGCGTCGGCGCTGCTGCAGGCTTGCGCAACGGGCGCGCCCATCACCGTCTGCAACGTAGAAGGCCGCCGTGGTCGCAAGCGACTTGCCGCGCTCGGCTGCGCCAATCTCCGCGTGATCGAAGGACGCCTGCCATACACCGACTACCTTCGTGCGATGGCGTCATGCCGGGTCGTCTTTCAGCAGGACTCGGGACAAGTGCCAGGCCAAGTCGCCGGTGACGCGTTGCTGTGCCGAATGCCCTGCGTCGGCGGCAATGGCGCTGTGGACCGTGACGCCTTCGAGCCATCCGACCTTGGTCAGTTGCTTGCCGACGACGGAGCTTGGCACCTAGCAGTGGAAAGATCGCAGGCGCGAGCAATGAAACAACTCGCTTACGCGCCAGTGGCCGCGCGATTGCAATCGTTCTTCGCCAGCCTCGGCTCGTAGCGCGCCATCGCGACGCCAACCCGCTCACGCTCGCCGCAACACCACCACCCGCTGCGTGTTCGTGCCCTTGTCGTTGTTGTCGATCCCCCAGCAGTTCGCGGTCTTGGTGAACTTCTGCGCGTGGATCATCACCAGCTCCGGCGAGAACCCGGCTGCGACCGCGACCGGCAGCACGACTTCCTCGAGACGCACGGAGCCGCGACGCACTTCGCCGACCTCGAACGCAACATGGCCACCCGTCTTCACGACGCGGCGCAGCTCGTCGAACGCACCGCGCATCGTCACGGCCCACGCGTCCACCGTGCGTGCCATCGTGATCTGCACTGCATCCGCGTCGATGCCGCAGAACCAGCAGCGCAGCCAGTTGTCGTCCTTGTATTGCACGACGTCGAGGAACGGCGGCGAGGTGACGACGAGGTCGACGCTCGCGTCGGGCAACGCTGGAGTCGCGCCCGCAGGCGCCGTCGACAGCACGGCGCGCGCGGCGACCGCGGCCAACGACGCGCGATCGGCATCCGACACTGCGGCGATCAACTGCTTTGACTTGCGCGCGACGACAGCGCAGAGGTCGCGGCGCGGCGGCGTCTGGTTGCGCTTCTCGTTGATGCGCAGTTGCGAGACGACAGACACCGCTTGGTTGGGCGGCATCGTGTAGACCGAGAGGAAGCCCGGCGAATGCCCGGTGAGCCGATTGACTGCCACCATGCGGATCCAGTCGTCGACTGCATCGATCTCTCCGCTGCGCTCGCGCGTCAGCAAGTAGCGACGCAACGCGCCGATCTCACGCAGCGTGTCCCGATGGTAGAACGCAAGGAGGTCGTCGCGGACGTCGTCGCACACCTGCAGATCGAGCGAAGCAAGACGCGATTCGACGTCCGCTTGCCGCGGCGGCGAAAGTCGTGGCCGAAGCAGCATCGCCGACAGCGGGCTGACGTCATTGCCGAACGGAACCCGCCCGCGCAGCGCCGCCTCCAACAAGGTCGTGCCGCGGCCCATGAACGGGTCGTAGACCACATCTCCTGGCTTCGTCAGCCGCGCGATGAAGAACCCAGGCAACTCCGGCTTGAAGCACGCGCGATAGCTGACTTCGTGCAGGCCATGTCCCTGCCGCTGCGCGCTCGACCAGAACTCGTTGGTGAAGGTGTCCGCGACTACGCGTCCAGCCACCCCAGATGCCGCTGTCGTCGAGTAGACCGTACGCTTGCCGAACGTGCGCCAGCCTGCGAGCTCAGTCGCGAGCGCCGACGAGCCCACGGGCTCGCGCCGCAGTTCGTCGAACAGCATCGGCTGATGTTTTTTCTGCGCGGCTCCGGACACGGGGCAGAAAGCCTAGGGCGGGCCTCTTCGATGCGCACGGCGCAGTTCTGACCCGGTTTCGGCGGGTGCGAAGTTCGCTCAAGCCGCCATGCCATCGGGGCCGAATGCTTGACAGTTCGTTCCTGTCCGCCCTAACAAGTCGCCCCCAACTTCATGGCCTCCAAGCAGAAACAGGGCAAGTCGCTCGTCATCGTCGAGTCGCCAGCCAAAGCGCGCACGATCGGCAAGTTCCTCGGCAGCGACTACCAGATCGAGGCCAGCATCGGCCACATCCGCGATCTTCCCGGTGACGCGAGCGAGGTTCCCGAGGAGTTGAAGAAGGAGAAATGGGCCAAGCTCGGCATCGACGTCGAGCACGAGTTCAAGCCGCTCTATGTGGTTCCGGCCGAGAAGAAGGACCACCTGAAGAAACTGAAGGCCGCACTCAAGGACGCGTCGATCCTCTACCTCGCGACAGACGAAGACCGCGAAGGCGAGTCGATCTCCTGGCATCTGCTCGAAGAGCTGAAGCCCAAGTGCGAGATCAAGCGTCTGGTATTCCACGAGATCACCAAGTCGGCAATCCTCGAAGCGCTCGAGCACCCGCGCGACATCGACATGGCGCTGGTCGAAGCACAGGAGACGCGCCGTCTCGTCGACCGCCTCTACGGCTACACCGTCTCGCCACTGCTGTGGAAGAAGGTGCGACCCAAGCTGTCCGCCGGCCGCGTGCAGAGCGTCGCAATCCGTCTCATCGTCGAACGCGAGCGCGAACGCATCCGATTCCGCTCGGCTGATTACTGGAGCCTGCACGCTTCGTTCGCAGCGACCAAGGGCGACAGCGCGGCATTCGTCGCCAACCTCGTCGGTCTCGGTGACCAACGCGTTGCCACTGGCCGCGACTTCGACCCGGACACCGGTGCGCTGAACAGCGGCGGCAGGGGCCTCGCCCTCGTCGACGAGAAGAAAGCGCTCGCACTCGCCAACCTCCTCGCCGGCAAGCAGGCGACCGTGCTCGAGCGCGAGCAGAAGCCCTACACCGAGCGGCCGTATCCGCCATTCACGACCAGCACGCTGCAACAAGAGTCCGCGCGCAAGCTGAGATTCTCGGCGCAGCGAACGATGCGCGCTGCGCAGCGGCTGTACGAGAACGGCTTCATCACCTACATGCGAACCGACTCGACCACGCTCAGCGAGCAGGCCATCCAGGCCGCGCGCACGCTGATCCGGCGCGAGTTCGGCGATGCGCACGTTCCGGATGCGCCGCGCTCGTACCAGACCAAGGTGAAGAACGCGCAGGAAGC
>SXPK01000116.1 GCA_005776365.1 Planctomycetia bacterium
GGCGCGCGTGAGGAGCGGTATCTACCTGGGCCTTCGCTGGGACACAACGGCAGAGTCCATCAGGGAGAGGAGCCAGGCTCCAGCAAGCAATGTCGGTCCAGCGTCTTGGCCTGGGGGGTGCGACCTAGCCGACGGGGGCGTTGCATTCGCCGCTGGTCTTGCTTGAATCCGGTGTGCCCCCCGTCGAGCGAGAAACCTCCGGGCAGGGCTTGCCTAGGATCCGTCTCGACCCCTCCCGCATGACCTCCCGACTTGTCGTCTGCCTGCTCGCATCTGCCGCTGTTGCGGTAGGCGCGTGGACAGTCGTTGGCGAGGTTGAGCGGTTGCGGGCGGATTCGCCAGCGATCGATCTCGACTCGGACGCTGACTTCTTGCCGGATTGCGTCGAATGGGCGGCGTTGACGAGCGCAACGTCGCCGGACACCGACAGTGACGGTGTAGGCGACTTCATCGAGTTCGTGCAGAAAGGCCGTCCGCTCCAGGCAAATGGCCCTTTGCCGATGGATCACGAAATGCGGTTCGTGGTCACTTCGAACCCGTCGCCGGTCGGCAACCAGGTGGTGCTGCACCTCTTCTTCCGCTTCATGGGCAGCGTCGACCTGTTGAATCAGTTCGATTGCTACGCAGAACTTGGTGCGGCACCTGGCCTGCGCTTCCCGCTCGCCGCGTTGGCGATGCAGCCGATTTCGACGCAGCAGCGTTCGGTCGCCGGTGCGGGAACATGGATTCGCTATTCGGTGGCGTTGGCATCCGAGGATCTGGTGCGGGCCGTGCTGCCATGCTCCATCGGCGGATCGGCGACGATCGGTGGTCGCACCATCGTGACCAATGTCCCGCTTTCTGAGCATGGCGGGGTCATCTGCTCGGTTGTGCCGTTCGCCCCGGGCCTCTTTTCACTGCAGTCAATCAGCCAGCCGCCCGCGAGTGTCGTCGGCTCCACCCCGAACAACCGAGTCTGCGTTCTGCAGTTGACCCCGCTTGGCAGCGGTTCTGGCGGCTCGGCCTTCTTGGTCAGCGGCGCCGAGTGCGAGGACTGCAATGACCTCGTTTGCGGCGTGGAGTGCGCGGCGAGCGTGGGCACGGTCCTGGTGCTGCCAGGCGGACCCGGCTCCATCACAGGCGGCTGATCGGCCGCGGGACGGAACCGGCGTTGAGCCCACTTCGTCAGAACGCTGTGCAACTGGTCCCCGACCCAGACTCAGACCTAGTCGAAGCGTGTCGACACCCTGAAAACGAAGGGTTCGAGCCTGCCTTCGAACAGTTGTTCCTGCGCTATCGGGATCGCGTTTACGCCATTGCGTATCGTGTTACCTGCAACTCCGTTGATGCGATGGATGTGGTGCAGGAAGCCTTCTCCTTGGTGTTCCGGAAGATCGATAGCTTTCGTTCGGGCTCGCTGTTCAGCACCTGGCTCTTTCGCCTGGTCGTCAACTGCAGCATTGACCACCGTCGCCGGGTGCGTGCGCGTCGCTGGCAAGGCGGAGAAGGGCTCGAGGTCGCGGTTGAGACTGCGGCAGATCCAGGCGCGTCGCCCGACACTGCGGCCGAGGCCCAGGAGTTTGGTGCGAACATCCAGGAAGCGATCGGGATGCTGAGTCCCAAGCTGCGCGTCATCCTCGCGCTCCGTTACTTGGAAGAGATGTCCTACGAGCAGCTTGCAGCGACCCTCGACCTTTCATTGGGCACCGTGAAGAGTCGGATTGCGCGAGCCCATCTGGCCCTCGAGCGCGTCGTGCGCGAGCGCTTTCCGCATCTAGAAAACGTCGCAGTCGCGGGCGGGTCCTACGGGAGCAGCGCATGAATAGTCCCGTTCAACAGCCTGATTGCCGCCAGTTCGCGCGCCAGCTTGCAGATCACTTGGACGCAGCGCGGGCTGGCCAAGTCCCGGCGCACGCATCGATGTGTGCCGCCTGTGGCAATCGACTCAAGCTGGCCCTGGGGCTTGGCGGACCGCTGGCGAAGCGCCCCGAGTTTCCTCCGCAACTCAAGCACCCCGACGTGCTTGCCGCGATTCACCAGAAGGTCATCGACGCGTCCGAGCGCTCGCCGATCGGGCAGGCGATTGGCGCCGCAATGCGGGTCGAGGCAATCGGGGATCGCTTGCCCTGGCCAGTTCAGACACTTCGGGTCGAGATCCTGGAGCACATTCAGGCTGCTCCGCATCGTCAGCCCGACCGCAATCCTCCGCTGGTGCTTGTCGCCGGCGAGCGTCGCGCCCGCTTCCGACGCCGTCTTGCACCGGCATCCGCGATCGCCGCGTCCATCGCGCTGCTCGCCGTATTTGGTTGGCGCGCAGGGCGTTCGGAGGGAACAAATGAGGATGTTCGCATCGTCTTTGTTCCCGTCTCCGAGTTGCCGGCTGTCATGCATCCCACAGCTGTCCTCCGTCAAGCCGTGGTTCGGTGACCATCTCCCAGGCATCTCCTGATCGATTTGCGGTGGTCTGCTGTCGTTTCAATCATGCTCCTTGATCGACAACTCAACATGCTCCGTCGACTGGCCGGCTTCGTCCGGGTTGTCGTAGGCGCAGTGTCGTTGTCGGTCCTCTGCGCAAGTTTTGGCCTCGCACAAGTCCAAAGCGGTCCGGCCATCCCGAACGGCAGCCCGGTGACGTTCCAGCTGATCGCGCAGGCGCCGCAGGGCGTTTCGCACGACTCGGTTCGCATCCGCCGTTTTCTTGATCACGGCGCGCAGCTGGTCCAGGTTCGCGAGCAACTCAGGGTGCAAGCAGACGGAACTTCGGACCCGGCGTTCAAGCTCGAGTTCCTTGACGTCGTCAGCGGCAGCTCGTCGACCGGCACTGCGCGCACGCTGTGGAGCGAGGTCTATCGCAAGCATGCCGGTTTGCTGCACCTGCATGGCGGCTTCCGCGTCCGAAATGCGGCGCTCGCGCAACAGAACTACCAGTTGTTCGATTTTGGCGCAGGGCAGCGACTCGGCCGAGCGGTGCGCCGCGTCGTCGTCTACCCCAATGCGCAGGACAAGGCGATCTGGCTCGTCGATCTCGATGTCGAGACGGGCGTCGCTCTCTACTGCGGCGAATACGATTCGCGGCTGCAGCTCATCAGTGAGTTGGAGACCACCACGTTCACGTGGAATGGCCCTGTGATCGAGCTTGGCCCGCGCAGCGCTGGCAAGCCCGCCTGGAGCTGGCGGCCGAAGATGCAGGTCAATCGCTTCCAGGATTTCGCTCGCGCCGCGGCGCAGTTCGTCACTGCTCCCGTGCAGCCAGCGGTTGGAGCGATTGTCGGCGACTACAGCCAGAACCTCGTGCAGATCACCGAGGACCCTGTGAACGGCGATCGCACGCTGGTGCTCGGATACTCCGACGGCGTGGACGAGTTCTTCGTGCTGCAGACGCAGGGCAGCGACAACCCGTTCCTCAACAGCCCCGCAGTGCGAAACGTCAACGCGACCCAGGCGCACGCGATCGCCAGCTACGACGACGCTTCGATGCGCGCCTACATCTTCCACGAAGCGGGAACGACGTATTGGGTCGTAGGCAGTGGCTCGCTGTCGCGCCTGCGCGACGTGTCGATGCGCGTGTGCCGTCAGGCCGTCACCGGCATCTGAGCAGGCGTCGCGCGGCGCCGACTCAGTCTGCGAAATCCGACGTCTGAGGTCCTGACCCTGCGACGGGTCGGTCGAACCCACTGCGGGCCAGCGATCAGATCCGCCCATGGCGTTGGGCATTCGCATCGCTGTTGCGGTTTGCGGCACTTGGCATCTCTCGTGCTTCTCGTTGGTGTCGCAAACCCCTGCCACCCAATGGAACCCAGCAACAACGAATCAAATGGTCGTCCCGACATGCTCTCCTCGAGCGAGTATCGCGCTCGTCTGATGACCAAGCTGAACTGCTTGATCGCAGTCCTCGAAGTGGCCATTGGAAAAATCAGCAAGGGCATGGGCCTTCCTGGTGCCAATGAAGAGCGCTTGCTCAAGATCCGAACCAACCTCGAGAACACGCTTGCCATCTGCCATCGTGCGAAGAACACGCTGGAGAAAACGACGAACGCCAAGGCGCATCCGACGCGCGACGCGGAGCCAAACAAGATGACGGCCCGCGACTATGTTGAACTCAGCAGCATCGACGAATACCGCAAGTTCAAGCGAATGACGCCGATCCAGAACACGGACATGCAGGCGATCGACTTCGACGAACTGGCTCGTCGACTCGCGGATTCCTGATCGCGGACCGACGCAGGTCGAGATCTGGGAATCTCTGCAGAAAGTTCGACACATCCTCCTTGGCCCGAATCTGCGGTGCCACGGACATGACGCATGGCTGAATCGAGTCCGCGACGCGAAGTCGTGTGAGCGGCCTCAGTTCCGGACTTCCCGGATCCGATCCAGGAACGGGAAAACCATGACTACGGAACTGTCGAGGGGAAAATCTGCCGCGATCACGCGTCGCGTTGCCCGCGTGCTGGTCGCCAGCCGCGAAACAACTGCCCACGAAATGGTCAATGGGCTCGGGCAGGCAGGACACGATGTCGCTCGAGCAGACTCGCCTGAGACGGCATGCGCATCGATTGCCGAACAGGTCCCGGACCTGGTGATGGTCGATCTTGGCATGTCCGAGGAGGTCGCTGCAGTGTGCGTCGATCTCGATGTGCCCTTCTGCCAATTGGGCGCCGGCGCGAGCAACTGCCACCCGGAGAGCCTCGGTGCGTTCCCCCTCAGCGTCGTTGGCGATGCCTGCGCCGTGCTCGTCGACTTGCTGCTCGATCGCGAGCAGATCCGTCGTCGCACGCAACAACTCGAGGGCCTGCTGTCAGGTCTTCGAGACGGTTCTGCGCTCGTAGGCCGTAGCCCGGTGATGCGCCGTTTGCAGACGACGTTGTCGCGGGCTGCAGACGGTGACGCAACGGTCCTTGTCGAAGGTGCGCGTGGGGCAGGCAAGTCGATGGCGGCTCGCGTGATCCACTGCAAGAGCCGTCGCAGCAACAAGTCCATCGTGGTCCACAGCGGCGCGGAGTTCGATGCCGATTCGCTGCAGCGCTCGCTCAACCAAGCAAAGGGCACGACGTTGTTGATCGAAGACGTCGAGCAGATGCCTGCCGCCGGGCAACAAGCGCTCGTCCGGTTCCTCAAGGAACGGAGTTCGCGTCCCACGAGCGACGGCGCGCCTGCGCGAGTGATCGCGACGACGAGCGCGCACTTGCCCGAACTGGTGGCTCGCGGCGCCTTCCGCGAAGACCTCTACTACCGACTCCACGCCTATCCGATCGTCGTGCCGTCGCTCCGTGAGCGCACCGAGGACATCGCCTTGCTGGCGGAGTCGTTCCTTGACCAACTGACGGCGTCGACAGGCCAACGTCCGGTTGGGTTCACGCCAGCCGCTCGCACGATGATCGAATCGATGCCGTGGCCCGGCAATGTCGCGCAACTGGAGAATGTCGTTCGCCGCGCCTTCGTGGTCGCTGGTGGCGCCGCCATCGATGATCGTCACTTGACGATGCCGGCGGTCGCGTCCCTGCCCGCAGCCGGGCTCGCATTGCCGACGAACGCGACAAGCAGAGCCGCTAACGAAGACGAGCAGATTCGCGAGGACTCGATCCGTCCGTTCGAGGACGAAGAGAAGCGGATCCTGGGCCGGGCACTCAAGGCAACTGGCGGGCAAGTGCGCAAGGCTGCGCAACTCCTCGGCATCGGCCGCGCGACGCTGTATCGCAAGATCCAGCAGTTCCATCTGCCTTTGCGGTGACCATCGCGATTTGGGGGTAGGCTCGTCGTCCGCATGTCGGACATCCAGATCCTGCACCGTGACGAGCATTTGCTGGTCGTGGACAAGCCCGCAGGCTTGCTCGTCGTCGCAGCACCAGGGCGGCGCGGCAAGACGCTGATCGATCTCGTTGGCGAGCAGCTTGGCTCGCGGGTCTACGCGGTGCACCGTCTCGATGAGGGCACCACGGGCGCGATCGTCATCGCATGCACTGAACTTGCGCGCGATGCGATGGACCCGCTGTTCCGCGTGCACGCGGTGGATCGTGACTATCTCGCACTGGTCTCTGGTGTGCCCTCGCCAGCTGCGGGGAGAATCGAGTCGAGGTTGCAGGAGCAGGACGGAATGGTGCGCGTCGTCGTGCGTGGCGGGCAGACGGCTATCACCGACTACGAGACGATCGAGCGTCGCGGACGCTGCACGCTCGTGCGTTGTCGCTTGGCAACAGGGCGGCGCAACCAGATCCGTGTGCACATGCAGGCCTTGGGTTGTCCGATCGTCGGCGACCGAAAATATGGGCATCGTGCTCGCGAGGGCGAAACGCAGTCGCGCCCCATGCTGCATTCTTGGCGGATCGCATTCGACCACCCGATAACAGGCATTCGGGTCAAGGTTGAATCACTGCCGCGCGAGACCGAGTTGAGGCCCTGAAGGACGAACCGTCGCGCATGGCAACGAGGCGCGCCTCTCGTATGCTCGCTTGCGCGTGCCATTCCAAGAACGAGATCGCGAGGCGTCGTCGGCCGTATTGCTCCGGGAGGCCGGAATCCCGGTTCTCGGTCGTGCGGTCGCCCTGGTTCGTGTTGCGTCGCTGACGATCGCACTTGGCGGCTCCTCGTTCGGCGCCGCGATGCTGGCGTCGGACACCTCGAGGTTCTGGACCGGCAGTGCGACGCTTGGCGGCGCACTGCCTGCGCTTTGCGCGGCAGTCTTCGCAGGTCTGGCCTGGGCAACCGCGAAGTCGGGCAACCTCGCGCGTGCTGCCCTGCTGTTGTTCGTTGCATTGTTCGTTGGAGCGACGCTTGCGTCGTGGCACAGCGATGCGTTTGGCGCCGGTTGGTATTCGCAACCGATTCTCTCGCTCGTCGCGGCGGCATGCCTTGGCGTCGTTCCGGGTCTGACGCTCGCAATCCTCGCCGTCCTCACACGGGTCATCCACGCGATCGCCTCAACTGCAGCAGTGGTCCCATCGCCTCTCGACGATGCGTGGACGCATCTCCTGAGCATGATGGCGCTGACCCTCGCTTCGGCGCTGATTGGAGCCCTGGCGCACAGCCTGCTGGTGGCAGCTCTGCATGCCGCGATGAAGCGACGCAACGAGCAGGCGGAGACGGCGCGGGCGCTGCGACAAAGCGAGAAGATGCTGCGTCACGCAATGCGCGTCGACACGGTTGGAGACCTTGCGGGACTTGTCAGCCATCAGTTGCGCAATGCGTTTCAAGTGATGATGGGGCAGGTGTCGCTGCATGCGTTGGACGAAGACGACAGGTCCGCCGAGAGGCTGCGGCTGGTCGGAGAGACGCTGGCGCAGGCCCGGCCGCTCCTTGACCAACTGATGGACCTTGCGCATCCGGAAGATGGCGTCGTGGAAACCTGCGATCTCGGTCCGTGGCTCGCAAAGTTCGTTGGTCGGGTGCGTGCGGTGCTGCCGCAAACGATCGAAGTCCGGGCAGAGCAAGTCGAAGCGCGGTTGCCCGTGGAAATCGACGTGCGCGGTCTCGAGCACGCGCTTTGGAATCTCACGATCAACGCCAAACACGCGATGGAAGGCGGCGGTGTGCTGACGATTGCAGCCGACGCTCATGACGGGAGCGCCCGTATTCGTGTTTCCGATTCCGGCTCCGGCATCCCGGTGGAACTGCAGCAGCGCGTTTTCGATCCCTACTTTACGACGAAGCCAATCGGCTTGGGGACCGGCTTAGGGCTCACTGCGGTCGCACGGTTCGTTCTAGCGAGCAAGGGCCGCATCGAACTGACGAGCGAGCCCGGCAAGGGAGCAGAGTTCTCGCTGTGCTTCCCACTCGTCGGCGCGCGGGCAAAGGACGGGCTCGTCGGCAGCGCCTGATCTTGGTGCGAGGCGAGACAAGGCGACGCGATCAACGCAGCGACACTTCGCGACCCAGGCGCCTCGAGATCACCTCGGTCAGCACGTCGCGAAGGTCGCCGCGCCCCTTGGTGTCCAGCCATGCCAGCTGCGAAGCGTCCCATTCGAAATGCCACGCCGACGCACCCTCGGCGAGCCACATCTGGTCCGCGGCAGACTGACGATTGAGGATGCAGATGCTGCCGTCTGCAAACGTCACCCTGACGACGCCTTCAACGTGGTCGGCTTCAAGCTCATCAGGGTCGAATGCGTCGAGCCGGCGGACGACGCTTCGCAGCAGTTCTTCTGCACGCTGCCGGAACCCGTTCGCGCCATCGGAAGCCTGGGACATAGTGCGGAACTCTGGGCTACAGATCCTGGCAGCACCAGGGTCGTGAGTGGCGCCGCTACCAGAAAGGGAGGCTGGAGCCAGTGAAGGCAGTGGGGGAGTCGCGGTCCGGAAAAAGTTGGAGGCCGGCAATCCTCTCCCAAGGATCACCGGCCTCCAGATGGCCCGGGCCGCCGTAAGCCCTCTCGTGTCGCTCTGGAACTCCCTGCAGGAACCCAGAACTGGGCGGCCTGGGCACTCGTCCCATGCAAGGTAGTGAACGAACGGGGGCGAAGTTCTTTCCCATGGTGTGAGAATTTCCACACCACGGCTCCCGATCAGGGTCAGTGCCCGCCTCGACCAGACGGTCCGCGGCCTGCACCAAGTGGGCTTCACGGTGCGACTTGAGAGTCGCCACTTGGCCGTGGCGCAAGTCGGCGGATGGTGCGGAACCGAGTCGACGCGGCTGCAAGTTTTTTGCAGGGAGCCCCAGCGTTCCGAGCCGGTCAGCGGCGCTGCTTCGGTCAGCGAACTCGTTTTTCGGCGGCCTGGATCCAGCCCGGCAGGAGTTCGGACACGCCGGTCCCGGCCGATTCGGCTTCGTAGCCGAGCAGCACGCGATGCTGCAGGGCCGGCAGCAGGCAGGCGAGGATGTCGTCCTTCGTCACAGCCGGGCGCCCAGCCAGGAGGGCTCGGGCCTTTGCACCCAGCACGATGGCCTGACCCGCGCGCGCGCTCGCACCATAGCGGACAAAGCGCTTGGTCGGCTCGTTTGCGGTCGCCGACTCAGGGTGCGTTGCCGCGAGCAACTCAGCGGTGAAGTGCAGCAGATGCGATGCGCAAAGAGCGTCTCGAACGAAACGCTGGAGCCGTCGGAGGTCTTCGATCGCGAGCGGGCGGGTGGTTGTCGGCGCCGCATTCGACGTGGTGCCGGCCAGGATTTGGACCATGGCCTCCACCGAAGGAGTCCTCACCTCCAACTTGAACAGGAAGCGATCGAGTTGGGCCTCGGGCAGCGGAGAGGTGCCTTCCAGTTCAATTGGGTTTTGCGTCGCAACGACGTGGAATGGGTCGGGCAGGGCATGCGTCTGGCCGGCGACCGTGACCGAGCCTTCCTGCATCGCTTCGAGCAGTGATGACTGCGTCTTCGGCGTCGCCCGGTTGATCTCGTCCGCGAGCACGAGCCCGCCGAAGATCGGGCCTGGTTGGAAGCGAAACGTCCGCTTGCCGCCTTGGTCGTCAACGATCGTCGTGCCCGTCACGTCGGTCGGCATCAGGTCCGGAGTGAATTGCACTCGTGAGAACGCGAGCCCGAGTCCTTGGCTGAGCGAGCGAACGAGCAGTGTCTTGCCGAGACCCGGCAGTCCTTCGAGCAGCACGTGGCCGCCGGCCAGGATCGCGACGAGCAGGTCGTCGATCAGTTGGCGCTGGCCGAGGACTTTGGCGTTGAGATCGGCGCGCGTCTGCTCGACTCGAAGCAGCAATGCGGTGATTTCGTTCTTGGGGGAATCGGCGCTCACTCAGTCCTCTTGCAAGAACGCAGAATGGTCCAGGTGGTGTTCGGCAGAATCAGGCAGCACGGCGACTACCATCCTGCCGGAGTAAACGGATCGGCGCGCGACCTCGATCGCTGCTGTGACGACGGCGCCGCTCGCGGGGCCACACAAAAGCCCTTCCTCGAGAGCCAGTCGGCGGACTTGCGCACGCGCGTCAGCGCATGCGACAGCGATCACTTCGTCGAGCAGCCTCGGCGGCAGAATCTCGGGCACGAAGCCCGCGCCGATGCCGGCGATGTCATGCGGGCCGGCCGCGCCGCCGCGCATCACCTGGCTCGCCGCTGGCTCGACGCCGACGATTTTCACGCCCTTGTCGCGGAGTGCCATCGCGCAGCCCGCGGCGGTGCCACCGGTTCCAATCGCTGCGACTACGACGGCGACTTGTCCGTTGGTGTCATTCCAGATCTCGAGCGCAGTCGACGATGCATGCGCCTCCGCGTTTGCCTTGCTGGTGAAGGGTTGCAGGCAGATTGCGCCGGGCGTTCGTTTTTGCAGCGCTTCCGTGAGTTCGATTGCCGCGCGCATTCCGAGTTCTCGTGGCGTGAACTGGATCTCGGCGCCGAGCGCGCGGGACAGAGCGACGCGAGCGTTCTGCCCGCACTCGGGCATCACCAATACGACGCGATATCCGAGCCGACGCCCGATCGCTGCGATCGAGACACCGAGGTCACCGCTGGTGCACTCGACGATCGTGCCCCCCACCGGCAACACGCCTGCGCGCTCCGCCTCGCGAATCATCGCCAGAACAGCGCGGTCCTTGTTGCTGCCAGTCGGGCTCCATGACTCCAGCTTCGCGACGATGCGGCCCGTGGGCGGCGACAATCGCGACAGCTCCACGAGCGGTGTGGAACCGATGAGCCAAGTGAGGTCGGAAGCGATGCGCGGCACGGAGGGAAGATCCTAATCACCAGCACGCGGAGCTTCCTCGCCTTTCGTCGCGAGCCATCCTCAGACTTGCTGCGCGACGCCAGCCCTCCATGATGTTCGGGATGCACCCTGTCGCCCGCCTGCGCCTCGCATTCCGAAGCGGCATCCTCGTGCTGGTCGCTGGCTGTGCGGGCGTCGCGCCGTCCGTCGAAGAGATGGCTGCGCGCCAGTTCAAGCCCGCGGCGAGCGAAGCCGATCGCGAAGAAGCCGAAGCGCGCACGAAGTCAGCGATGCTCCGGTTCGAGGAGGAGCAGTATGGAGCCGCCGAGGTTGAAGCTCGCGCCGCGCTCGCGCTCGACATGCGCAATGCTCGCGCTCGCGCCTTGCTCGCGTCGTCGATGTTGCTTGGGAGTGGCGAGACGGTGCCGATCCCTCTTGCCGTGGAACGCGAGGCGGAGGGCGAGAGCCGCAGCGCGGTGCTGCTTGCGCCTGGGGATCCGTTCGTGGGACTCGCACACGCTCGGATCCTCGCGAGTTCTGGCCACCTGACTGCAGCGTCAGCGGCGGCGGAGGCGTGCCTTACGGCGGCGTCGACAGATCGCTCGTCCGAGCGAGAAGCGCTCGTCGCAGCGGCCGCAGAGTGGACGTTCGAGCTTGGCGAGGATCGTCGGGCGATCGCACACCTGCGTGAATTGGCAGCATTGCGGCCCTCTGAAGCGACGACGCACCACCGACTTGGGCTGTGCCTGCTGCGAACTGCCACGGATGCAGACGGTGCAATGGCGGCGAGCCATGCCTTCTCACGTTGTGCGGACCTGGAGCCTGACGATCCTGATTCGCACCTTGCCGCGGTGAAGGCGATGTTGCGCGCAGCCGCGCTCGATCCCAAGAAGCCGAGTCTTGCCGCCGACGCAGCGATCGAACTGGCGTCCGCAGTCGAAACGAAGTTTGCGCAATCGGCGGAGGCCTCGTTCTTGGTCGGCGCCGCGCGCGATGCGAAGGCGCCGATGTCAAAGGCAGCGATCGAGGCCTACGGCCGTGCACTCGTGCGCGATCCAGATCACCTGCCGAGCCTGTTGCGGCTCGTTGCGATTACCGTGCGCGCAAGCAACTCAGAAACGCAGACGGAGCCGGTGTCGCCATCGGTGCCGGCGTTGCCAGAACTCGCGGCGCGCGCGATCGAAGTGGGCGCCAAGACAGGGGCCCTCGACGACAAGGAGCGCGCGCAACTCGCTGCGCTGCGCGACGCAAAGCGCTGACTCCGATTCCGGCGCGCTACGCCGATCAGTAGTCCAGGATCATGCGGACGATGTTGCTTGCCGATGCGCCAGGCACCGCCGGGCAGCCGACGTAGCTGACGTTGAGGGACACGTATTGGAACTCGAGCGGGAACCCGACGAGCGTCGGTGTTCCTGGAATCGCGAACGGCGACGTCACGGCACCCGCGTAGTTCGGCACGAACTGCACGAGGATCGGTTGGATCACCGTGCAGACGCCGCAGGAGAGCAATTGCGCGGGAACACCGATGAACAACAGTGGCACAGCCAAAGTCTGTGCGCCGAACAGTTCGAGCGGCAATGCTGGATTGCCGATCGCAGCCGGTCCGGGGGAACTGGCGAAGCCGCCTGGACCGCAGCCGCCGCCAAGGTCGGTGATCGCGCCGCCTTGACCCAGCGCCTCGATCGGCTGCAAGCCGACGTCGCTGTCGTAGGTGTTCACGTTCTGATCGGCGAACACACAGATGCCATCGTCGACCGGCAAGGTCGCGTCGCCGGCGATCCGGCCGATCAGGCGCGGCGTGTGCTCGTAGCGGTAGACGGATCCAGCAGTGAGGTCGAGGCGCAGGTCTGCGCCGATCGCCGCGCCGACGCCGTTGACGGCGCGGAACCAACAGTCCTCGGCAAACTGTGTCGTGCCGACGCTGCCCATCCAGCAAATGCCGAACTTGTCGCCGAGACGCGCGACATCGACCGCGTAGTCGAGGTCGTTCGCGGTAGTGACGAGCGACAACGTGGACCCAATGCTCGTGAAGCCGCCCGTGCCGACCGTCAGCAGTTTGCCGCGGATGTCGAGCGCCGATGGATTGGCTTGTTCTTGCTCTTCCCACGCGATGAGGAACTTGACGCCGTCGCCATCGACCGCGGGAAACGCACAATCCTGCGGGACGTTCTGCACGAACACTCCCGTTCCAATCGGCACGAGGTCGTGCGTGAAGGCCTGTGCGCGCACTCGTCCTGGCAGACCCAGTGGGCGATCAATCCACGCGAGCACGTGAACGCCGGCGTCGCCACCCTGCTTGCTGAATGCGGGCTCGACCGCGTTCGGCCCCGCCAGCGGTTGAATCTGCGTGGCGGAGACTTGCATGTCCTGCGCGATCGTCACCGTGCATCCGAGCAGGCCAAAGCCATCCTCGCGCCAGACGCACAGGAAGTCGTCGTCGTAGAGAGTGGCTTCGCCGCTAACCGTCGGCGATCCAAGTGCGGCCGGTCCGTCGATGGTGAACACGCTCGTTGCTTGCACTTGCACTGGCTCGAATGCGAGCCCGCAGATCGATGAGCCGGTCTGTCCGTAGTTGACCCAGACGAGAGCGAACAACCCCGTGCCGGCGATGTTGGTCACGCGCACCGAATCCTCGTCGCCGGGATGGTTGATCGTGAAGCCGTAGCCGAAGGCCATCGTGTCCGCGTCCCACACGGTCGCGACCACCGATGTGCCGCCCCCACCAAGGAACTGCGTGAAAGCCACGCACCACGAGTCGCTGTAAGCGTCGTAGGCGACGTCAGGGAAGTCGATGTCGAGTGTCGGTGTCGCTGGTCGCGCCGCGCCGATGAGCGGATCGACTTCGAGCGGGAAGGTCGCCGTGTCGACGAACGAGTCGGGCAGTGACAACTCGAAGCCGCCGGCGACAAAGCGCGCCGACCCGGCGCAGCGCTTCCCGGTTGCATCGATGCCGACCACTGCTCCGAGTTGCACGCCGTCGCCGTTCTCGTAGGTCCAACGCAACTGGCCCTTGTCGCGGAGTTCTGATGGCGTCAGGGCCGACTCCACCGCGCAACGAACGATCAGATCGCCGTCGCCATTCGGACGGCTTGTCAGCACGACGCTGTGCTTCAGGCCCTGCGGTGTTGCTGCGAAGCGCTCGTCGACCCTGGGCCAGTGGCGGATTGCCATGTGCCGGTCGTGGCTCGTGCGCGGGGAAAGTCCGCTTGCGTCCAGCCATTGCGCGTCGCCGCGCCGCACGGTTGCCATTCGCATGCGCCAAGAGGCAGCGCGCGGCGCGTTGCGCCCTAGGGCTGGCTCGAACATGACGCTGCCGTCGTCCGCGAATGCCGCGCGCCAGCCGGCGGCGATTGCGTGCAGTCGGCCGCCGAAGTCGCTGACGCTCGCGATCTTCGAGAAGTCGGGTCGGAGCGATTCACCGCTTCTACGAACGGAGCGCGAACCGACATCCTGCGCGTGCAGAATGCCGGCCGCGAACGGCAGCGCGAGGGCCGCGAACAGGGCGATGGGGGGAAAGAGCATCGGCGGTCGCCGTGGGGGGACCGCATAACCCTACCTCATGTCACGCACGCAGGTCGGCGGAGCGAAACCTCACGTGTCGCCACATCGCCCTTGTCATGGCCGTCACCGCGCGCAGCTTCCGGTTTCAGCTCTTGCCACCGCTGTCTGCCGCAATCTTGCTGCGCAGCGACCGAACGTCGCGGCGGAGGGCGCGTCAGGCGCCAAGGATGCTGAAGCCTGCGTCGACGTAGATCGTCTGCCCGGTGATGCCGCGCGCGAGATCGCTGAGCAAGAATGCGGCCGTGTTGCCGACATCCATCTGGTCGACGTTGCGGCGCAGCGGCGCTCGTTGCGCCATGGTGTCGAGCAGTGAACCAAAGTCCGACACTCCCATCGCGGACACCGTCTTGATCGGACCAGCGGAGATCGCGTTGACGCGGACTCCGTGCGGCCCGAGGTCGTTGGCGAGGTAGCGCATCGACGACTCGAGCGCAGCCTTGGCGACGCCCATGACGTTGTA